>JAHBWO010000124.1 GCA_019636945.1 Nitrospira sp. | reverse complement strand
ACACCATGGCGGAACTTCGCTTGAATGCCCAGTCGGTCGAGCATCTTGTCGATTTGCGGCCCGCCGCCGTGAATGATGACCGGGTTGATGCCGACATACTTCAGCAGGACGACATCTTGCGCAAAGCGCTCCTTGAGTGATGCGTCCGTCATCGCATGGCCGCCATACTTCACGACCACGGTCTTGCCGCGAAACGTCCGGATGTACGGCAAGGCTTCGATTAAGACGTCGGCTTTTTTGATGAGTTTGTTCATGCGTGGCTCCCAGCCGCTTGCGTTCAGCGATCAGCCCTCCGATCGAAGAGCTGACGACTAATAGCTGTCAGCTATCAGAGTATATATCGGCTCAGGTCCTGGTCCTTGACGATGTCCTTCAATCGATCCCGTACGTAGGCGGCGGTGATGTTGATCTGCTTGTCCGGCCAGCCTGGTCCCTCGAAAGAAATTTCTTCCAACAACCGCTCCATGATGGTGAAGAGGCGACGGGCGCCGATGTTCTCGGTTCGTTCATTCACCTGGACGGCGATCTCCGCGATCTCTTCAAGACCGTCCTTAGCGAATTCGATGGCCAGCCCTTCTGTAGCCATCAAGGCCTGATATTGCCGAACCAATGCTCCTTTTGGTTCCGTCAGAATGCGGACGAAATCGTCTTTCGACAAGGGACTGAGTTCGACGCGGATCGGGAAGCGCCCCTGGAGCTCTGGAATGAGATCGGACGGTTTCGCCACATGGAAGGCCCCGGCGGCGATAAAGAGGATGTGATCTGTTACGACCGGCCCATGTTTCGTGTTGACGGTGCAGCCTTCTACGATGGGCAGCAAATCTCGTTGTACCCCCTCTCGGGATACATCGGGTCCCGACGTGCGCTCCCGACCAGCGATCTTATCAATTTCGTCGAGAAACACAATCCCTGTCTGTTCCACCTTGTTGATCGCTTCCCGCGTGGTGTCATCCATATCGATCAACTTCTGGGCTTCTTCCTGCGTCAGGTGTTTGATCGCCTCGGGGATTTTCATGAGCCGCTTCTTCTTCTTGCCCTGGAACATCCCGCCTAGCATGTCGCGGAGATTGTTCTCGAGGTCATCCAGCCCACCCACATTGGAGATGACGCCGACCGGAACACCACGCTCTTTGATTTCCATCTCAACGGTTCGTTCATCCAGCTTGCCCTCTCGCAGTTGGAGCCGGAGCTTTGACCGGGTTGCTTCGTTGGTGTCATGAGGGACTTGGTTGGTCGTCTCGGTCGTACTGTCTACAAATCCAGGCCGGGGTGGGGGTGGAGGCAAAAGTAGATCGAGCAGGCGCTCCTCGGCTTGTTGTTCGGCCTTGTGCTGCACGAACGCCAGGCGTTGGGTTTTGACCATATTGATGGCCAGCTCGGTGAGATCACGAATGATCGATTCCACATCGCGTCCGACATAACCCACTTCCGTAAATTTTGACGCTTCGACCTTGATGAAAGGCGCCTCAGCCAACTTAGCCAGTCGCCGAGCGATCTCCGTTTTGCCCACGCCGGTCGGCCCGATCATGATGATGTTCTTCGGCATGACCTCATCACGAAGGTCGGGCGACAGTTGCTGGCGGCGCCAGCGGTTGCGAAGGGCTATGGCCACCATGCGCTTCGCATCCTTTTGTCCGATGACATAGCGGTTCAGCTCTTCAACGATCTGAGGGGGCGTGAGATTATTGAGATTCAATGCGACGGGCTCATTCGCGAGCGACTTCATCATTGTGGATTATCCTCGAAGTTCTTCAACAAGAATCTGTTGGTTGGTGTAGATGTCGATAGACCCCGCGATGGTCAAGGCTTCAGTGATGATCACCGGGGCTTCCAGTTGTGAGTGGCGGAGCAATCCTCTGGCTGCTGCCAGCGCATAGGGGCCGCCCGACCCGATGGCCAGGATGCCGTCTTCCGGCTCGACGACGTCGCCGGTCCCGGTAATGATGAACGACTGCTCGCGCCCGGCGACGGCCAGAAGCGCTTCCAGGCGGCGAAGCACGCGATCCGTCCGCCAATCTTTTGCCAGCTCGACCGCGGCCCTCGTGAGATTTCCTCTGTACTCTTCCAGTTTGCCCTCGAATTTTTCAAAGAGCGTGAACGCGTCCGCCGTGGCTCCCGCAAATCCAGCCAAGATCTGGTCGTGATGCAAACACCGAATCTTCTTGGCATTGTGCTTCATGACTGTGGTGCCGACAGTGACTTGGCCGTCACAGCCCATGGCGACCCGTCCGTCGCGACGGACACAAAGAACGGTCGTTGACCGGATTTTCATGATGATTTGGGATCCTTTCCATGTGGAGGGCGAGTCGTATGGGCTCGCGGATGGGCTCGGTCGTAGACCGCGAGCAGTTGGTCCATCGCCACATGCGTATATTTTTGCGTGGTGCTCAGGGAGGCATGGCCGAGTAGTTCCTGGATCGATCGGAGATCGGCTCCTTCGTCGAGAAGGTGGGTGGCGTATGAATGCCGGAGGGCATGGGGACTGACCGCTCCACTCACGAGACGGCTGGAGTACCGGGCGACCATCTTGGTGACACTTCTGGTGGTCAACCGTCCACCACGATGATTCAGGAATATCGGAGATGCCGGATGACGATTGCCAGGAGTCGGCTTCAAGGACAGGCGATACTCGCGGATGGCTTGCAGCGCTACATCGCCGATTGGGACCAGCCGTTCCTTCCTACCTTTCCCTTTTAAGCTCACGATGCCGTCCGCTCCGTCGAGATCATTGAGATTGATCCCGACGACTTCGCTCACCCGCGCTCCAGTCGAATACAACGTTTCCAACAGGGCACGGTCACGGAGAGAGAGAGGCGAGGGACCCGCGGGAAACGTCATAAGAGCTGCCGCGTCATCCTTGGTGAGCACACGAGGGAGGCGTTTGGGCAGTCTCGGGCTCCTCAGCGTTTCCGTCGGATTGGTTTTTACGAGCGCTTCACGAAGAAGGAAGCGAAAGAAACTGCGCAGGCTCGCCATCTTTCTTGCCAGGGACGCCGCCTTCTCGCCTTGGCGATCCAGTGAGAGGAGATGGGCTCGAATCTCGTCACTGGTGATCGAGTCAACCGGAATGGATGATCTCCCCTTCCTTGTGCCTCTGAGGAACCTGGTGAACTGCTGAAGGTCGGAGCGATAATTGCGGGTCGTCTCGGGGGACACATTGCGTTCGATTTGGAGGTACATTACGAAAGCCTTGATTGCGTCTTCCATGCGTCAAAATCCTCAAGGGCTCGTTGGCTCAGTGCACGACGCTTCTTCTCCTTGTCCCTCGGGGAATTCGCCAAGGGAGGGAACAGGCCAAAATTGGTGTTCATCGGTTGGAAGTGGCGAGGATCTGATGAGGCCACGTGGGACACGAGGCACCCATGCGCCGTCGTGGGTGGCGGTGTGATCAAGGGTTGCTTGGTGAGGGCCCGCGCGGCATTGATGCCGGCGAGGCCACCCATGGCAGCTGATTCCGTATAGCCTTCCACCCCAACGAGCTGTCCGGCAAAGAAGAGAGAGGCGCGGGCTTTAAATTGTAATGTGTTCAGCAGCAGCAGGGGCGAATTGATAAACGTATTGCGATGCAGGCTCCCATAGCGGAGAAACTCAGCCTGTTCGAGCCCAGGGATCATGCGAAACACGCGCTTCTGCTCCGGATAGGTGAGCTTCGTCTGAAAGCCGACCAGGTTGTAACAGGTCCGATGGATATTTTCCGTGCGCAATTGCACGACCGCCGCTGGCTCGACTCCTGTTCGTGGATCCTTCAATCCGACTGGCTTCATAGGACCGAACTGCATCGTCTGTCGGCCACGCTCGGCCAGCACTTCAATCGGTACACAGGCCTCAAAGTAGGGTGTCTTCTCAAATTCCTTGGGCTGCACCTTCTCCGCCGCCATCAACGTATCGTAGAATGCATTGTACTGCTCTGCTGTCATGGGGCAATTTAAATAATCATCCCCGCCCTTGTCATAGCGCGAGGCGCGAAAGACGATGTCCATATTAATCGAGTCTGCATCAACGATCGGGGAGATGGCGTCATAAAAGTAGAGATGCTGGGACTTGGTGGCAGCGCGGATGGCCTGCGAGAGTTTGTCCGATGTTAAGGGCCCGGTCGCAATGATGCAGGAACAATCCGTTGGGATCTCCGCAATCTCCTCATGCAGAATGCGGATGTTCGGATGGCCCTCGAGTGTGCGGGTAATGTACTGCGAAAAGACATCGCGATCGACGGCCAGCGCCGACCCTGCTGGCACTTTGGCCTCCTCAGCTGCAGCGATAATCAGCGAATTGAGCCGTCGCATCTCTTCTTTCAAAATGCCGGGGGCGTTCAGAGGATCGAGCGATCCGAGTGAATTGGAGCAGACAAGTTCTGCTAAATTTCCGGTCTTGTGCGCCTTCGTCATCTCTTTGGGGCGCATCTCGTAGAGCGTGACCTTGGCGCCACGATTCGCCGCTTGCCAGGCCGCTTCCGACCCAGCCAGACCCCCGCCTACGATGATAATGTCGTCACGCATGTATGTTGGAACATCCAATGATTGGAGAGTGAAGGCGCATTGTACGAATCGATTTTTTGCTCTGTCAAGGAAAAGGGCTGGTGAAAGCGTGTTGTGCATGAGGAGTCTATTTCTGGTGAGTCCTTCAATCAGAGCAGCTTATCTAAGATAGGCATGGTCCCGAGTGCATGGTCCCTCCACAACTCTCAGTAGCCTGATGTTCTGGCTGGAGATCAAGCCAGGTGGAGCTGTAGAAGGCGCGAACACGGAGTTGCATGGTTGATCGGCCATACGGGGTGCTACTCGTGGGGAGTGCTCTATCTATGGAAAGAGAAATTTCATCCGCTGGCACTGAGTTGGGAAGACGACCTCCGCGTTGACTGCTCCCAAGACACAGTGCTAGAGTTTGGCCGCTTTTCGGATTCGCTTCCGGTCGGGCGATTAGCTCAGTGGTAGAGCGCTTCCTTCACACGGAAGAGGCCACAGGTTCGATACCTGTATCGCCCACCATACGCTTTCTTCTTGATTCCCTTAAGGGGACTCTGCCAGCCAAAGCTCTCGATTCCTGGACAGAAACCGGGTTGTCGGCTAGACTTCAGTTTGTCTTTTGTGGCGTGTCTGGTTCGAGATTCCAGTACTAGGCGTCGAAACAAGCGAGGTCATGCTATGAGAGGAACTGTGATGGGTATCGGAGTCCTCACGCTGCTGTTGATGGCAACGGGTTGCAGCACGACACACCAACAGAGTGCCGGGATGAATGATCGGGAATACGTTCCCCCGACGAGTATCTATAACATCCTGGACAGTACCGCCTTGGTCTATTCTTCCCCCACGGCAGGATCGGCCATCAATGACCATCCGCTTCGATGGTTGGGCTTCCTTGCGCATCCGCTTGGACACGCGTTCGATTATGGGCTCAATCGTCCGATCTATCGTGTTGGCGGTAGCTCTCCCTATCTCCATGGGTACACTGCGGAAGATAGCATGTTGGATGCCCAACGCCAGTAGTTGAACGAGTCTGTTCGCTAAAAAGTAAGGCCCGCTCTTCATATCGAAGAGCGGGCCTTTTTTGTTTCCGCGTCGCTCGAATCCGGTCAAATCGTGCTATTGTTGTCGCCCGATGCGTCCCTTCCTGAGGTCGATCCAATACTGGTTCTGCGCTGGCCTGCTCATGCCAATGGGGCTCGCTCTGGGATGCGCGGGATCAGATGCCCCTGTGCGGCCTCCGCTCCCTCCTTCCAAGAGCGATCTTGTACTCTTGGCTTCGACAGCCCTCTGTGAGCGCAAGGCGGACTTCTTGCTCAAACATCCCTCTGCAGCGCAGCTCTCGAGAGACTGGGGCAGCGGTCAGGAACTCACCACTATTGGCGCGCGCAGTACCTCGCACGGAGACGAATCCTATTTTTTCGATGAGGACGGTGTGCTGGTTGGGGCGCTCTTTTCGTTTCCCAAAGGGCTCGATTTGGCCCCCTATCCGATGCTGCGTGATACGCTTTCCCGTCTGAAGCCCTCTCTGGAGTTCTATTTGAACGTGGCTCAATTGGAGACACGAGCGAATATGGAGAGCAGTTCGCTTTTGGAGACTGGTGATGAAAAAAGCACCACGCAATATCTCGTGACCGGATTACGCGACCGTCCGATCCTGCTCCAGGCCTCCTTTACCATCGACCCCTATGTGCGACTCTTTTCTCCCTACCGGCGTGAATTTCTTGACCGACTTCGTCAGCCGGCTGGGGGTATGGGAGGCCAGACTATGGAGAGTCAGGGGACCGAGGATAAGGAACCGTTCCCCTCGTTGCAGCAATTCGCACGGGGGCAAACGGCGCAGCTCGCCTATTGTGGTGAGAAGAACTATGACATCGCCACGGATGCCTACCAGCGAGCCATTAGGAGCGGATTCACGAACAAGGTCTGGCTGGCCGAAGCCCGGCATAAACTTGGTGTAGCCTTACTGGTCAAGGGGCAGGTGGAGCAGGCGAAAGCGGAATTGCTCCAGTCGCTCACGCTCCGGCCAAATGTTCCTGAGGTGTTGAATAACCTGGGTACGGTCCAGGTCAAGCTTGGCGACAAGGCTGCTGGTTTGAGTTCGTTTGAGCGAGCGATCGTCCTACGCCCCAACTATGCCTTGGCTCGATACAACTTGGCCGAGGCTTCTGAAGCAACGAATCCCAAACGTGCACTCTCGGAATACGAAACCTATGTCGCGATCGTGGAAGGCATCCCGGAGGAAGCGGACCGGATTGTTCATGCCAAAGAGCGTATCAAGGCCTTGAAGCAATAGGGGGTTGTTTTCTACGAGCAGGGAGAAGACCCCGAGATCAGCTTCGAGCTTGTTCTTCCTGCTCTTGAAGAGTTTTGCACTCAATGCACAAGGTGGTGACCGGACGAGCTTTGAGCCGCTTGTACGGAATCTCTCCGCCACACCCTTCGCAAATCCCATAAGTCTCGGTATTCATCCGGTCGAGCGCCTCGTCGATCTTCTTCAACAACTTCCGTTCTCGGTCTCGAATGCGCATGGAGAAGCCCTGATCAACTTCGGCAGAGGCTTGATCGCTGACATCGGGAAATGTTTCGGGGTTTTCTCGGTGTGTCAGAACCTCACCCGTCTCACTGAGAATTGCCGCACGTTGGCGCTCAAGGTCCTGACGGATGTCGGGATACTTCGCACTCGCAGAACTAGCTGCTTGATGCGTGACCGAAGCAGGTTGCTTCTTAGCGGGAGGTGTTTTCATGACTAGGGCTCGCTGTCGGATAAGTTGGATATATTGATGTATACGGAGAATATATCAACCTCAATGAGAGGGGGTCAACGCGGGCTTGTTAGGTACCAAAAGGCTATAAATCTCGGCGCCCCTCGATCGATTTGAGGAGGGTCACTTCGTCCGCGTACTCGATATCCATACCGACGGGAATGCCATAGGCGATACGAGACACGCGGATGCCGAACGGCTTGAGCATTCGAGTGAGATAGATGGCTGTGGCCTCTCCTTCGATGGTGGGATTTGTTGCCAGGATGACTTCTTCGACCCCGCCAAGTTTAACCCGCTCAATGAGTTCTTCGGCCCGGATGTCTCCGGGGCCTACCCCATCCAACGGAGAGAGGGCACCTAATAAGACATGATAGAGCCCACGATAGGCCCCGGCTCGTTCAACGGCATAGAGGGTACTGGGTTCCTCAACCACGAAAATCTTGCTGTGATCGCGTTTCGGGTCACGGCAAAACTCACACAGCTCCCCTTCTGCGATATTCCGGCATTGACTGCAAAACGCCAACCCATCCTTGACCGCTCGTATGGCATCGGCAAGCCGTAAGGCGTCTTCCCGCTCCATCTTCATGAGGTGAAAGGCCAGCCGTTGTGCGCTCTTATGACCGATTCCGGGGAGTCGGACCAGTTCTTTGATGAGTCGTGCGAGTAGGCCCTGCTGATCCACGGCCATTGCTAGAACAGACCTGGGATTTTCATCCCGCCCGTCAAGGCTTTCATCTCACCTTCCATCAATTCCTTGGCTCTACGGAGTGCCTCGTTCGTGGCGGCCACGACCAGATCCTGGAGCATGTCGACATCGCCGCCCTTGACGACCTCCGGGTCTATTGCCACGCTGACGATCTGCATGGCCCCATTTGCCGTGACGGTCACGATCCCGCCGCCTGCTGTCCCACTGGTGGTTTTGGATGCGGCCTGCTCTTGGATTTTGGCCATCTGCTCTTGCATGGCCTGAGCTTGCTTGAGAATGTTGTTCATATTGCCGAAGGGGTTCTTCATTCGCTTGCCTCCTGTTGGGCGATGCTGCGGACTTCTGCTAACTCCACGCCGAATATCTCGAGCGCCTGCTTCACCGTTGGATTTGTCTTTGCCTGTTGAAACAACGCCGCCCGATGTTCCTGTTCCTTGGCTGCCCGTGCCTGGGCCATCGTCGGTCCTTGAGGGTGGGTCTCCGTTAACTCGATAATTCTGACGCGGATAGGCGGTCCCACTTGCCGTTCACATAACTGCGAGATCACTCTGGTATTTTCTTCCTTCTCAAGTCGAGCTCTGGCCACTGTAGCCTGTTTGGCAAATCCGATCGTGACAACGCCGCCTTCTAATCCAACGAAGCGACCAGCCTCGAGGAACGGGGCGATGTTTGGAAACGACGCCGCAATCTCTTCTTGGACCAATTCCCACCGCAATGTTGATGGTTGAGGAGAAATCAGAGCGGACTCGGTGGCTGGGGTGGTAGCCGTTGAATCGACTATGGGTTTCGGAGAAGGATCGGGCGAGGGGACCGGTCGCTCAACCTTTCCCGCCTTAGACGCAGGGGGAGGCTGGTTGGTCGGCTTCCAGGTTGGTGAAGCGGACGGCGTGTTTTTGTGTCCTTCTGATGCAGCCAAGGGTTTATGGCTTGGGGACGGGGATATCTGTTGTGGAGAAAGGGAGTCACTCGGGCGCGGGCGCAGCAGTCGTGTCGCCCGCACGGCTGCGGTCTCCATCACAAAACGGGGGTGAGCGCTGAATCGCAATGAATCTTCCGCCTGAATGAAGATGGCCAGTAGTTCTTGGATTTGTTCAGGCGTCACCGTCTTGGCATCCGACGAAAGCTGATTGAGATCTTCTTCCGAAGTCTCAATCAAACTTTTGAGCTCGGTCGTGCTGGGAACGACAGCTGCCATGAGCAGATTACGTATATGTTCCACGACGTCTGCACAGAATGCCCGCAAGTCATGTCCTCTATCCAGGAGGCTGGCCAGGCTGGCGAGAGCCGCAGGGCTGTCTTGGGTCAAAATGGCTTGAATGAGTTCCTGTACCAGTTCTTGAGGGACGGCTCCCAGCAGCAGCTCGAGATCCGCGTGGCTGATGGCCTTGCCGCTGTAGGCAATCGCTTGATCCAGCAAGCTCAAGGCATCGCGCATACTGCCTTCACTGGCACGGGCCAGGGCCAGGAAGCTTCGTTCCTCCAGTGTCAACTGATCTTGAGCTGCCACGTGTTGAAGTCGTTGGACGATTTCGGACCTGGCAATCCGGCGGAAGTTGTAGTGCTGGCACCGTGAGAGGATCGTCACGGGAATCTTATGGATTTCTGTTGTCGCAAAAACGAATACTGCGTGAGTCGGTGGTTCCTCGAGCGTCTTCAATAGGGCATTGAAGGCAGAATTAGAGAGCATATGGACTTCATCGATAATATAGACTCGGAACTGACCACGAAACGGCGCGAACTTGACGTTCTCGCGGATCTCTCGGACATCGTCCACGCTGGTGTTGGATGCGCCGTCGATCTCGATGACATCCACCGAATTTCCCAGCGCGATTTCACGACAATTCTCGCAGATGTCACAGGGGTGGCTGGTGGGTCCTTGTGCACAATTGAGGGCTTTGGCAAAGATTCGGGCCACGGTCGTTTTTCCAACGCCTCGCGTACCGGAAAATAGATACGCATGCGCCACCCGTTTGGTGGAAACCGCATTCATGAGGGTCTGAACAACGTGAGGCTGCCCGATCACATCATCAAAAGTGCCGGGTCGATATTTTCGCGCGGAGACTTGGTAGTCCATGTTGCGTCGTTCGTTACGCGTGAAGCGTATCTCGTCTATAGTCCAAACGCTTCACGAATGACACTTCACGAGATACAGCATCAAAAGAGTGGGGCCAGGTGATCCTGCGGCACACAGAACTGGCTGCTTACCGTTGCTTCCTTCCGGATCTAGCGGGGTTCACAGGGTTCTATTGCACAGGGCCCAGCCCCTGTTCTCGAATCTGAATCCACTTCAAACAGTCCGCACTCGAAGTATGCCCGTTCGCCCTTACGAATGACCCTACGTAGTAAGGAACGGCCGGTACACACGAAGTGCGGGATGGCGGAGAGGGTGGGATTCGAACCCACGGTCCCGTTGCCGAGACGCATGCTTTCCAAGCATGTCGATTCGTCCACTCTCGCACCTCTCCGCATCGAGAAGTGCAAAGATCGGCATCTTAGCATGCGTGTACAACAGCAGCAAGGCGACCGAAGTTGATTGGGCAAGGGCCTTGTGTGTGAGAACCGTTTACGGTTTGTAGCAGCGGTGAACCATAGGTGCGCTATTGAGGGAAGACAGCAAAGGCAATGGATAGGGCATCATTATTACCGGATCGGGCCATTCATACTAGGTATGGAATACCCTCGGTCGTATGGGTTGACACTTGTATGGGTCCGACGGTACAACGCTATACAACATCGCGTGTTTAGGCTGTCGTGATTACTAGATAGAAACAGCTCCTCGGCATCCTCCACTGTGCGAGAGTGGCGGAACTGGCAGACGCGCGAGACTTAGGATCTCGTGGGTAACCGTGGGGGTTCAAGTCCCCCCTCTCGCACCACTATTCCGAATCCCCTTAAGCTGGATGGGAGCCAGATTTTGACGATGAAGATGGAAGTCACTGAGTTAGGACCGATGAAACGTGCCTTGAAAATCGAGGTGCCAGCCGCCGAGGTCACCCAACAATTTTCGCGGGCATATGTGGAGCTGAATCGTCAGGTTCACGTTCCTGGTTTTCGACCGGGAAAGGCCCCATTGGCAATCTTGGAAAAGCGGTATGCCAAGACTGTCGAAGAAGATGTCATTCGAAAACTGGTTCCTGATTTTTATGATCGAGCGATCAAAGAAGCGGGAATTCATCCGGTCGTGGTGGATATACCTCCTCTGGATCGCGTCAAGATTAAAAAAGATTCCCCGTTTACGTTTACCGCGACGGTTGAAATCAAGCCGACCATCGAACTTCGTGACTATAAGTCCCCCAGTCCTATGTCGCTGCAAGCCGACAAGCGTACAGTCGCCGAAGAACAAGTGGACCGTGCCCTCGAGGTATTCCGAGAACAACAGGCCCGATTGGATGCAGCTCCAGCTGGTACAGCGTTGGCTGATGGAGATTATGCCGTTGTCGATCTGGAGGGATTTTTGGACGGAGTGGCTCTCGAGGGGACGAAAAAAGAAGGCCAACTGCATCGCGTGGGTTCGAAGGCCTCCCTGCTGGGGATTGAAATAGACGCGCATTTGCTGGGAAGGCAAGAAGGTGAGGTGGTGGATATTCCGCAAACCTATCCAGTAAGCCACCCGGATCACCGAGTTGCGGGAAAGGTGGTTCAATTCCGCCTCGACATCAAGGGCGTCAAGCGCAAGACGCTTCCAGCTCTTGACGATGAATTTGCGAAAGACTGTGGACCGTACGCCTCCATCCAAGACTTACGAGAAAAACTGCGCGGTGAAATGGAAAAGGCGCTCAAGAAAGATATCGAAGAATCCTACAAAGACACCCTTCTCAAACGCCTCGTTGAGACCCATCAGTTTGATCTTCCCGACACACTTGTAGAGCGAGAGCTCACCACGATCGTACGGCAGCAACTGCAGGCACGGCAGCGTGGAAAAGTCACCGACTCCCTTCCTGAACCGGCTGCGGAGGAACTGAGGGCGATCCGTGAAGAGCATCGAGAAGAAGCAAATCGTCGTGTCAAAGCGGGACTGATTCTCGAAGCCATTGCCGAGAAAGAAAACTTGTCAGTGAGTCAGGATGATCTAAACCACGAAGTCACTCGATTAGCCAAGGAACTTCGGGTGCCGATAGCCGATCTTGTCAAAATGATCCAGGCGGGCGGTCAGGATTCCGTTGAGGAATTGCGTGCACGGATCTTGGTCGACAAGGCACTGGATCTTGTCTATCGTCAAGCAGTCATTCAGGGATAGGTTGGCGCTCGATC
>JAHBWO010000123.1 GCA_019636945.1 Nitrospira sp. | reverse complement strand
ACCAGCACCGTATTGCCGGCTTCGACCAGTCGATCCAGCACATCGAGTAATCGCTGCACATCGGCGAAATGGAGGCCTGTGGTCGGTTCATCGAGGATGTACATCGTTCGGCCGGTCGCCCGTTTGGAGAGCTCGCGTGAGAGCTTTACTCGCTGAGCTTCACCACCGGAAAGCGTTGTTGCGGACTGGCCGAGTTTCACATAGTGCAGACCGACATCATGAAGGGTCTGCAGCTTCGTTTTGATCAAGGGGATGTGCTCGAAGAACTCCAGCGCATCGTCCACCGTCATATTGAGGACATCGGCTATGCTCTTCCCCTTGTGATGAATCTCCAACGTCTCGCGGTTGTACCGTTGCCCCTTGCACACCTCGCAAGTCACATAGACATCCGGCAGGAAGTGCATTTCGATCTTGATGAGCCCGTCTCCTTGACAAGCCTCACAGCGCCCACCCTTCACATTGAAACTGTAGCGTCCTGGCTTATAGCCACGGACACGTGACTCCGGAAGATTGGAGTAGAGATCGCGGATGTACCCGAACAGGCCTGTATAGGTTGCGGGATTAGACCGCGGTGTGCGGCCGATCGGTGATTGATCGATGTCGATCACTTTATCGAGGGCATCGACTCCTCGCAGGTCCTTGCACCCATCGATCTTTGGTTTTTTGTGATAGAGGAGTTGCGAGAGGGAATGAAACAGCACCTCCAACACGAGCGTGCTCTTGCCTGACCCAGACACCCCTGTGACACAGGTGAAGAGCCCCAGGGGGATTCGTGCAGTCACATTTTTCAGATTGTGTTTCTCGGCCCCAATCACCGAGAGTGTTCCTCTCGGTTTCCGCTGCCGCTGTGGTACCGAGACGGTCTGGATTCCACGCAGATATTGGCCCGTAAGCGAATTCGAATCGGCCATGATCTGTTGTGGTGTCCCTTGCGCGATCACATACCCGCCCTGCGACCCTGCACCAGGCCCCATGTCCAGGAGATGATCGGCTGCCTGCATCGTCTCACTATCATGTTCGACCACGACGACGGTATTGCCGAGATCTCTCAACCTGAGCAACGTTTGCAATAACCGGCGATTGTCGCGCTGGTGCAGTCCGATCGACGGTTCGTCCAGGATATACAACACGCCGACCAGTCCAGACCCGATTTGCGTCGCCAAACGAATCCGCTGCCCCTCGCCGCCAGACAACGTTGCCGCCGCCCGATCGAGCGTCAGATAGTCCAACCCCACGTTGACGAGAAACCCTAACCGTTCGCGGATTTCTTTGAGAATCCGATGCGCAATGACTAACTCACGATCGGTAAACTTGAGCGACAGAAAGAAATCAGCCGCCGCACGAACGGAGAGCTTGGTCACCTCGGCAATCGATTTCTTGGCGAGCTTGATGGATAAGCTTTCCGGCCTGAGTCGTGCCCCATGACAGACTTCACAGGGCTCAAGCAGCGTGAAGTCTTCCTCCTCTTCATGTCCAGGGGACACGGCAAAACCGATCCCGTCACAAGCCGGGCATGCGCCATGCGGACTATTGAAGGAAAAGACGCGTGGCGTGACCTCCGGGTAACTCACCCCGCACTTGATGCAGGCCAACCGATCACTGTAGAGCCTTGTCTGACCATCCTCTGTCAACACACCGACCAGCCCGCCGGTCAGTTTGACTGATGTTTCAACAGAATCCGCCAAGCGGCGCATCAACGCATCCCCCGACTTCATCACTAACCGATCGACGATGATCTCAATCGTGTGCTTCTTCTGTTTATCGAGCGTGAGATCCTCGCCAAGATCCACGATCTTTTCATCGATCCTGGCGCGCACATATCCCGCCTTGCGCATCTCCAGCAATTCTTTCCGATACTCTCCCTTCCGCCCTCGGACGATCGGCGCCAGGATCTGGAACTTCATCCCTTCCGGCTGCGCGGCAATGGCATCGACCATTTGCTGGACGGTTTGCGCCGTGATTTCCTCACCACATTGAAAGCAGTAGGGCCGCCCCACACGGGCGAAAAGGAGACGGAGATAATCATAGATCTCTGTAACAGTCCCGACGGTGGAACGGGGATTGTGGCTCGTGCTTTTCTGCTCGATGGAAATTGCGGGAGACAGGCCTTCGATCGAATCGACGTCCGGCTTCCCCATCTGTTCCAGAAACTGCCGGGCATAGGCGGAGAGCGATTCGACATAACGCCGCTGCCCTTCTGCATAAATCGTATCGAAGGCAAGCGAAGACTTCCCCGACCCGCTCAAGCCGGTGATGACCACCAGCTTGTCCCGTGGAATCTCGACGTCGATGTTCTTGAGATTGTGCTCCCGCGCGCCCTTGATGGTGATGGAATTACCCATGCCGTTTTTCCTACTCGCCTCTCTCAGTCCTCAGCACTGCATACTCAGCCCTTCCCTCGCAGCGCGGGATTATAGCATTCACAGCATTTTCTTGACACTGTCTAACCATACGTCTAATATACGTGCGATACAAGGAAAGGCCACATGCCCAAGGTCGCGTTAAAAAAAGAAAAGTGGACGCTCTCATTCGATCCTGCGCTGAAGAGCGTGGTCGTCAAAGCCGCCAAACGCAGGGGAGTCTATCCAGTCACCGTACTCGAAAATCTCGTGAGGGAAAAATTCAACCCATACGGGCATACGGACGTGAGCGACAGTGCCGCCTACGTCAGCGCGTTACGGAAGCAGGGCCGCAAACGGTCTGATGATACGTTTCTGGACGAGATTGAAGCATGGCAAAAATCTCGCTCCTCTTAGATACTGATATTTTCATCGATTACTTCAATACCGGTCGGTTCCACGCATTGTTCGATTCCAACCGTTTCACTGTCTACTATTCAACCATCACGAAAAAAGAACTCTTGACCAAGCCTGGTCTCCGCGACAACGAACGAGCCGCCATTCTGGCCGAGTTGGCCCAATGCCGTCTCATTACTCTCTCTGACTCAATCACCACACGATACTCCGACCTTCGCCGCCAGCACCCATCACTTGAGAAAGGCGATGCCCTCATTGCCGCCACCGCCCTCGTCAAGCACCTTCCGCTGATGACCCGAAACAAGCGTCACTTTCGGATAGTGCCCGGCTTGATCCTATTTGGGGAGTAAGACTCGTTGATTATGACCGTCTACGGGACTTGCGACGAGCTCCGTCGAGGGCTTCACCCCAACGGACCAGAAAAGCCGTGACAAATTCATGCGCTTCGGCAGGCGGCACGGCCAAGCGGGCTAGTGCCAACGCGACCGCCAGCGCGATGTGGTACCCCTCCGAACGAGACGCCACGGCACGGCGATACGCGGGATGCGCGTCATTGATGACGACAGTGGACTCGACGAGACGGCCAAGATCCGGATCTCCTTCCTGGGACTCGAACCGAATGGTGAGCCCGTAACGACCCGGTCGAGACCGCGCTTTGCCACCGGGCACGACCGCCACACCAGGCAATGATTCCGGCTCCCGTTGTGCTTTGCCTTGCGTGCCCCCACCCGGGAACTGGATTGTACTTGGTTCCTGTGGTGTTGCCGGAGCAATGACGGTTTTCTCAGAGTCTTCGACACTGTCGAGAATTGATGCTGTAAGCAGTCCCTGCCCGCTCTCCGCTCCCTCTGATCGGCCGATCGGCAACCGCTTCTGGCCTCCTGCCCGCTGTTCGACCAAGGACGCCAACAGGGGAAACTCGTCGGCCAGGTCCACCAAGACCGTTTCCAAATCACGCTCAAGCGGCCGCATGGTCCGCCGGCTAGCCTTGTCCTCCGACTCGCGAGCATCTCCCCACTGAGCCAACTGTTGCGAAACCGCCTCTTGAATCGCCTTGCGATACCCAAGGTACAGCGCGCCTCTGGTGCCGACACGAACGAAATCTCCTTTGTTCAGCGTCAGCGCCGCAGCCAATGCCGGAGCTTCGATCATTCCGGCTATTCTGTCCGGTGCAGCCGGCATAATCCCCAGCCAATCCCATCCGTGCTTGATGACTTTACCGAAGGTGCTGATCGCCAGGCCGCGCTGATCTTCAGGAAGTGAAGACTCACTTCGTACCAGATAGCCGATGGCAACTGGTTTCCGTTTTCGCGCAAGGCAGACCGCAAGCTTCGAGACGTCCATGCCACAGGCTGACTGACGCTCCAGCACCCGCCCATTGACCTGAAACTGGAAGCCTTTTGGGTAATAGGCTGCAAGCACCTCATCAAACTCCGGCTGGAGCAACGGTTGATACTGTCTGCGCAACACCCCTTCAATATATCCTTCGTCCAGGAGCGGCGAGAGCGCATTCTGTAGTTTCAGTTGCACTGCAGTACCATGATCCGTCACCAACCCAAGCGGAGGAATCCATTTCCACGGCGCCTTGTGCCGCCCGGCGAGGTGCCAGCGGCTTGCCACATGTTCCTTACCCCGCCTCGTTTCCGTGACGACATCTTCACAAACGAGCAGGCCAAGTTTGATTCCGACTCCGGCGAACCCGATGCCCTGGCCTCGCGTCTTCGTACTGGCAGCCAGATCGTGATACCGCACCAGATCCCGCCGCCTCATACCCGACCCATCATCGACGATAGTGAGCGTCAATGCCACGGGATCCGCCAGAAGCCTCAGACCAGTCGCGCCGGAATCGAGGGAATTGGCCACCACTTCGGTTAAAATCGTTTCTTCCAGCGCGCCCGGATAGGCATCGCGCAGGTCTTCAAGCAGATGCTGCAAATCAACGCGCGTTTCGCCCATAACGTCCCCTGCCGACAGCGAACGGCGACAGTCCTTTCATACCGCCGATCACCACCAGCTTGTCCCGTGGGATCTCTACGTCGATGTTCTTGAGATTGTGTTCCTGCGCGCCCTTGATAAGGATGGAATTACCCATGCCGCTTTTCCTACTCGCCCCTCTCAATCCTCAGTCCCCAGCACTCAGTACTTACTCAGGGGGCGGGATTATAGCACCTCTGTTTTGCTCGGTGACACTTTGCCTGACCCGGCTGGTACGCCCCACTTCAGTTTTGTGGATTTTCACCGATACATGAAGGCCGGTCCAATCTCCCCCACGCACCAGTACCCTCTGGACACCATGCTTGATGCGTTAGGTCTCTTCAAACGGAATATCAATCAGCTGTTTGGAATCTGCGTCGACATCATGAATACCGGACGCTCGCTCCAGTTGCTGTCGTCATCCATGCAGATTCTGGCCATTAATGGCGTCGCCCAAGCCGCGAAAGTCGGAGGCGGCAAAGGCCGCCCCATCTTGGCGCTCGTTGAGATTCTCAATCACACGCCTAGAGAGATTAAGCCCGAGGTGGAAGCCATCGAACAGGTCTGCGCTGAACTCGCTCGACTCACCGCCCACAGCTCGAATATCGTGTGGCGATACTACCAGCTGATCGCCAGTGTGCTGGCGGCGATGCCTCAGGACGGCCAGTCGTCTTGTCTTGCGGACCGGCACCTGTCTTCTCATCTGCGCTTCACAACCCCAGAAGACATCACCCGGTTGATGACGGATCCATCGTTCCAGTTGGGTGAACCGCTGGAACGGGACAACCGAGGTTCCATTGCGGCGATTTGCCAGACGAACCTGACTGAACTGCATACACGATTGAGTGAGGCCTTGCGCTGTCTCAATGAAACACGCCGTGCATTGCACGGCCTGAAGATGATCGGCCTCACCGCCCGCTATCTGGCCTTCTGCATCGCCTCCGAAGCCGCTGCACTGGGAGAGGCCGGCATGAACTTCAAGACACTCGCGGCAGAGATCGGTCATGTGGTGGACGAACTGGACGCCAGAATGCGTGCCATGAAGAGCTCGATCGACAGTGGGCAGAGCTTGGTGGAGTTGCTGCTGAAAGGGAATAGTGATGCAAAGTAAAACGCTCTTCAATGAACACGGTCATCAATGGATCGTGATCGGTCGCGACCCTCACAAGGACGCTCACGTCATCGATACAAATGAGTACGTCATCATCAGTCGCGGGCAAGCCATGTTACTGGATCCCGGTGGCATCCAAATATTTCCCCAAGTCCTCGCCGAACTGGCCAAATATGTGCGCGTCCAGGATATCCGCGTCATCTTTGCCAGCCATCAAGACCCGGATATTTCGTCGTCGCTGGCCATGTGGCTCGATCTCAACCCGGACATCAAGACCTACTGTTCGTGGCTCTGGACCGGCTTTATCAGTCATTTCAGCACCGGCACCGCCATTGAACTCAACGCGATTCCCGACGAGGGTATGCGCATCAAAATCGGTGATCTTGGCGTGGAAGTCGAAGCCGTCCCCGCGCATTACTGCCACTCCTCAGGAAACTTTTCGCTCTACGACCCTCTCGCCGGCATCTTATTTTCCGGCGACATCGGATCCGCCTTGGTCCCCAGCCATGAAGCCGGCTTAATCGTGACGGACTTCGATCACCATATCCAATATATGAGAGGGTTCCATCTCAGATGGATGCCTTCGACCACCGCCTTACGGAGCTGGACTCAGCGGATTCGCGCACTAAAGCCCAGGATGATCTGCCCACAACACGGCTCCGTCTTTCAGGGCGAGATGGTCACCAGATTGCTCGACTGGCTCGACAGTCTTGAAGTGGGGCAATGGACAGGCTCGACCCCGACCCACGATATTCCGAAGGCAGCGTAAAACCTACTCGGCTCACACAACTTCTCCCGGTACCCCTAGGGACAGTCAGGAACCAACATGTTTGACTCGGCACGATGAGTGTTTGGATCCCCCTTGCTGCCATCTCACCTTGACAAAGCTTAAAACCGGGTGCTACCACCGTGATATGGTGGGAGCCGAGCGTCATTCTATGACTCAAGACCCGCAAACTCCGGCGAAGGTGGTATCAACCTGGTCGGGCCAGGCCCGAGAGGATGCCGTTCAGAGGATGTTCACATCCATTGCCGGAGCCTACGACCTGAACAACACGCTGTTGAGTTTCGGGCTCCATTATTATTGGAAGAAGATCACCGCCTCCTTCATTACGCCGGTCGGCCGGGGAACCGCCCTTGATGTCGGATCAGGCACGGCTGACCTCGCACTCCTGATTGAGTCCCGCATGGGACCGAAGGGTCGAGTGATCGCCTCAGACCTGAACCATGCCATGCTCGCTGAAGGCCTCAAGAAGATCAGCGACAAAGGCCTCAGTGACAAAATCACCTGCCTGCAAGCCAGCGCGGAACATCTTGGATTCGGTGACAATACCTTCGATGCGGTCACCACGGGGTTCTGCATGCGAAACGTCGGGGATCTACCGCAAGCCGTTCGGGAAATTCGCCGGGTGATGAAGCCCGGCGGCCGGTTTGTGTGCCTGGAGTTCTCCCGCCCGGTCTTCGGCTGGTTGAGAACGCTGTACGACTGGTATTCTTTCAAGCTCTTGCCTTTCATCGGCACGATCGTCGCCCGCGACCGTACCGGCGTCTATGAATACCTTCCTGCCTCGATCCGGACGTTTCCCGATCAAGAACGGTTGTGCCAGATCCTCCGTGATGCAGGATTTCGTCAGGTGTCGTACAAGAACCTCAGCGGCGGTATCGTCGCTATTCATATCGCCACCAAGTGAAGAGCAGATGGCGTATGGCCGATGGTACCAACCAGAAACGTTCCATCGTTTTCCTGCCATACGCCACTAGCCATTAGCTATCGGCTCTACTATGAACTCTGTTTTATATATCTTCCTTCCCTGCAAGAAGGTCTATCCGATCGGAATCACCTACCTGGCGGACTTCATTCATCGACGAAAACCGGAGGTTCGCCAGCGCATCCTCGATCTGTCGCTGTTTCCGGTCAACCGGCGCAGCCAGGCCATTCGTGACGCCGCGACGGAGTTCAAACCGGACCTGGTCTGCTTTTCATGGCGCGATATCCAAATTTTCTCGCCACACGAAGGGGATTCCTCGCTGGAACATGCGTTCAACTTCTATTTCGCGAGCAACCCGCTCAAGCGGATCGCCGCCTCATTTGCGGGGGTGAAGCAACTCTATCGGTACTATAGTCATATCTATACGATCCTGTCCTATCCGGCATTGATCCGAAAAGAATTCCCTAAAGCTCAGATCATGATCGGAGGCGGAGCGTTCACCGCGTTCGCTGATCAACTCATCGAAAAGCTTCCGGAAGGTACGATCGGCATCCTGGGCGAAGGGGAGGACGCAATCCTCAAGCTGCTCGAAGGCCGTTCGATCGACGACGAGCGCTACATCATCAAAGAAGGGGGCCGGGTCCAAAAAGGTTCCCATGGTTCGCCTCCGCTGCTCGATGCCCCGGCCGTTGACCTCCCCTATTTGACCTCTATTTTTCCTCAGTGGCAGGAGTACCAGGGCGAATCGATCGGGGTCCAGTCGAAACGAGGCTGTCCCTATGACTGTGCTTTCTGCCTGTATCCCTACATTGAGGGCAAGCGCGTGCGGTATCGGCCACCGGACATGGTCGTGAAAGATATCTCCCAGCATTATCATCAGTGGGGAACCCGCCGTTTTTGGTTTACTGATGCCCAATTTATTACGGGGAAGGAAGCCTATCCGCAGTGTACGGAAATCATGGAGCGCATCATCAGCGAGAAGCTGGAGATCGAGTGGTCCGGCTATATCCGCACCTCCTTGATCACACCGGACTTCGCCAAGCTGATGGTTCGCTCTGGCGTCGGCGACTTGGAAGTTGCTATCACCTCCGGCTCGCAGGAAGTACTCAACAATCTCCACATGGGGTTTAAGCTGGAGCGACTCTATGACGGGTGTCGCTACCTGGCGGAGGCTGGCTTCAAGGGTAAGGTGATCCTCAACTATTCATTGAATAGCCCCAAAGAAACGGAGGAAACCCTCCTTCAAAGCGTCGAGTCGTACAAAGTGGTGGCATCGATCCTCGGCGAAGAACGAGTCTTCCCCTTGATGTTTTTCTTGGGCATCCAGCCCAATACCGATCTTGAACAACGTCTGTTGGAAGAGGGCTATCTGTCAGCCGGCTACAACCCCTTGATGCTGACGCCGACCAGTATCCGGAAGCTCCTCTATAACCCTGCACCATTGAATTCATTTATTGCCAAAGCATGCCTTCGTGCCTGGGAACGAAAACAGGGGAGCCGAGACCCACGCAAATGGACAGGCTCCCTCTCCCAGACGACCGACCAATCGAATGTGTATGCCGACAAAAACTTGAGCAAAGGGATTGAAGGGAACTCCGGACGAGATGCCCTTCTCTCCCTTGAAGAGATCCTTCGCTCCCGCCGACCTGTTTCAGCCCCCTCCCAGACACCTGATCCGCGAGCAAGTTCCATCGGTTAGCTTCGTCATTGGTCATGAGTCAATGATCACTAAGCAGGCTGACCGCCTTGCTTGCCGATGACTGATGACAAGTGACTATTGACTACTCCGCGTCTTGCAATCCAGTTTAAGCCGATGCTATCATTCCGCTTCTCTGGAGGCTGGGACAGCGCTTCAAGCATCTGTTTTTTCAGACCATTACGTCCCTAGAACCTCTGTACAACTTGCGCCTTAAGGAGGCGCCTCAATGTATAAGACGATCTATATTCCGGTCGATAACTCCGACCATTCAAATACAGCAGTGGATGTCGGTGTCCATCTGGCAAAAACCTTCGGCTCCAAGATTGTGGGAAGCCATGTTTATGCCGCGAAGATGCACGACAAGCGTTTCAAACAGATGGAAGCCGGCTTGCCGGAAGAATACCACGATGAAACGGAGCTCGACCGCCAGCGCCAGATTCATGACTCGCTGATCACGCGGGGTCTCCAAATCATCACCGATTCCTATCTCGACTACGTCGACAAGAAGTGTAATGAAGCCAATCTGCCGATTGAGCGGCGATCGCTCGAGGGACGGAACTGGAAGGTCTTGTCAGAAGATATCAATACCAACGGCTACGACCTCGTCATCATGGGTGCCTTAGGCGTCGGAGCCGTCAAGGACAGCGTCATCGGGAGTAACACCGAACGCGTCGTTCGTCGTGTCCGTAACTCCGATATGCTGATCATCAAGAACACCCAGCCGATCACGGGCGGCAAGATTGTCGTGGCGGTTGACGGGAGTCCCTATTCGTTCGGGGGATTGATGACCGGTCTCGCGATCGGAAAAGCCCTCAACATCCCGGTTGAGGCGATTTCGGCCTTCGATCCTTACTTCCACTATGCCGCCTTCCATAGCATTTCCGGTGTGCTCAACGAAGAAGCCGGTAAGGTCTTCCGATTCAAGGAGCAAGAAAAGCTACACGAGGAGATTATCGACAGCGGCTTGGCAAAGATCTACCAATCACATCTGGACATCTCCCGCGAAATTGCGCAGGCCGAACAGACCGACCTCAAGACCACGCTTCTCGACGGCAAAGCATTTGAAAAAATTATTCAGTACGTCCGCAAGGACGTCCCGGCCTTGCTGATCGTCGGGCGTATCGGTGTCCATAGCGACGAAGATATGGACGTCGGCAGCAACACCGAGAACCTGTTGCGGAGTGCACCCTGTAACGTGCTCATTTCCAATCGTAAATATGTTCCCCCGATCGATACGCAAGCCGAATACACCATCGCCTGGACGGAAGAAGCGTTGCGACGGATGGAAAAGATTCCTATCTTTGCGCGTGGCGTGGCAAAAACAGCCATTCATCGGTATGCCATTGAAAAGGGACACACGATTATCAGCAACACGGTAGTCGATGCTGCGGTGGGACACATTCTTCCAAAAGGCGCCATGGACGCCATGCGGGCGCTTGGCGGAAGCTTGGATGCGGCAGGGGTTGATCGCGACAGGATGCAGGCCGACCAAGCCGTAACTCAAGATCTCATGGGACCGACTTTAAGCGGAATCATGACGCAGATCGTGGAAGAGAAGCCCAAGGAAATCAGCGCATCGACGCAGGCTTACCTTGACCGAATGGCACAGACCTATTTCGTGTGTGACGGATGCGGGTACATCGGGAAAGGTGATACGCCCGTTAAATGCCCCGTGTGCAGTGCCGATGGGACCAAATTCAAGCAGGTTGATAAGAAGATTTTTGAAGTGGCTGCGACTGCGGAAGGTGAGTTGGAAACCGACGTAGCCTACGACGATGTGCCGATGCAGTGGACCAAGGATGCGAAAGAGGCCATCCGTGCCGTCCCAGCCGGCTTCCAGCGGAGACGGGCCAAGGCAAGAATTGAAAAAACGGCTCGAAAATTGGGGATGACGACCATCACACTCGAATACGCGGCTCCGATGATCAAAGAAGCCGCATCTGAAGACTACACACCGATTTTCTCCAATAAAGGCACCGGTACTGCCCCGGCAGCGGAAGGGATGCTGACCGCAGCCAATGGGAATGGGACGAACGGTCATGCTGAAAGCACATCCCCTTATACCTGGACGAGCGACGCACAGGCCCGATTAGATCGAGCTCCGGAAGGCTTCATGCGCGATTGTACCAAGGCCCTGATTCTCAAACATGCCGAGAAAATCGGTGCGACCGTGATCACGCTCGAGGTTGCGAACGAAGGCATCGAACAAGCAAAGGGCTATATGGCGGAAGCAATGAAGACCGGCAACCTCAAAGACATGATCGCCGACCTGACCGGCAAGGGAAGTGCCTAGTGCTGGGTGCTGGGTCCTGAGTGTAGCGGACGTCGGCCGAGCCCCTTTCCGTTACTCAGTCCTCAGTCCTCAGTCCTCATCACTAACACGCATGGGCAAATCTCTCCCTATCTTCAACGGTCCTTCAGGCACTCTAGGCCATCTGGAGCAACAAATTGCCCAGTTCTTCACCCCCTCAGCCAAGGGGGACGGACCGTTCGATGGCCGGACTGTTGACGACTTCAAGCCCTACCTCGTCGCACTCAACCTGACCAAGCGCTGTAACCTCAAATGCGATCACTGTTATCTGGATGCCACGACAAAAGCCGCAGGTGGTGATGACGAACTCACCACCGAAGAGTGCTACCGGTTGATTGATCAGATTGCCCAGGTCAACAAGGGCTGTCTCTTGGTCATTACCGGTGGAGAGCCGCTGGTCCGCCCCGACATTCTGGATATTGCCCGTTATGCCGTGAAGCTCGGCTTCATGGTGGTCTTTGGAACGAACGGCATGCTGATCGACGATCACATGGCCAAGACCCTTGTTGAGATCGGCGTCATGGGCGTTGGGATCAGCATCGATTCACTGGATGCCGCTAAGCATAATTCTTTTCGCGGGGTCCCCGGTGCCTGGGAAGCCGCAGTTGCGGGTATTGAAGCGAGTAAACGGAACGGCCTGCAGTTTCAAGTGCATTTCAGCGCACAGCCGATGAATTACAAGGAGCTGCCGGAGGTCATCACCTGGGCACATGCACTTGGAGCCCGTGTGCTCAACGTCTTCTTCATGGTATGCACCGGCCGAGGTGAGGAGCTG
>JAHBWO010000122.1 GCA_019636945.1 Nitrospira sp. | reverse complement strand
GTTGAACCAGGAACGACGATCTATGTGCCGCCAGGGGGGCGACAGTTTCTTGAAAATATTGGAAACACCGACATAGAGTTTTTGTGTCTCGTTGATCCGGCCTGGCGGATGGAAGATGAAACGATAGTAGAGTAAGCCGTGAGGCTGCGTCATCGAAAGGAGCACCTGTGAAGGCGAAGATTGCAGTATTGGCTGGAGATGGGGTCGGGCGCGAGATCGTGCCTGAAGCGGTCAAGGTATTGAAGGTCATCGCAGAGAAGTTCGGACATGCGTTTGAGTTTGTCCCTGGCGATATCGGTGGGCAGGCAATCGACAAGCTGGGTGTCCCTTTACCCAAAGATACATTGGCCTTAGCCAAGCAAAGCGATGCAGTTCTTCTGGGAGCCGTGGGCGGACCCAGATGGGAAGGGCTTGAATACAGCCTTCGCCCTGAGCGTGCACTGCTTGGAATCCGAGAAGCGCTTGGGCTCTATGCCAACTTGCGACCGGCCAAACTCTATTCGGCACTCGTGGACGCCTCGACCTTGAAGCGTGAGGTGGTCGAGGGGATCGACATCCTCGTCATTCGTGAGTTAACCGGGGGCATCTATTTCGGTAAGCCGAAAGGGATCGAGAAGTTACCCAATGGGGATGAGCGGGGAATCAATACGGAGGTCTATACGACGGAAGAAGTGCGACGAATCGCCAAAGTGGCGTTTGAAGCAGCGAGAAAACGCCGCAAGAAAGTGACATCAGTCGATAAAGCCAACGTCTTAGAGTCCTCGGAACTGTGGCGAAAAGTTGTGATCGATGTCCAGGCCTCCTATCCGGACGTGGAGCTCAGTCATATCTATGTTGATAACGCCGCGATGCAATTGGTGCGAAACCCTCGGCAGTTTGACGTGCTGCTTTGTAATAACATGTTCGGGGATATCCTCAGCGATGAAGCGGCGATGTTAACCGGTTCAATCGGAATGTTACCGTCGGCAAGCATCGGCGCCAAAGTGGGCCTCTTTGAGCCGATTCATGGGAGCGCACCGGACATCGCCGGGAAGAATATTGCCAACCCAATTGCGACCATTGCCTCTGCCGCCATGATGTTGTCCTATGCGTTTCAGCTTGAAAAAGAAGCGGATGCCATCGAGCAGGCCATCCTCAACACGCTCGATCAGGGCTATCGCACCAGGGATATCCAGAGTGCCGGGGCGAAGATCATCGGTACAGTGGAGATGGGTGACGCCATCGTTTGCAATCTCAGTTAGTCAGCGCGTCTAAACTATGGCAGCCATTTTGTCTACATGGATGATCCGCACCCTTGCCGGGAACGGCGAGCCAGGTTTCACCGGTGATGGTGGACCTTCACTCTACGCACAGTTGAACGAGCCGAAGGGGGTGGCGGTCGATGATCATGGTGATGTGTATGTGGCTGACTCTGAAAATCATGTGATCCGTAAGATAGAGCGTACCACGGGCATTATTTCGACGGTTGTCGGCATGCCGCCTGAAGGGCAGGGGGAAGAAGATTCTCAACGAGATCATGTGATTTCTGTCGCAGATGAGGATCCTTTCGCGGACTCTCGTCATGAGTCTGCACAACAATTGTATGTTCAACAGTCGGATTTGAGCGGAACGGTCAGATATGTCACGACGGGAACCGCTCCACTGCAGCGATATGCTGGAGACGGTGGATTGGCCGTAGCCGCTTCCCTCAACTTTCCAACGGCGGTTGTGGTCGATAAAGTTGGAAATCTGTATGTCGCGGATACCATGAACCATCGTGTGCGGCTGGTGAATGCAGTCACGGGTATCATTACCACCTTGGCGGGGACAGGTCAGCCGCGATTCTCGGGCGATGGCGGTTCTGCTGACCAGGCGGCACTCAATGAACCGGCGGCGTTGGTTCTGAACACCGATGAAACCCTGTTGTACATTGCCGATCAGAGCAACCATCGTGTGCGGATGATCGATCTCAGAACCAGAGTCATTCAGACCGTTGCTGGAACCGGATCGGCGACCTACGATGGGGATGGGAAACTCGGGGTTGAGACGGCCCTTGCTGGCCCAAGTGGCTTGGCGATTACGGGTGACCAGCTCTACATCGCTGATACGTTCAATGGTCGAGTTCGCGCTCTCCATCTTTCAACCGGGCTGATCTCTAACGCTGCGGGAAACGGTGGATCCTACCGATATGAGTCGGCGTTGGACGCATCATCAGCGAGTCTTGCACGTCCGACGGGAATTGCTATTGGTCAGCAGGGAAGGCTCTTTCTGACGGACTCTGATAATCACCTCATCCGAGAATGGGACCAGGCATCAGGAATGGCGGTCTGTGTGGCCGGGCAAGGAAGTCCCTGCTACTCAGGTGATAACGGTCTCGCACGAGAAGCCGGTGTATGTTACCCATTCGGTATCGTTGCCGATCGCGACGGAACGCTGCTGGTGGCGGACACGTTCAATCATCGTATTCGCGCATTGACATTGGAGTAGACGCTGCATGCTGAAGAAGAAACAAGGGTATACAGTGGCCATCCTTGGCGCAACCGGCGCGGTCGGCCAGGAAACCTTAGAAATATTGGAGGAGCGGCAGTTCCCGCTGGCAAGTCTGAGACTGTTTGCCTCCAAGCGATCTGTGGGCGAGATTATGGCGTGTCAAGGAAAGGAGTGGACAGTTGAGGAACTGACGGACTCCTCGTCGTTCGATGGCGTCGATCTGGCTTTTATCTCCGCGACTGATGCGATCAGCAAGGACTATGGGCAGCGATTGGGCGCCGCCGGGATTGCCGTCATCGATGATAGCGCTGTCTTTCGTATGGATGAACAGGTCCCGCTGGTGGTTCCGGAGGTCAATGCGGCGGCATTACGAGACATGCCGCGAGGCATCGTATCCATTCCCAACTGCACGACCACCCCGTTGGTCATGGCGCTGAAGCCGCTTCACGATGCGGTAGGGGTCAAGCGCGTGGTGGTGACGACCTTCCAATCCGTATCGGGAACCGGGTCGGCGGCCATGGATGAGTTGATGGACCAGACAAAGGATCTCTTGGCGTTTCGTGACATCACGACCAAAGTCTATCCCTACCAAATCGCCTTTAACCTTTTGCCGCACATCGGCTCATTCAACGAGGAAGGCGACTGTTCAGAGGAGATCAAGATCGCGAAGGAGACCCGAAAGATTCTCGGAGCACCAAATCTCAGAGTGACTGCCACGACCGTGCGCGTGCCGGTGCTGCGGTGCCATTCCGAAGCGATCAATATCGAATTGGAACGTCCATTAAACGCGAATGAGGCACGTGCGGCGCTCGCGGCGATGCCTGGCGTGCTGGTCTACGATGATCCGGCAAAGAAACTCTATCCCATGCCGCTCGATGCGACGGGAAAAGACGAGGTGTACATCGGCCGCGTGCGGGAAGACGAATCGATCGCCAATGGTCTCAACCTCTGGGTGGTATCCGACAATCTTCGCAAGGGTGCGGCGTTGAACGCGATTCAGATCGCAGAGTGTTTGATAAATGGCTGATACTACGTCATAAGACTGCGGAGCTGAAAGGTTCCATTGTTCAGAGGGATCACGAGTGATGCCGGAATGGGCCACCCTTGGGAAGATCCTCATTGGAGTAGGGTTTGGGATTGTTGCGCTGGGGATATTGCTAATCGCCCTTGACCGGATTCCTGGTTTTGGAAATAGCCTGAGTTGGCTCGGTAAATTGCCCGGTGACATTTCCATCAAACGTGAGAATGTCAGCTTCTACTTTCCTATCGCCACCAGTATCGTTCTCAGTGTTCTTCTGAGTCTGCTATTCTATATTCTAGGATGGCTCTTCCGAAGATGACAGCAGCACGGCTCTGGGCCGGGGCTGCGGGATTGGGAATCTGCCTGGGGGCGGGCATGGTGCCGGAGGCTCAGGCGGCGCAATCGATTCGCGTCCTATTGGTATCCGATGTTCAGCAGCTCGAAGTGACAAGTGATCAGACTCTTTGGGTGACTGACGAACGGAATCAGGCCTGGTCCTATGGCTCAGTGCTCAAGATTAAGGTGCGAGGCCATGCCCTCATCCTGAACGGCAAACCGGTGGTGACGGATCGACTCACACTACGGGCAGGCAATCACGATCTCACGGTTTGGCTGAATGGACCCGGGAACCGACCCACGGCGCACACCGCTGAGGAGAATGGCGCCCTTCACGTCGGTGGAGTGCTTCAGCTCGTTCGAAAAGGGAAGAGCCGTCTTCTCGTCAACCAAGTTGATCTCGAGGAATATGTCAAAGGTGTCGTGCCGCAAGAAGTGAATTCAACGTGGCATCCGGAGATGCTGAAGGTGCAGGCCGTCGCGACCAGGACCTATGCATTGTACCAACATATGCTGAATTCCACTCGAGCGTACGATGTGGTGGCCGGCATTCAAGATCAGGTCTATCGTGGGCGCCAAGGCATTGATGTCCGAGTGATCGCGGCAGTGGAGTCC
The DNA here is from genome assembly GCA_019636945.1 of Nitrospira sp. GTDB lineage: Bacteria > Nitrospirota > Nitrospiria > Nitrospirales > Nitrospiraceae > Nitrospira_D. The sequence continues at coordinate 8,014 of JAHBWO010000122.1, read as the reverse complement.
ACCAGGGGGCTCGTGGTGACCTACCAAGGGGCGCCGATCTACGCTGCGTTTTCCTCCACGGCGGCGGGCGTGACAGAAGATGCGATGACCGTATGGTCAAAGGATCTCCCCTATTTGAAGGGCGTGGAGTGTCCGTTCGACATCGAGTCTCCCTATTATCAGTGGAGGGCATCGGTGAAGATCGAGACGCTCGAGAAGAATCTTCGGCAGCAGGGATTTTCAGTGGGGTCGATTTCCCATGTCGCTCCGCAGTCGTACAGCCGTGCCGGACGAGTGGCGACATTGCGAGTTATACACTCGAACGGGGAGTTGGTAATACGAGGTGAAGATCTCCGTAGAGCGGTAGGATATACGATTGTTCCCAGTACTCAATTTACCGTTCAGTCGATCGGACAGGACCTTGTCCTTTTCGGCTACGGAGCCGGTCATGCGGTCGGTCTCTGCCAGTGGGGAGCAAAAGAATTGGCAGAGCTGGGTTATTCGTTTTCAAGCATCCTGAGTTATTACTATCCGGGAACGGAACTGCGTGATGCGGCATTGACGCAAAGACCGTCTGCTCCTCCCGCTTCTTTGGCCCCTCCGTCCTAACCGGCATTCTTCATGAGTGCTCCTACTGCAACCGCTGATGCGCCACCACGATATTCGTCGTTCGTGAAACGTGAAGCGTCTCTCGTTTCCGGAGTCGGAGACTTCACAATAGGCGCGGCTAAAACGGTTTTGTCACTCGACCTCTCAACATCGCTCAGGGTCGAGCCTGAGTGGGGTCGAAGGCTTGACGGTGCTCGGGACACTGTGCTGGTCGATGGGGTCGAACCATCATAAACAATGTGGGCTAATGCAACTGTCCGAGTTTGACTTTCCCTTTGACCCGTCCCTGGTTGCGTTGCAGCCGGTGAGCCCTCGCGATCGTGCGCGGTTGCTGCTTGTGGATCGAGTGAGGAAGCAGTTCGCACATCAGCATGTCGCGGATCTTCCGGGTCTGCTGAAGCCAGGGGACCTCCTTGTGGTGAATGATACCAAGGTCATGGCTGCGCGGGTGCCGGGAATCAAAAAGTCGACGGGAACGCCGGTCGAGGTGCTGTTTGTGAAGGCGCTGGGCGATCGACGATGGGAAATCATGGTGAAGGGGACGTTTCGAGTCGGGCAAGTCATCGAATTTGATCGACAATCCCACGCGACAATCGTCAAACGTGATGCAACAGGGACAGAGATAGCGGTTCAGAGCTCGGTGCCTATCGCACGGCTATTTGATGAACGGGGGACGATGCCGCTTCCCCCATACATCAAACGCATACCGACTCCCGAGGATCATCGGTGGTATCAAACGGTCTTTGCGAAAAATGAGGGGGCGATTGCTGCCCCGACCGCAGGACTGCACTTTACCGAAGACCTGTTTCAACGACTGCGCGAAGCCTCCATCAACATTGCAACTGTGACCCTGCATGTCGGCCCCGGTACGTTCAAGCCGGTGACGACCGACCGGATCGAGGACCATCGGATGGGAGGAGAAGTGTTTCGCGTCAGCGAGGATACGGCCAAGGCGATCGTCAAGACGAAATGTGCTGGTGGGCGGGTGGTTGCGGTCGGGACGACGGTCGTCCGGACGCTTGAAACAGTTATGAAAGAGAAGGGCGAGATGATGCCGTTGTCCGGCGAAAGCCGACTCTTCATCACCCCGGGATTTGAGTTCAAGATTGTCGATGCGATGATGACGAACTTTCACCTGCCCAAGACGACCTTGCTGATGCTGGTCTCAGCCTTCGCCGGGATCGACCAGATTCGTGGGGCTTACGAAGAGGCAGTCCAGGAGCGATATCGTTTCTACAGCTATGGCGACGCGATGCTGATACTTTAGCGTGGGATGGAATTCTAGAGGGATATGTTTCAACACTCTCGGCGCGAACAAGCCCTCCTAATTATTGAAAAATCTTCTTCATGCGCGCCGAGATCTTCGAAGACTAGCTGAAAGAGGAAGCCTGCAGTCTGTTTGGCGGATGTATCGGAAAACAAGAGAGGCTTATAGCAGCTCCCGCCGGATGGTGATTGGAATCTTCGCTTTCATCGACTGCTGAAATGAGACGAGGGCGCGTTGCTGCTTTTGCAACAGCATGTCGTCCAGGACCCGTTGTTTGGCCTCAGCCATCTTCGCGGGGTCGTTACCATCCGCAGGTCTGGTCATGAGCGACTGCCCTTCGGCGATCTCCTCGGGCGTCAGGGCAACGGAATCTCGGACGATCATGCGGGCTTTGTTGGCCAAGACTTCCTGGTGCTGAATCGACTCAAATGCCGCCGGAGTGAGGTGATTGGCGGCAAGGATACGTTTATAGAGCTCCGGGTCGAAGGCGCCGTTCTTCTGAAAGACCGGTGTTTGCATGATCAATTCACGCAAGTCGGCGTCGGAGACTCGCACTCCCATCTCTTGGGCGGCGATGATCCACACGCGGCTGTCGACGAGTTGGCCCATGACGAAGTCCTTGAACTCCTCGTCTTTGAACTCGGTCTTGACGTTGTCCTTGTAGATCCGGTGCATGTTCTCGTAGGTACGCTTAAACTCATCGAGTGAAACCGATTGTTCGCCGACCTTGGCGACCGGTCCACCGGCCTGTTCACCGAATCCCCACCAGCCCATCGTAATGACAAAGGCAATGGCCAGGATCCCCATGATGGACTTCAACAGCCACGGATAGTTGTGTGATGCCTCTCGCATTGTCTTAATCATCAAACCCCTCTTTGCTTTTGTGAGGGTAACAGTGTACTTATGGGCTGGGCGGAAGGCAAGAGCCAGCTCTTAGGGTGTGTGGAGATTTCATGCGTGAGGTGTTCACGAGCTCTTTCGGGAGGGTACGAAAAAATATTCAGAAAAATTGGCTCTTTGTTTGTGCAAGTTGGCCGATTTTGTTATACTTTGCCACTAATTAGAAGGAGATCCCTTGGGAGGGGAGGGGCCAGGCTCGACGTCGTTCGATTCAAGGGTTTATCCGAAGGCCCATGTGCTGAATCGGTTCATCGCGAAGTTGATTGACGTATTCATTGTCGTCGCTGCCGGCGAAATTGCTTCTCCGGTCGGTTTTCTTTCCGGGTTGACGTACATCCTGATTGCCGATGGGTTTGCGGGGGGGAAGAGTATCGGCAAACGGCTGGTCGGTTTGCAAACCGTGCGGGTGGATGGTCGGGGCACTGTCGGGTTTCGAGAGTCGATCATTCGGAATCTTCCACTGGGCGGTGCACAGGTTGCTTATGCGATCCCGTACATTGGGTGGCTTGCCTCTCTGGCGATTGTCGCGTTCGAAAGTTTTTTGATTATCGGGAATGAGCAGGGTCGTCGCCTGGGCGATGAAGTGGCCAGGACACACGTATTAGACGCTGGTCAGCTGGCAGTTCCGGATTAAGTGCCATCGAGATCACGCACGCAAGCTGGACTCTGAATGGGCCAGCTCAGATGAAGGGAGAGATACCGTGGGGTTCCCGGGAGATGTGTTCGGTTGGTTTTCCGATGACCTAGCAATCGACTTAGGGACTGCGACGACTCTCGTCTATGTTCGTGGGAAGGGGATCGTCCTCAATGAACCTTCCGTGGTTGCGGTTGAGAAGAAGAGCGAAAAGGTCCTCGCCGTCGGTGCCGAGGCAAAGAAAATGCTCGGTCGCACTCCAGGGAACATTGTTGCGGTTCGGCCCATGAAGGAAGGTGTGATCGCCGACTTCGAGATGGCCGAACAAATGTTGAAGCATTTCATCCGGAAAGCCCATAACCGCAGTGCATTCGTTCGCCCACGGATCATTATTGGTGTTCCTTCTCGGATTACCCAAGTCGAGCAGCGGGCGGTCCGTGACTCGGCGGAATTGGCCGGTGCTCGGGAAGTCTATCTCATCGAGGAGCCGGTCGCCGCAGCGATCGGGTCAGGGCTGCCGATCACGGAGCCGTCCGGTAACATGGTCGTCGATGTGGGCGGTGGCACGACCGATATCGCGGTCATCTCGCTGGGCGGGATTGTCTATAGCGAGTCCGTCAAGGTCGCCGGCGATCGGATGGACGAAGCGATCATGAATTATATTAAGAAGAAGTACAATTTATTGATCGGCGAACATATGGCCGAGCGGATCAAGTTTGAAATCGGGTCCGCCTATCCGTTCGAAGAGCGGAAAACCATGATGATCAAAGGGCGGGATTTGATTACGGGGATTCCGCGCACATTGGTTATTGATGATGCCGAGATTCGTGAAGCATTGCACGAACCGATTGGGACTATTGTCAATGCCATCAAGATTGCATTGGAAAACACCCCGCCCGAACTGGCTGGTGACATCATCGATCGCGGGATTGTGCTGACCGGTGGAGGTTCGCTGTTGAAGGGGATGGACACGCGATTCCGTGAAGAAACGAATCTGCCGATCATTACGGTCGATGATCCGCTGACATCCGTGGTGTTGGGAGTCGGGAAGATTCTGGATGAATTGGACCTGCTCCGAAAAGTATCGGTCATGTCTCAGGCGAACAACCTCCGGTAAGGTCCCATCCCCTCATGTGGATGGTTAATTTACGCGTGACATCCAATGCCAGGCGTGTGGCCCTCGTTCTTGCCGTCGTCCTGATCCTCGGCTTTCTGCTTCTGCCAGGTCAACTCCAAAGTGTGTTTCAAGGCGTGGGTGGTCCGCTCGGATGGATCATCAGTTGGCCGCTGAGTGCCGTGGCTGGAGTTCATGATCGGATTGCTGGGGTGTGGGGCGGCTATGTCGCGCTCCAGGGGATAGAAGACGAGAATCGGCAGTTGAAACGAGAGTTGGAACTGCTGAAAGAACAGAACGGACAACTGCGAGAATCTGCCGCGGCCACCGAGCGGCTGGCAACCCTGCTGGAGTTCAAAAGGCAAGCCCTGCCCACATTGATCGCGGCTCAAGTCATCGGTCGTGATACCGGCAATTGGTACAAGACGATCATTGTGGATAAGGGGGCGTCCGACGGGATCTTGCCTGATCAGGGTGTGATCACTCCCGCGGGAGTTGTCGGCCGGGTTGTGAAAACGACGGCGTCTACCGCCGTGGTGTTATTGGTGACGGACCCGAATAATGCGATCGCGGGACTGATTCAGCGCACCAGAGACGAGGGAATTGTCGAAGGGACGACCCAGGGGCAGGCACGACTGAAGTATATCCCACTATTGTCGGGTGCGCGCCCAGGTGATCGAGTTGTCACGTCGGGACTGGTTGAGGGGTTTCCGCGAGGACTCGCGATCGGCACCATCACGCGAATTGATAAAGAAGAGGAAGCCCTGTTCCAGTCCGCGGAACTGACACCTGAGGTTGATCCCAACCGGATTGAAGAAGTGCTCGTCATCCAGTCCTCTCTCGTACCGGCAGAAAAAGAACGATTGAGTATGCCAAAGCCTAAGCCATGAAGGCGTTGCTGTACAGTGTCGTCATCGTGGGGATTGTCCCAGTTCAGTCCGTACTGCTGCCGCATCTCACCCTCTGGGGTGTGAAGCCCGATTTTGGTGTCGTGGCGGTGTGTTTGATCGGACTGATCAACGGAGAGCTGGATGGTTTGTTGGTCGGGGTGGCAGTCGGATGGGCGTTGAGTCTGTTTTCTGCACAGGATGTGCTCACCGGAGCCATGCTGAAGGGGGGGCTTGGGTTGGTCGCCGGTCTAGCGGGACGACAAATGGTGTATCTGAGCCCTCTCGTCCTCGTGTCGGGGTTGCTGGTGGTGTCGTGTCTGGCCGGACTTGTGACTCCGGTTGTGCTGAAGCTAAGTCCTCAACAAGATTTGTGGTGGGCGATCTGGAATGTGGCGTTGCCGCAAGCCTGTCTTGATGCGGTCATCGGTGGGGCAATCTACTGGCTGATGTGGAGTCAGTTCAACATAGAACAGTTGATGTCGGAATCCCGGATGTAGGCAGTGACGTGGCGACAGCTCATTATCCAGAAACAGAGGTTGGGGATCTTCATCGGCGGCTGGTCATTCTCCGTGTGGGGCTTCTGTTGGTTGTTGCGCTGCTCGGGCTTCGACTCTGGCACCTGCAGATTCGCGAAGGGCCCTATTATCGCGATTTATCTGAAAACAATCGGACCAGACAGGTCTTGCTGGAGCCGGCTCGAGGGTTGATCTATGACCGGCATGGGGTGCTTCTGGCGAATAACGTGCCGAGCTTTAGCCTCTATGTCACATTGGAGGACGTGAAGGATCGGGAGCTGTTGGTCAAGCAGCTGACCGATCTACTCGGTCTTGACGCCGCTCTTGTCCGAAAAAAACTGACGGCCAAGGGAAGTAAGCTCCTTCCGCGAAAGATCAAGGATCGCATGACGCTGCGCGATGCGACGCTGGTGGAATCGCACCGGCTTGATCTGCCCGGGGTCATGATCCAGGTGGAGTCGCAGCGCAATTATCCTGGTGGTATGACGGCCGCTCACATCTTGGGCTATGTGGGGGAAATTTCCGGAGAGCAACTGGAGAAGCCGGAATTTCTTGATCTCCATCAAGGCAGTGTCGTGGGACAGTATGGGGTGGAAAAGTCCTATGATCGACACATGCGGGGCGTCGCTGGGCAGAAGAATGTGGAGGTCGATGCGCTCGGTCATGAGAAAAGGGCCACGGTGGTCGACAGGCCGCAGGCCGGCAATGATCTGTATTTGACCATTGATGCGCGACTGCAGAAGGTGGCCGAAGACCTGCTCGGCGAAGAGCATGGAGCCATTGTCGCGCTTGATCCGACCAGCGGGGATATTCTGGCCATGGCCAGTCGGCCGGGCTTCGATCCTAATGTCCTCTCACGAGAACTCACTGCGAAACAGTGGGTGGAAATCGTTCAAGATGAAGGGCGCCCGCTGAACAATAGAGCCTCACAGGGGCAGTATCCGCCAGGCTCGACTTTCAAGATTCCAATGGCCATTGCCGCGTTGGAAACGAAAACCATGTCACCGTCGAGCACCGTGTTCTGTAACGGAGGCTACCAGTTCGGGAAACGGCTTTACCATGACTGGAAGGCCGGTGGACATGGGTACGTTGACCTCCACAATGCCTTGGTCCATTCCTGCGACGTGTACTTTTATACGGTCGGGCAACGAATGGGGATCGATGTGATGGCGGAATTCGGCAAGGACTTTGGTCTTGGGAAGGCGACCGGGGTGGAGTTGCCGTCGGAGCGATCGGGTATCATGCCGTCGACGGCGTGGAAGCAGAAGGCCAAAAACGAGCAATGGTTACCGGGTGAAACCATTTCGGCCGCGATCGGTCAAGGCTATGTCACGGTGACTCCATTGCAGATGGCGAGTTTAGTAGGCACCGTTGCCAATAATGGCGTCAGTTACCGCCCTCGACTGGTCCAAGCGGTGATGGACCGAACGACTGGGAATCTGATGGAGATCCCCGCGGTCCCACGCGGAAAACTCTCCGTGAAGCCGGAAACCTTTCGTCTCATCAAAGACGCGCTTGCCGATGTCGTGACAAAGGGGACCGCAACACGGGCAAAGTCGTCAGTGGTGACGATTGCCGGGAAAACCGGCACCGCCCAGGTGGCTGCTCTCCGCACCGGGCCTGAGGAGAGTATTCCAAAAAAGTTCAGAGACCATGCATGGTTTGTGGCTTTTGCACCCGTCGAGTCACCCAAGATCGCTGTGGCTGTGATTGGTGAGCATATGGGGCACGGGGGGGCCGCGGCGGCGCCGCTCGCAAAGGAAGTCATCGAAACCTATATGAAACTTGCCCCACAGGTTCCAACGGTCACCTCGGATCGTCCCACTATGGAAGGGCCAGGGCGTTTCTCGAACGACTCATGATCAATCGGTTGACTGAACATCGGGAGCTCGATAGTTTCGACATTCGCTACGTGGCGTTGATTCTCGCCATTCTGGGGATCGGCGTCCTCTCGATTTACAGTGTGACGTACGGGCAGCGTGGCGTCGGGACCCCGTATTATCTCAAGCAACTCATCTGGATCGGGGTCGGTGCAGCGGCCTTCCTCATCATGTGGGCGTCGGATTATCACCATCTTGCGCGGTTTGCTTATCCGGCCTATGCCGC
>JAHBWO010000121.1 GCA_019636945.1 Nitrospira sp. | reverse complement strand
GTGGTCCGGCACCGAGGCGTACATGTAGCACATGTCGTACCTGGGAGACGACCATGTGTACGCTCATAGCCAAAATGCTCGGCTTTCACCTAATTGCTTGCTCTCTGTCTGTAGCGCGTTAATATATCTAGGTAGATATTCTATCATTGTCTAGCGAGGAGGTGAAAATGAAGGTTCTCATTTCATCAACTGTTCTCCTGCTCTGCGTGCTCGGTTATTCCGAGAGCGTTCGGGCGCAGGAAGAAGTGCGGATCAGGCCAGTTGATGGCTATCTCTCCGGTTTTGGTGGCTATTCGTTTCCTCTCAAGACAGACTTCTCATTTCCAGGACTCACACTAAGAGATGTGGAACTCGATAACAATCCTTCCCTCGGTGCGAAGCTTGGGATGTGGATCACGGCTCCTCGAAAAACCTTGGGGATAGATGTCGGAGCTGAAATCGACGTGACTCGCTTTCACCCCTATGCTTCCAGCGGACAAGTTGTGTCTACGAACCTTGGACTTGCCGTGTTTGTAGCGACATTTGATTTCCATGCGACGTACTTTGGAGTCAATTTTCTGGCCCGTTACCCGATGGGAGTGACGCCGGAACTTCCAAACGGACGATGGTTTCCGTACATCGGGGTGGGTGGAGGAGCGCTTCGACTCACTTTCCAATTACCTGGAACGAACGAAAGTCAGAGCACAGCGCCGGCTTTTCAGGGGGTTGGAGGAGTGAAAGTGTTCTTCACGAAGCACTTTGCTGGGTTTGTAGAAGGAAAGTTTATACACGCCTCTAACTCTATAGAAGTTCAAGGCAGTGGCTCAGGTGATCTCACAATAAATTCTGTCCATGGTGTCTGTGGATTATCGTTCCACTTCTTCTAATTCACCTCCTGTAGTGTTTCATGAATAAGTTGACGTTGACCGTTCGACCTGAGCTTGTCGAAGGGCAAGCGTTTTCAACTGGTTCCGTTCAGGGTTCGACAGGCTCACCACGAACGGAAGGTGAAGGAACTTATGGGACACTGCACTTAGAATGGAAGCCTGCGAATTCACCACCGACGCTCTCGTCCGTTTTTCCTACCGTTACGCAAACTTCTGCATACGATTGATACCTGCGATTGGAGCATCTGTAGCGCGCAGGAGAAAGAACCGCCACAAGCTCCCAACCAAAACCTTCGGATTCTAGCTATTTGTTGCGTGCGGCTGAAAGTACTGTAATAGTCCTAGGTAGATACGTTTATTATTCTTCTATCCAGGAGGTGACAATGAAGGCGTTTGTTTCAGCAGCTCTTCTTCTGCTTTGTATGGTTGGGTATTCCGAGCCAGCGCGAGCTCAAGAGGAGGTTTGGGTGAAGCCGGTCGATGTCTACATCTCCGGTTTTGGCGGCTATTCATTCCCGTTCAGCACAGATCTCTTGTTTGGTGGATTGACGGCGCCGAATGTCAAATTGAAAGACTCTCTGTCCGTGGGAGGCAAGATCGGGATCTGGCTTACTGGGCCTCGGAAGACTTTGGGCATTGACGTGGGAGTCGAGATCGACGTGACCCATTTTAACCCAGACATCTCCAACTCAACGCTTGAGCTCGATGCCACGTACTTTGGCCTGAACCTCCTAGCCCGTCTCCCGGTGGGGGTGACTCCAGATCTGCCAAACGGACGGTGGTTTCCCTATATCGGAGTTGGTGGAGGAGGGCAACGGCTGGCTATGCAAGCGCCAGGAACGAATGAAGGCCGAAATACGGCCCCGGCATTTCAGGGACTTGGAGGAATCAAAGTGTTTCTGACCAAGCACATCGCTGCTTTCGCGGAAGGAAAATTTATTCACGCTTCTCACAACCAAGAACTGGAAGGCACGAGTATCCCACTTGAGCTTGATCTCAGTTCCGTTCATGGAGTCGGTGGTCTGTCTTTTCATTTCTGATGCACGCACTGGATGAGCGTATGGGATATCGTGGCCCCATGCGCTCATCCATTTTCGTGACCTCTCCCCATACTTTCACTCACGGTTGACACAGGGTATCGAGAGTCGTAGCCTTTTGGAGCGTGACGTCTTTATCGATGACGTAGTCAGACCGTGTGTCGCTCTGTGAATGCCGCGAGTGCATAGATGACAAGCATTGCGCGAGGGGTGCTGTTTCTGTGGATTATGATGGTCTTGCCATCGCTCTCGGTCATGGCCCAGCAGGAGTTTGTGCCTTCGTCAGTCCAAAAAGGCGCGCTCTTGGTCGCCAGTCCCTCATTAGACGATCCTAACTTTACTCAAACCGTCCTTCTTATTGTCGAACATGGACGGGGAGGGACCATCGGTCTTGTTTTGAACCGCCCTACGGACGTGCTGGTAGCAGAGGTCTTGCGGGATCTCCCGAAGTTGAAACAGACCAGCCATCGATTATTCTTGGGTGGACCGGTCGAGCGCACGCAACTGGTGTTGTTGTTTCGACTCAGGCAAATCTTGCCTGATGTACGGCACATTGTGAATGGGATTTATGTGGGCACATCGACAGTCCTAGAACGCGTCATGGCTAACCCCAAGCCCAACGAAGCGTTCCGTGCCTTTACTGGTTTTGCCGGATGGGCACCGGGGCAGCTCGAATACGAGATGCGCCAAGGCTCGTGGGGTGTGTTGTCATCCAGCGCCTTTGATATCTTCAGCAAGGATCCAGAGACACTCTGGCCAGACAGCATCAGTCTTCTCCAAGCTCCAAGAACTATTTCCATTGAGCGATAGTTGAATAGGCCGACCGTTCGCGAGTGAATAGAAACATGGAAGGAACGAGAAGAACGGTCTCTCAGAGAGGCGTGCTCGGCGTAGAATGCCGTCCGGCAGGAGGGGGCTTAGTTATGACATCCTCCCTCCGGTAGATTGGCGGAGCTGGGTGACCTTTGCGATACGCATGAGCGCCCGTGCGTCCTGAAAGCCAATTAAGTACCGTTCGAGTATGATTGGTGATCTCTCCCGGTATTTGTCGGTGTGATCTCGGTGAAGGGCAGCGTCTCTCAACCCTTCTTCCTCCGCACGCCAGGCTTCTTGCTCGATGTGGGTACGTGCTTTTTCACGCTGCCGTCGGCAACATGCGATGCGAAGCTTAACGGGGTTGGTTCCAATATCCATGGCGTCCTTCTTTGTTGACAGGGCGGACTTGCCACTTTAGAAATACGAGCAAAGACAGTGCCTAGACTGAGGTCATTGTTTCCTTCCCATGCTCTTGGTTCTGGTTTTTCAATGAGTTTGAGCCGATTGAGCTGGGACAGCAGTGAACATCAATGCGCGAGTTAGCATTTCATTGGGACATATTGGGACGGCATCTGTAGGGTTCAGCGTGCAACTGGTGGGCAAATCTGGTCACTCTCCACCGAATAACTGCTTCCGTCGATCCCTTTCATGCCGATGCGAAGCCACTACCACCCCCTTGTACCCACGCGATCGTCAAGGTGAACGGCGTTCACGTTGACAGGTCCTGCCATGGGCGGTACCCTCCGCACACCATGCTCTGGAAGAGAGCCACCAGCCTGGACGCCTTTGCGCAACAACTGAACGTCAGGACGACATGGGATCGCTTGGCCTTGCCTTTGAGAAGGACATGTAAGGAATGGACGGAAGATCACGACGATTCTTTGCCCCCTGCCCACGAGGCTTGGAGGGAGTGCTGGAACAGGAACTTCACGATCTCGGTGTGCCGGCTACATCCAAGACCGACGGCGGCGTTGGGTTCACGGCCCCCTGGTCTTCGATGTATTGGGTCAATCTCAAAAGTCACATCGCCAGCCGTGTCCTCTGGGAAGTCGGCCACAGTCCCTATCAAACGGAAGACGATGTCTATCGTGCTGCCTATGCGCTGCCCTGGCCCGACTGGTTTGCGCCCTCGCAGACGATCAAAGTCAAAGTGAGTGCGCGGCGCTGCCCGCTTCCGAGTCTGGATTTTCTGACCCTCCGGATCAAAGACGCCGTGTGCGACAAGTTCGTCGCCATGCGCCAACGACGGCCCAGCGTCGACACGGAACGACCGCACATCAAGTTGGATGCCTTTCTCGATCAGAGTACCATTACCTTCTACCTGGACACCTCAGGCGAGCCCCTCTTCAAACGGGGCTATCGGATTGCGTCGGTCAAAGCGCCGTTGAAGGAGAATCTGGCGGCAGGCATCGTGCGACTCGCCGGCTGGACGACGAGCGACGTGCTGCTTGATCCCATGTGTGGAGGTGGGACCATCGCCCTCGAAGCCGCGTTGATGGCTCGCCGGATTCCGCCGGGGATTGCCCGCCATTTTGCCTTCGAGCGGCTGCTGATCCACGATGACGACCTGTGGGGCCGTCTGCGCGAAGCGGCACTCGCCAAACGCCTAGCCGAAGTTCCTGCGGCCATCTATGCGTCGGATCATGATCCGGCCATGGTGAAGATTGCCCAGCGGGTGTTTCAAGGGGCGGGGGTGGTGGTTGATGTGCGGGTGAAGCAGAGCGAGATTCGGGATCTGGAGGCTCCGGCGGAGCAGGGTGTCATGGTCATCAATCCGCCCTATGGTGTTCGCTTGAGTCACCCCGATGAATTGGCGTCCCTCTACCCCAAGCTGGGCGATTGGCTGAAGCAGCGCTTTGTCGGATGGCGGGCCTATGTGTTGACGGGCGATGCCCGTGTGCCAAAACTCATCGGCCTCGCCCCGTCGAAACGCATTCCCCTCTTCAACGGCGACCTGGAGTGCCGGCTCTACGAATTCGTCATCGTCCCAGGCGGTGCACGACGACGGCGTGGGACGCAGAAAGCCTGACCTGCAAGCCGCGAAGACGATGAGCGTCAGTAGGAACGGCCTCTCCAGCAACCAATGGATCGGTATTGTCTCTATTCCAACGCTCGCCCCTTCTGAAATCCCGTATGGTATAAGTCATAGGGTTATGACGACTACTTGGCTTAAAAGCCCACATGTATCAGGACGTGTGGGCAAACGATGGTTTGTCCGAGCGCGAGGCGCGAGATGATGACTGGCGATTCAAAGGTCGTTCGACATTTCCGGCAAATCCTGCTGTGGCCGATGCAGCTCACGCCCATTCGGGAGGATGCGCCGATTCAAAAGCATTGGGAACTGCTCCAGGCGACTAATCCAAACAATCCGTGGCGAGAGGTGCTGGATGAGTTTACGGGTGATCCGCGACAGTTCCAGGAACGACATTACAGCGAGTTTGTAACATTTCTGCCCTACGTTCAGCGGTTTCTGTATGGTGAGGGGAAGCGAACGAGCTCTGAAGTTCGCGAGGAATCTGCGATCCGTGTCTTTCGGCGAAGTGATATTGCGAAGGTGCGCATGGTATTTCCAGGCCCCCATGGAACTCCTGTGACGTTTTCGGTGGCTCATGTGGATTTATATTTTTTCTACGACATTGATGTGGCGATCCTGGTGGTCGAGATCTCTGCCGACGATGTGCCGCTTGTACAGGTGCAGAATTCACTCTTTCGCTTCGGCCGATGCTACCCCACCTACTGGGAGCGTGACGGGCATGGTGGGCATTGTCCTAAGCATGTGGAATGGCTTTCTTCGGATGGGACGGTGCTCGCTGTTTCCGACTATGATCACCGTGAGAAATATCTCTCGTTCGTCTGCCAGCACCGGTCACTGAGTCTGGCCTCCCACTGGGAGTTTCTGCTTGAACCATTGGTGTTGCACCATTCAGACAAAGCCGGTCTGATTCGGTACCGGCAGCTCGAATACCACCTGATGCCGGTCATGGCGTATCTGTCTCTCGACGATCCGGGTGCATTGACGCGAGGGGAGTTTACGCGAGTGGGATTGGCGGCGGCACCGGGTAGCGCTGACACGTTACCGTTTTCAGATCGCTATCTCCGTGACTTTGAAGAACGTCATTGTTATGACCGGTATTGGAACGGACAGGGCCCAGGTTCACCAGGCGCCCGTTTTATGTGCACAGGCCGTGTGTTCACGATGGTGGGGGAGGCAGGAGAACCGGCGTTCGAAGACCGTAAGACGAATTTGGAACAATTCCGCCACGAATATTTTCTGCTGTTTCTGATCCCGCATTTTCATAAGGCGGCCCTGTTGATGCTGACGAATCGCCTCGTCGAGGCGATGCATCAGCTTGACCTCACCAAGTTAGATTCGGTCCGGCAGTTTCGCCGTGTGATCCGCCAAACGCTCGGTATCTTTCTGCGTTTTACCCATCGCTACTGGTCTCATCAGGTATCGGATCATGGGCAGGTGAAGGAATTGTATCGGATGGTCAGTGAACATCTGGGCACCGGTCGACTCTACGACGAACTCCGCTCGGAGTTGGAAGATATGAGCCAATACCTCGACAGCGATGCGCTCCGCCGGCAAGGAGAAACGATGGTTCGCCTGACGGTGGTGGCGACGGTCGGCTTGATCGGGGTGGCAACGACCGGTGTATTGGGCATGAACCTCTTCGACTTGGGTGCGGAACCGTCCACCAAACGCATCGGGTATTTTCTCATCGTGCTGATTCCGGTGATCATGGCCACACTGTATACCGTACTGAAATCAAGGCGGCTTTCGGATTTTTTGGAAACCTTGGCTGAGGAGCATCGGTCATCAAAAGACAAACTTGCCGCATTGCTGACGGTATGGCGGAGCAAACATGGACGGGATTCGTAATCAACCGGAATCTCCCATCTCCTCAATGCAGCGCCATTCCTGCCACACCTCATCGCATTGCCTGTCGTTTGGGGGACAGCACGTCATGGCCGTCTTTCCACTGAGAGAGGTGTGAGCGTGGGAGACCCCTGTGACGAACCTTGACAGCGCATCACTGACTCAGTAGGATAGCGAAACCTTTAATGCTCATCCAGTGAGGTGAGCAAGGAGTTGCGCGGTGGGTCCTCTCCCGACTCAAGTTGGTTTTCAATCGACCTTCTCTCCATTCCTGGTGAGGAGGTTTTTTTATGTCTAAAAACAGGGCCCGCTCTCAGCATTCAGGCGTCAGCCTTCAGTTCCCTTTCGAGTTGGTGGCTGAGAGCCGATTGCTGTTAGCTGACAGCTTGTTGTTGCTATGACCGCTGATATGGACAAGCCACTCGAACGGAAAGATGAAAAGCTCATCATGGATACCGGGGATATCGCCCGAGCCTTGACCCGAATTGCGCACGAAATCCTGGAGCGGAACAAGGGGGTGAAGGATCTCGCACTGGTCGGGATTCGAACCGGCGGTGTCTATCTTGCGCACCGGCTTGCCAAACGTGTTCACGGCATCGAAGGCGTTCAGATTCCCATTGGGGAATTGGATATTACGTTGTATCGAGATGACTTGGCGTTGCGGAAAAACCAGCCGATTCTGAGAAAAACGTCGGTACCGTTCGATATGGCGAACAAGATTGTTGTGCTCGTTGATGACGTCCTGTTTACCGGAAGAACGATACGAGCCGCGATGGATGGGCTTATGGATTTAGGGCGTCCGGAGGAGATTCAGTTGGCGGTGTTGGTTGATCGTGGGCATCGGCAGTTGCCGATCAAGGCCAATTACATCGGGAAAAATCTACCGACTTCTCGAGATGAACAGGTTCAGGTGTTGTTGGAAGAGGATGGAGAGCATGACCGCGTGGTCATTTTGAAGGCAGGATGATGGTCATGGAATGGAGGGTTCCATGAGCTTGAAGCGCAAAGATCTGTTGAGCCTCGCCCCGTTGGCGGTCGATGAGATCATGCTCATCCTCGATACCGCCGATTCCTTTAAGGAAGTGACGGGGCGTGAAATCAAGAAGGTACCGGCGTTGAGAGGGAAGACGGTCGTCAATCTCTTCTTCGAGCCAAGCACGAGGACGCGGACATCCTTTGAATTGGCCGCCAAGCGGCTGAGCGCCGATGTGATCAACTTTGCACCTTCCTCCAGTAGTGTGGTGAAGGGGGAAACGCTGCTCGATACGGCGAGAAATATCGAAGCGATGCAGGCGGACATTATAGTATTGCGCCATTCCTCGGCGGGCGCCGCCGAAGCGTTGGCTCAGGGAGTGAAATCGTCTGTCATCAATGCAGGCGATGGATGGCATGAGCATCCCACGCAAGCGTTGCTCGATCTCTATACGATTCGACAACGCGGAATGAATTTTCGAGGGTTGCGCGTGGCGATTGTCGGCGATGTGTCGCATAGTCGTGTGGCTCGTTCGAATATCTATGCGCTCGTCAAGCTCGGCGCCGAGGTCAGAGTGGTGGGGCCTCCGACGATGATGCCATGGGGTGTCGAAAAGCTGGGGGTGAAGGTGTGCCACAATATGGATGAAGGGCTGCGCGACGTGAATGTCATCATGATGTTGCGGCTTCAACTCGAGCGGCAAGGGCGCGCACAGTTTCCTTCAATCCGAGAATATTCGAGACTCTACGGGCTCACTGCTGAGCGTGTGCGGCTCGCTGACTCCGCTGCCATCGTGATGCACCCCGGCCCTATCAATCGAGGGGTGGAGATCGCTCCGGATGTGGCCGATAGTTTGTCGTCCGTGATTTTAGACCAAGTCGCGAATGGGGTGGCGGTGCGGATGGGGATTTTGTACCTCATGTCCGGAACCAGTTCGTGAAGCGGATGATCCGGCGATCTGTCGAGTGAGCGAACGATTAGCGGAGCGTGAACACAGAGGGTAATGTGACGGATGATCAGAGCAGCAGATTCTGAAAAATTGTAGAAAGGGCGTATCGTGTCGATTTTGATTAAAGGTGGTCGGGTCATCGATCCAGGTCGGTTTGTCGGAATGGCCGACGTACTCATCGATGGGGGGAAGATTGCGGCTGTGGCTCCCCAGCTGTCGGCTCCCGCCGGCAGTCGGACGATTCAGGCGGAGGGAAAGCTTGTCGTACCGGGATTTGTCGATCTGCACGTGCATTTTCGGGAGCCGGGATTTGAATACAAAGAAACCATTCAAAGCGGCAGCGCAGCGGCAGTGGCCGGAGGATTTACGACCGTCTGCTGTATGCCCAATACAAGTCCGGTAAACGATAATCAAGCCGTGACTGAGTTTATTTTGGAACGGGCTCGGCTGGCCGGTCTCGCGAATGTGTTGCCGATCGGGGCGATCACCAAAGGATCCGAAGGGAAGGAACTGGCCGAAATCGGTGACTTGCGACGTTCCGGTTGTGTGGCGATCTCCGACGATGGGAAGCCCGTGATGAACAGTTTGGTGATGCGGCGTGCGATGGAATATGCGTCGGCATTTGACCTCACCGTTGTTGATCACTGCGAAGATCTTCATCTCGCCGAAGGCGGTTGTATGAACGAGGGGTTGATTTCCACCGAGCTTGGATTGCCCGGTATCCCTGCGGCAGCCGAAGATGTGATGGTGGCGCGCAATCTGGCGCTGTCTGAGTTGACAGGGGCTCGCTTGCATCTTGCCCACATCAGCACCGCCGGGTCGGCGCGAATGGTACGGGAGGCAAAGGCTCGCGGGATCTCTGTGACGGCGGAAGCCTGCCCACACCACTTCACACTGACAGAAGAACTGGTTCGCGGTTACAATACGCATGCCAAAATGAATCCGCCCTTGCGGACGTGGACCGATGTCCAGGCGATCAGAGAAGGATTGCGCGACGGTACGATTGATGTGATCGCAACGGATCATGCCCCTCATGCGACTCAGGAGAAGCAGCAAGATTTTACCGAGGCTCCATTTGGAATTGTCGGACTTGAGACCGCGCTTTCGCTGACGTTGGGATTGGTGGAGGAAGGGGTTCTGTCGATCGAACAAGCCGTTCAGAAGCTCACGTCTGCTCCGGCAGCCGCATTCGGACTCAAAAAAGGCACATTGGCAGTGGGTGCGGACGCCGATGTCGCCATCGTGGACCAGCAGGAACAATGGGAGGTTGATCCGTCGAAGTTTCGGTCTAAGAGCCGAAACACACCGTTTGTCGGTTGGAAGGTGAGAGGGCGCGTAGTGACCACGATCGTAGGCGGCCGTGTGGTATTCGAGGCCAGCCCCGTGGAGCGGTAGTGCCGTGCGGCGCATGCCCCGATGGGGGATGATCTGTTGTCTCACGCTCGAGGGTGTAGCCCTCGCGGTGTGGGTCGGGGGGATGATTGTGCTGAGCGGTGCGGTGATTCCGGCGGTATTCAACACGTTCGGAGGACAAGACTCCGGCGGGATGTTTTTGACCCGTGCGTTCGAGGGGTATCATCGGTTCATCATCGGGGCCGGCGGCGTTCTCACTGTGGCATTGTTAGGGCGATGGTGGAGCGGTCAGCCTCGTGTGATGGTTCGTGTGAGCGAGATCATCGTGGTGGCTATGATGGTGGTGATCGCGGGGGTGATCATTCTGGTGTTGCATCCTGATGCAGCGGCGCTTCAAGCGCAGGCATTTGCGACAAAGGATGAGGGAGCCAAGAAAGCCGCGTTCGAGGCATTCTTTCGCGTGCTGTTGCCGATTCGATCGCTATACATGATCAGCTTAGTGCTCGGTCTTCTGCTGATTGGGATCAGGGCAAAACACATGCTTGATGACGGAAGGCAATCGTGAAAAAGGCGGTTTTGGCATTGGCGGATGGGACGGTCTTCGAAGGCCGTGCGCTTGGTTACGAAGGTGAGACAGTCGGTGAGGTCGTGTTTAACACGGCTATGACCGGCTACCAGGAAATACTGAGCGATCCGTCGTACAAGGGACAGATCATCACGATGACTTGCCCACAAATCGGGAACTATGGCGTGACGCCGGAAGATGTGGAATCCCGTCGAGCCTGGGCTGAAGGGTTTGTCGTGCATGAAGCGAGCCGATTGGTTAGTAACTGGCGAGGTAAGCAGACCCTTCACGAGTCGTTGGTAGAGACTCACGTTGTCGCCATTGAGGGGATCGATACCAGGGCGTTGACAAGGCATTTGCGCGAGCATGGGTCGCAACAAGGCTGTATCACACATCTTGACCTCGACCATGAACGGGCGATTGGGCGAGCCAGACAGGCACCCGGTATCGTCGGGCGAGATCTTGCTGCTGAAGTGACCTGTGCGCATTCCTACGATTGGACGACCGGGACCGGTGATTGGGCACCATGGCCAAACGGTGAAGAAGCAGGAAGCGGTGCACGCTGGCGGGTTGTCGCCTATGATTTTGGCATCAAATATAACATCCTAAGACGATTGGTCGATGTTGGATGTGATGTGACCGTCGTTCCTGCCGCCACGTCCGCTCAAGCAGTTGAGGCTCTCAAGCCTCACGGAATATTTCTTTCGAATGGTCCGGGAGACCCGGAGGGCGTTCCGTATGCGGCGAAGGCGGTGGAGCAACTGATCGGTCGCTACCCCATTTTCGGGATCTGCTTGGGGCATCAGGTTCTTGGACTCGCGTTTGGACTCAAGACCTACAAGTTGAAGTTCGGCCATCATGGAGCGAATCACCCCGTGATGGATCTTCGAACAAGAAAAGTGGGAATCACCTCACAGAACCACAATTTTGCAGTGCAGGCTCCAACGGCACTCGTCGATGTGCCAAAGGCCCAGCCGCTGATTGATACGCGGTATGGACAGCTTGCGTTAACGCATGTCAGCTTGAATGACTGTTCGGTCGAAGGGATGGCCTCTCTTGAGTATCCGGTCTTCTCGGTCCAATACCATCCGGAGGCGGCACCGGGACCGCACGATGCTGCCTACTTGTTCGGTGAATTTGTGCGGCGTATGGAGAACCATTATGCGTAATCCTATTGTGGCGGGGGTGATCGGCCTTCTATTGTCCGGTTGTACCTTCAATTTCCCTTTGTTTCCCGGCCCCGGACCGTTGCAGGAAATGCAGGTTGACGGAGCAGGAAAGGCAAAGGTGTTGTTGGTCGAGATTTCTGGGATGATCAGCTCGCAGGAGAAAGACGGATTCCGTCAAACCCCCAGTATGATCGCAAGCGTGAAGGAGCAACTAACCAGAGCCGCGAAGGATGAGCAGATCAAAGCCATCGTGTTGCGCATCAACACGCCTGGAGGCACGGTGACAGCCTCGGATATCATTTATCATGAATTAAAGACGTTCAAAACCAATCGCAAGGTTCCCATTATTGCCTCCATTATGGATCTGGGGACTTCAGGTGGCTACTATATCGCAGCGGCAGCCGACAAGGTTCTGGCGCATCCGTCATCCGTTACCGGGAGTATCGGTGTCATTATGCTCACGGTCAACGCCAAAGGGCTGTTGGAAAAGATCGGAGTTGAGGCGACAGCCGTGACCTCAGGTCCTCGTAAGGATATGGGTTCGCCGTTTCGAACCATGACCACGGAAGAACGAGCCATTTTTCAGGGGCTGATTGATTCATTTTATCAGCGATTCTTGACCATCGTGCAGGAAGGTCGTACCAATTTGCAGATGGAACAGATCAAGCGGCTGGCTGATGGTCGTATCTATACGGGGGAGCAAGCGAAGGAGGCCGGTTTGGTCGATGAGATCGGCTATCTCGAGGACGCGGTTGAGGTCGCTAAGAAACAAGCCGGTCTGACGGAAGCCCGCGTTGTGACGTACCAGCGACCAGGTGAGTACTCGAACAACGTGTATTCGAAGCTAGTGGCACCGAGCGGACTCGCCAGTCTTGCTGAGTTCGATCTTGCGACAGTTGTGCGTGGGGGAACTCCTCAGTTTATGTACCTGTGGATGCCTTAGGAAAAAGAAAGATGCCGATGGTGTGGCTGGTGTTAGAATGAAGTGGGAGAGTGCGGTAGGAGTGACAGATGGTGCAGCCGTCGGACCACGAGATCGACCGATTGCTCGCAACGCCCGTTGGTCGTCGGACGTTGCTACTCGGAGGTGTTCGCAGAGCGCTGGGGCTCTCGAGTCTCCTGACAATGGGGTGCGTGGGAACTCTGGCCGCGGCAATGAGCGGATGTGTCAGGGCCCCAGGGACCGCTCGGGATCAGTTTATTTATATTTCC
>JAHBWO010000120.1 GCA_019636945.1 Nitrospira sp. | reverse complement strand
CCAACCACATCATCTCCCATCGTCTGTGATCACTCACCCGACGGCCGATTATGGTCCAGAACCCAAGTCATCGCTATTAGCCTTTGGACTGTCGTTTCAGGAGATAGAAAAGCGGTTGCTCGAAGAAGCGCTCCAAAAGGCTTCAGGCAATGTCTCGGAAGCCAGCCGCCTCCTCAAGATGACCCGCAATACGCTCCGTTACCGGATGGCAAAACATCACCTTTCGTAATCATCTGTTGGAGCAATCAATTATGATAGTCTTGTGGAACCATCCACTCAGTGGCTGGGATAAGCCTTGAAGAATCTGGGGCAACGCGAAAAAGGCGAACACGAACGCTCCCGATTCGTCGTTGCGTTCCGAATGTGAGCGAAAACCCTGCACCAGTCTCTTGCTCACGAAATCGCTCAATCTTTTCAACCAGCGAGTTTCTGCTCACATGCCGGCCTACCTGCATGAGTGTTTCCGTCAGCATCGCGGCAGCTCCCTGTGCCATTCGGGAAAATCCGAAATTGTGCACCTGGTGTTGCCCTACCAGCTTCTGCAGTTCATCACGGTCATATTCCGTTGGTGGATCAAGTGCAGCTGCTAGAAAGACTTTGGAGTTCAATCGAGGTGGAGCGGATAAGGCTTTCTGTCCAACCATCCCGACAGGCGCCAACAGCATGGGTGAGAGGTTCAGACGATCCAACGCTTTGGCAAGCACCAGAAAGTCGTCTCCGTCACCGACAAAGATGATTCCATCAACCTGTTCCTGTTTCAGCCGTTGGACAAGCCCAGCTCCAGCGAGTGCCCCAGGTTCGTACTCATACTCACCAACAAACTCGATCGCTTGACGTCTGATTTGTGTAAAGACCGGTCTGAGGACCGTCGTTTTTTTGGGCTCGACGATTGCGACCCGAGGACGGGCCTGACGAGTCAATGAACGAGACTGCGATATCAGAAAATCCAACAGCACTCTGTATTGGATATCGAAACCAGACAGCATGTAAAAGACGTACGGGTTAGGAGGATCAGAAAGCTGGGGGGACAGGGCCAAGGGACCTATCGAGGGGACTTGCGTTCGCTCCAGCAAACTATGCGCCTTCGATGTATCACCCGACTCAAAACTTCCAACGAGCGCAAAGACCTGTTTCGCCTTGATCAGCCGCTCAGTTGCAGCTTCCTGTGAAACCTCCTGTCCAGAGTCTTCAACGACCAACCTAATCTGTCTCCCGTAGATTCCTCCCCGCTCGTTCACGTTGCGGAGGTAGCCGTCCAGAACTGATTGGGCATCCTGTCCTATTGAAGCCAAGGGCCCAGAGAGCGGAAGAGCAGCCCCAACAGTGATTGTGGTTGCCGTCACGCCTGGATCTGTGTCGTCATCGGTGCCGATTTTGTTCAGATACGCAACAACTGCAATTGCCTGACGATCAGTGAGGTGATAGCGCGGCATACCGGAATGAAGCGACTCGCCTACGGCATCGATTCCCTGTGTGATTGCACGAGCCAGGGTCTGGTCTGTATAGGCCACACGTAACTGCCCAGTCTGGCGCGACTCATGCGAGCCTCGTAAAAACGGTGGGGTGAGCGGAGGCACGCGTAGTCCTCCCTCTTCCGTTCCCTTCCCTTCTATACCGTGACATTGGATACATCGGAACAGCGTGGCGGAGAGCTCACCATCAACCCCGGCGAAACTTACGAACAATTCCAATCCTGACTCGGCACGACCTTGATGATAGATGCTCCGCCCCAGACGTTCTACCGGGGTGAGTGGATCCTGCCACGCCCCACTCTCTCCTGACAGCGCAATCGTGATTGCCAGAGAGAAGAGAAGAAGAACGGGAAGGGAGGGAGACTTGATCAGCATTCGATTAACGATGTGCCATCGACCCATTCACTGAGTCAATGAGGTCCATGACCATCGGGACAGAGGCAAGACCATAGTGCCTTGCCCATTGCCCACTGACATCATTCCCTACCAGAATCAGAGAAGGATGATCAGACAGTTGCGGCCCTGCTGCATTGAAGGCGGACAGGACACGAGTAATATCGGGATAGGAACCAGTGAGAAAATACCAGCCGGGTGCTGCACCAAATCGTTGGGCAACAGCCTTTAACTGAGCTGGCCGATCAGTCACTGGATCAAGACTAATGGAGAGCAAACTGACTGGACGATGCGATCCGGCCTGCAGCTTCTGCTGCACTGAGCCGAAGAGGCCCGTCATGGCTGGGCAACTGGTTCTGCAGGAAGTATAGAGGAAGGTAATCGCAACCGTATTCCCCTTGATGAGATCAGAATACAACCGATGGGTACTACCATTTTGATCAATCACCTCAATATCGGGAATCACCGGCGCTGTGGTGTCCGCGAACGCAGCAATAGCCCCTCCATTCAGCATCCAACAACTAAGGACTACTCTGAGTAGACGAGTCATGACCTCTTCAATGGCGCAGCCCTTCCTCCCGCTGCATCTGTTTCTCTGAGTACGGTGTAGCCGAAACCACCTGCTGGACTACAGCCGTCCCCTGCGCATAGCGTAGATGACCAGATACCGTCTGCACCATGACTCGATATTCCCCTGCATGCGGAAAGGACTGCATAACGGTATAGCGTCCTGGTTCCACTTCACGGGCATGGTGCCGTTGCTGCCAGGATCCTGGAGGCTCGAAGACCAAGACTTGTACATCTCGCAGCCCTGAAATTGGTTGCTTGGTCTGTGCATCGATAAGCGTGAACGTCAAGGCAGTTGGAATCTTCGTCAGGATCGGTTCGGTTCCAAAGTCCGTCCGCACGAGCGGCGGCTTGGGAGCAGCTGCTGTAGAAACTCCTGTCGTCGATTCCCCCACAACAGCCTGAAAGCAATGCATCATCCGTGGCCGATCGATCAAGAGCGGCACATCGTATCGCCCTGCTTTTGTAAACGTCACCGGGGCCCGATAGACACCTGGAGCCACTTCCTTCAAACTTCGATCAAGCACCAGGATCCCGCGAGGTATGCGCTTATAATTCGAGAACGTCCCCATCGGTGCCATCATGCCCTCTTGATAAAAATAGAGAGTTTGGTCCGGCGCATTTGCGACGAGCACCGCATTGCCTTCAGGCGCAGGCACGATCATGTCGGCAATCCCAAGCTGGTCAGGCACCGAGCTTGGAGCATGTTGTCCAGCTTGGATGTCGACTGGAGCCGGTTTGCCCTTACGAAGATCCGCCAGATCGATCAACGAGAACTTTTCAGATTCGATTCCACGCACATACGCATACCGTTCAGTGAAGGTCACCTGATCGGGATCCTTGACGACTGCCGTGGAGCCGATGATCCCATTCGTGGCTGTATCGACAATCGAGATTTTGTTTTCAAGTTGATTCACAACCACTGCAAAGCGACCCGTCGGTTCAAAGCGCAGGGCTACAACACCAGGTTGAGTGGAAATCGTTGATACCTGACTGTGCGCCGCGGGATCAATCACCGTCATCACGCTGTCATTTAATGACCCAACGTAAAACCGCTTGGCTGCATTTCCATAGCTAAGCGCCACCGGTGTCCTTCCTACAGCAATTGTTGCCCTCACGGATACCGTCCGCAGATCGATCAGCGACACAGTATTGGACATACCATTCGCGACCGCAACATAGGCACTATCATCGCTGAAAGCCAACGCATGCGGACCTTCCCCGACTACTATTGTTTTTGTGACGGAATGCGTTTCGGGATCAAGCGCTACCACCTGAGCTGTGCCGTCCAGCCCTACCCAGATAGCACGTCCGTTTGGTTGGAGGACCAAGCGAGTGGGACGCGAACCAGCTCCGGTTGCAATCGTAGTAATCAGCCGATAGGTCGTCGTATCAATGACGGCAATGGCACCCTCGTCGGAAAGCGTCACATACAGAAATCGCCCATCTTTGGTTAGAAGCCAATCCGTCCCGATACCAGGCAACGAGATAATATGTTCCAGTTTGGTGGGACTAAATGCGACATGGGGGTTGATGAAGGTGATCGTTTTGTCATGATTTAGGGTCACAATCGCATAACTATTGAGATCCACATCCGGCCGACTTCCAAATTGTCCGCTCGCCATGCTCCGAATTTTATCGGTACAAGTCCGCTCACCGGCCACCGTCTCCGAGAGCCTCGCATTCATCCAAGCTTTGGGGCGTCCAAGCAATAATGGCTGCCCAGTTCGAGCATCGCGCAGTGAAAATTGCGCCAACGCTGTTTCCCCGACCTGTGCCTCCTGATGTCCCTTGTTGGTTTCGATAGGTCGCAAAGAGAATTCGATCCGTACTCCGTCTTGCTCGAACTGTTGGACCTGTTCCACCACCTTCGAGTGCGAAGTAACCACATCGCGCGATGGCGCAATCTTCGGCTGCGACAAGGGATCGGCTAAGACCTGGCTCGTCAATAGAACTCCGCTGATCCAAAGCCCAATCACTGGCAAATACACCGCGCCAGACATCATCGACGTAATGGACAGGGTCCGATCACGGAATCGACCTTTTGGTCTTTTGGAGAGCACAACCACTCTTGGAATCGCCATCTATCTTGTGATCCCCCCAGCGCTCCTTTTGCCAATCAAATAAGTGATAGGCAGGCGACGTATTTTCTTCCACACGGAAAATTCCCCACAGACCTCCGCTGAACATGAAGCCTTCCTGTGTGCGATACAAGTAATCACCATGCACCGCACAGTCGCCTCCCGCACTGGCCATGATGTTGATGGCTCGACCTGGCCCAATCCCACCTGTTGATCCGACGCGTGTAGGACTAAATTGATTCCACCCCATTGTTCTGGAATGATCAATCCAAGGGCTCAGGCTCCAATCATGGCCAAACAGAGTAAAGCCGTGCTGTCGTGGGTGCCCACCCGGATGCACGACACGCAATCGCACTTGCTCACCGGCTTTCGCAGTAAAGATGGGAGTTTCAGGGTCACAATACTTCCCACTCGCAAAGTCAGCCTGGCAGCGGAAATGCGAGACCGTAGAGCTCAAGACATTAGACCAATCGAACTGATTCATGGTCTCTGGTTCATCCGCTGGGCTCGCTCCAAACCTTGCCCACAGTGGCTCAGTGCGATAGTTGAATGCCTTTTGACCAGAATCCTCTGAGTCGTCTCCATGCCGAAGATTGGGCATCGGTTGACCATATTGCTGCAGACTCAGATTGTCCTGATACAGCAGCACCATCTCCTTGAATCGGTAGAGTGCGCCCGAATCATCAGATGGCAGCTTGCGATCAAGTCTTCCTGACAACAGCGCGGTAGCTTTTGATGCCCAGGCATCATCCAACGGGCAGACCCGTTTGGGGGAGTACTTGCCGTGGCGTCCTGCAACCGACTCCGGTTTCCAATACACGACATCCGCTTGGGCTTTGCTCTGCGCGTCTCCGTCACGCCACTGCGAACATTGCGGCTCTACGATGAGCGCACCAATGGCACCATGTGACGCATGCTTAATGACATCGCCCATATCCTGTAACGGGATGGCACCAAATTCGTGCGGTATCCCCTCAATTCGATTCTTTTTTCCCTCTCCGGCTGAAATGATCTCTCCCGCATACCAGAGATAGGTCTTCGTATCACCCGGCTTAACGGTAGAATCTTCATTGAGTCCGACATGGGCACCGTCACTCTTTTGCAGGTTGTAGTCGACCAACTGTGGATGCAACCCCACGCGGTGAGAGCTCCGAACCTGATTAAAATACAGGCCGGGCGTGATGGGAGGAACCATGTTAAAGCTCCATGTCTTCGGAACGTTGACTCCATCCTGATAGTTTTCGGGCTTGATCCGATTCGTGAGAGCCACATTGATGCAGTCTCCCGCACGCGCCCGGAGTATCAGCGGTTCCGGACGTTGAGTACCATTTCGCAATCCAGCCACATCTGAAGCCTGGACGAAAAGAATGGCCTCAGGGTCAGCAATCCCGAAGTGCTCGTTGTAGACGAGTTTCTTACTGGGAAGAAGATCCTTTGCCAACCAGGCCTCGACCTCAAAGTTCCGCACGAACCCCTGTTGGTCCTCGCTCCGACAGAAGGCTTCCAAGGCATCACTGGGAGCGTTCTGCGTGAATCCGCGTTGGGATCGAGTTGCCTTGTCCTCATCATTGACCTCGAGCCGCTCACTATCCAACACCTCGTCGAGGCTTTGCTTCACGAACGCCGACGCCAACACATCATGCGTCTTTTCCGTATTGCCAGGAAGACGTGCCAATGCCGGAGCATTCTCCGTCCGGGGGAACACACGCATCAGCCCCCACTGCCCGTCCCAAAGATTGTCAACTGCGTTCGAGGTGTAAAGGTGGTCAACTTGAGCACGCCCCTTTGAATCCTCCCCGAACGGCATGAATTCGACCACACGGTCGTTGAACTCAAAATGTTCAGAAATCCCGATATGCTGTGCACCGACATATCCGGTATTGAGAGAGTCGGGCTGTGCCAGCCATTTCGAACCATGCAAGGTAAAGACATGCTGTTCTTCTTGGGCACCCTGAATCAAACGAATCTGGACATGGTCCCCTTCATACGCTCGGAGTAACGGTGTGGATGGATCACCGGGATGTCGCCCCTGATCATAGTTTTCGGTAAACAAGCATTTCTCCGTTGGTGATCGTTTTTTCTTCGGCTCATAAATATCGCACCATGTATCAAGACCATGTGCCTGATCTTGCTTGGAATGAACATTTGAGCTGAATACATTGGCCAGATCACTACGAAGGTCGGTGTCAGGCAGCTGAAAATACTGCCGCTTGTCCTTGTCCTGACTGGCAATACGGAGTGGAATCGGTTCATTTCGATAGTTGATGAGCTGAGTACCTGGATCCTTGGTAGAAATCCCCTCCGGCATGGGAATTCGACCAGGGACAACCGGCATCCCCAACCCACCTTCGATTTGACTTGGTGGATTGATCGGTTGATTCTCTTTGTCATACACAATCGCAAAATCGGCAAACGCAAGATTAAACTCCCGTCCAGTCCGCTCGTAATCAATCGTGCCCTTAGAATCAAGCGCGTCACTACAAACCGATCCATCCTTCTCTGGCGTGACACAGGCCTTCCCGCGTGTTCGCACAACAATGTTCGCGGCATAGGATGTTGGACCACCATCATGTCGCTTATCGACAATTTTGGGGTTCCCATCTTTATCCGTCCCGCCCATCAATCGACCGTCTGGGAAATACCACTTGGAGTTCCGCGGCTCGATAACGAGCGCCGCATAAAATCCATGATGCTGGTGCGAACTGGGCCCAAAGTGATCGTGCGTAAAGACTGTACGCATGGTACGGTCTTTTGTCTTCCTATCACCAGGTTTCCCATTCAGAATCGGATCGGCCCACCACCGCTGGATTGTCGTTTGAGCCCCACACCAAGGATGATTCATCGAATCGTTATCTTTCCCTCCCATATCTTGGCAATAACCCCGTCGATCTCCCGCTAATGCCCCATCAGCAGTGGCACCTAACTCTCCCTTGCGAAGAAAGATGGGATGGGTCCGAGGAATCAGTCGCTTCCCCGGATTCGCTTTATTGTGCGCAGCAATTCTCTCACGCACTTCATCAGCGGCCAACGTCCCATCCTCATAATTCCATCCATTGCCCGACCCATCAGAGGATGTCACATCGAACTTGACCAGGTGAATATGTTGTCCAATCACATCAGTGGGGGAGTAGACTTGAAAATCGTCCAAATTGAGATTGCTGGGGATCAAATTCGTGGCATAGAACTCCACGCATTCACCAGACTGTGCCCGGAAAAACAACGGTTCAGTTGGACGTGAACCATTCAGTGTCTCCCGCACATCTTCTTCCAACACTGGGAAGCGTGCCTGTGGATCATGCCACCCTGATTTATTCACGGTCATATCCATTTGGAGATAGACGGCTCGGTATCTGCGGACCATGACATCTCTGACGGTTCCATTCTCATCAATCCATTCCTTTGGACATGGATTCGAAAAAGGCGCTCCGGGCTTGCCCTGCCCCCTTTCATCCTTCGAAACGTTACCTCCTCCATTGACGCGGAAAAGCACGCGGGCACCGTTTTCATTATCACAGGGGCCATCAGGCAGGCAGCTGGGATAACCCGGTGCCTCCCAATTGTAGGGAGTATGGCTCCAGCCTGAAGCACCTGGTTCTACGGCCTGCCGACCATGAACCGTGTCTTTCCCCGCGTGAAACTTCATGGCCACCACTTCGTGGGCATCGCCGCCGCTCGGAATCTTTTTCACTGTGGCCGTGTCCAACTCACGCGCTAGTTGAATAAGACCGGGATCACTATTTCGAGACCACAATTCACTCGCAATTTTGGCCGATTGCTTCCGTCCCACCTCGTATAGATCGTGCCCTGACAATGAAGATGGTTCGCGCATTTCCTTTGGTCCATGGGCATCCCCCTTATCGCGAACGGTTGCGTCGGTAATAATGTGCCGGCGCAAGGTACCTGGGTCATCCGACCCGTCCAAGTCTAGTGGCGGTTGCGGAGGACGATGCCCCTTCTTGCCTGCGATATAAAATGGATAGCCCGGAAACTTTTTTGTCGGCATCGGTGGCATAGCTGTCCGGGGGAGCGGAACAACCGCAGGATTCGGCGTGCCATCCGTAATTTCATAGTCCGGCAACCTCCGCTCGTTGCCCCCACCTTCAAAGACATCATGGGTTCGCCACAGTTCCCACATGCCTTGCGCAAAGTGTGGATAGAGATGACAGTGAAAGATAGAATCCCCCGGGCCTAAGTTCCGATTTCCAGATCCGCCGTAATGCACCTCATACGAGAACGCAGTCCCAGGTGAGATAGTCTGCGAATCGAGATAGTGCGACGTGGGATCATGCTTATCTTCCACCCACTGGTGGGCATGGAGATGGAACACATGTGTCTCCTTCGGACCCGCATGCATATTGCGAAAGCGGATCGGATCCCCGAGGTATGAATGGTGGACATTGGACGGATCGTCCGGGTATTTGGCTTTCATCTTGTAAAGAGGTCGCTGCTCGAGTTTCCCATTGCGCCCCTTAACAGTTGCTTGTCCGACTTGGATAAGCCCTCCGTCCTCATTCTTTTCATAACCGACCACCATTGCGGGATCGCCATTGACCCATGAGGTCAGAAAAAACTCTTCGAGTTTACATTCACCACAATCCCGTCCGGGGCCAATTTGTTTCTTATTTGCGACTACCATTGCCCCGAGACCTGACGCACCATAATTAATCCCCATCCCATCACGGAGTGAACTCAACGGAGAATTTTCTTCTCTGATGTCATCGAATGCCTGAACAGCCGTCACCTCATCGTGGAAAATCACCGTAAACTCCCGATAAGGTTTACCACAGGCGTTCCCCTCGCCCATTTGTTCGCATCCATTCTCTCGATCAATGTCGATGACTGCATTAAGGTCAGAATGGATGAGCTCGCCGCCGGTCTTGCACAAGCCGGTGCGTTGATCATTGAGTGCATTCTCACCGCTGCATTGCAGCATATTGAGGATTGGAGCCTTCCTGGCAATTTCAGCTTCCGACGGTTCCGCAGCACCCTGAGATTGATATGGCGCCTCATAGTTGATGATCGGCTGGGTATACCTCGTTTTGGCGATCGTCGCAGCACTAAGCTGGCTTTCCGTCACCTGGGAGCGATACCACTTGGCCCCCTTGGGTTGCACATTGACGGCGCCGAACAGTCCCAGCCCAAGCTGGCCGCCATCACCCTCGCCTCCGGCTGGCGCCCCCATGGAATAAAAGAAATAGGTCCCTTCCTTCTTGGCATACCAGGTGTAGGTTCTGGTCTCGCCGGGTGCCGCCAGCGCACAGAGATCCTTCCCCAAATCCTCTAAATTGGACGAGCACTTTCCAATCCCACCCTTCCACCCATTTCTCCCGACATTGGCACCTTGAGAATCAATCGAATCAACAAGGCTCAGACCGTTTACATGTATCGAAGCATGCCGAGTTGCGGGCTCATCGCTGTCGGCTAAAGCAATAACTGGTTTCTCGGGATGAGTCAGCCGCCGTTCAGGATCGATCATCGACTCATGTTCATCCACCATCGGGTCTAACAGATTGGTAAACGTGACTCGTAGACAATCCCCTTCATTTGCCCGTAAGACCAAAGGACGAGGCCGCTTGTCTGACCGAAGCTTGATATGCCCGACTAGGTAGCGATCAAGCCCCTCCTCTCTTGACGGAATTGCGATCGCTGGTTCTTCTTCAGCATCGAGATCACCGTTCAACAACTCTGGCCCATTTTGCTCAGGAGCATCTTGTCGTTTGACTTTTCGCATGACAGATCGTTCTTTGTCCGAAGACCGATCGCTGGCTAATCCATCGCGCCACTTCTTCAGCTTCTGAATACGAGGATCCTTGTCCGGATCTCCGGAGGTGACTGTTCCAATTTCACTTCTTAAGGAAGAGATAACCTCGTCTAACCCTTCGCTGTCGATCACGACATCTCGCCGCAATGCATACATAAGACCTGCCGG
Organism: Nitrospira sp.; assembly: GCA_019636945.1. Taxonomy (GTDB): domain Bacteria; phylum Nitrospirota; class Nitrospiria; order Nitrospirales; family Nitrospiraceae; genus Nitrospira_D. The sequence goes on along the minus strand of JAHBWO010000120.1, from coordinate 2,388 downwards.
ATTAAACGACCCGAACCTGTTGTAGTAGTACACCTGATCCAGAGACACTACATCAGCCGTAATGAGTCGTTCGCAAGTTGCTTTAACGACCACTTGGGACTGAGGCGGCTTGTGTCCCGCACAGCCAACCCCCAGAACGGCAAAAAGAAACATGATCGTGAGCTTGCCCCCCAACCCTATCGCTCGAAGTGTGTGGTCGCTGCCTGGGTTCCTGCTGGACGTAACAGACAAGGCAGAGAATGTTTCCTGTCCTGCTTGGGTGAGTCGTGCGCGCATGGTCGTAGTCTCCACAATAGTCACGGTTCGTGATCAGGCACGATTATTCCGTGCATGAAAAAGTCGGCGATGCCGATCCTGGCCAAGGATCAAGCCGCTTAATATCTGGCAGATCAGTCGGAATCGCCCATCCATTAATCAAGAACGCAAGGCATTGGAAGTTCAATGCCGGTTGCTCCCTGCCCTGTACACCGGTCGGCTCAGGAAAGATATATTCGCCAACAGGTGCCACATAGATACCAGGGACTAATCCATGGGCGGCTTTGGGAGCCTCAGGGACTTCGCTTCCATCGGGTAACGGATTTGGATCGTCAATACCCACCATGAGTTCCCGAGGCGCACCTTTCAGATTTCCATTGATGTCGAACAGAGCCGCAGCCGTTAGTGGTGGCACATAGCGAAACCTTCCGAATACAGCTTGCACTTTTTCCGTGCTATGTAGAAGGCGAACCTTGGGTGCTCCATTACGCGCCACATCAACCGCATAGACACTCACCCGTCGACTCGGATCAGTGCTAAATCCCTCAATCTTGAGACGATCCTGACACTCGGCTGCCGCTGCACAGGTAGTGGTTGGACCTCTTGTCCCCAGCAATGATTCCTCCAAAGTGACATAGGCGGGCTTTGAACCAGGCTTTGTATAGATCCCGATATCAGCCACTAACGTATGCACTGACACATAAACTCCGGCGGTATCTCGCGCAAGTGTGCCGGCAAACGTAATGTGATCGCCTACTCGTAATGGTGCCTGCTTGCGTGAATCACATGCCGGACACGGCGGAATCGTGTTATTGCCGAACCTGATCGGCGGCACGAGTGGATCGGCTCCCATCACGAACGTATTGTCCGATGGTCGATTGAAAGCTGGGCATTCCGGGTCTGCCGTAGCCCGCGGAACACACATGGGATACCCCGTGAGTGCGTGTACGGTGGGATTACCTTGATCGACGGTAAAGCGCGGATCGGGGAAACGGGAGTTCGGATTATCTGCGCAGGTTGGGCCTGGTAACCCCGGAGCGCACACATCCGGCGGGTCAGGATTCCTCTTCCCATAGCGGCCATCGCCCGAGAATGGGTCGGACGCATCCAACGCCGGATCATTGAGGCGGACCCGCGTATCCCCTGGACCGCAGGTTGTAGCGGTCGAGCTTCCTCCCACACAAATCATCCCTGTACCGACGTCGATCTCGTGAATGTATCCAACGCTCGAGTTTAAGGACTGCTGAGAGATACTGACTAACCCGGCACGATACTCATCTCCAACCACATTACCGTCCACGGTGACTTCAAAAGCTGCAAGTGGAGGAAACTTGTCATTGAGCGAAAGACCCGATTCGTTGTACTTCTTAGAAACACCCTGTGCATTTTCAAACAACTGCTGGGCCGTGAAATACGCTGCCGGCAATTGAATCACTAAGTTTCTCGGAATGGTCACCTGAATCCCATTCACCGTAAGTTTGGCAGCAGAAAACGTATCCCCGGGAGTATCTAGCGAAAAGCTTTGAATATGCCCGACCAACTGAAATGGCGTGACAGTCTGAGCCCCTGCCGGCGAAATCATGCTGGTTACCACCAAGGCTCCCACTGCTCCTACGAATTGAATAAACCTCTGCCGACTCATGGGTTCCCCCTTCGCGTTAGGTCGTCACAAGAGATGTCTTTGGGTTTTCTATACTCTTGGTCCCCAGGATTGGGTGTCTCAGACTCATGTGAGCCCGCAGTTCTATACCTATAAGTAGATGCCTGACAAGTGTTCATACGTGCATGACAGAGAACCATGCAAACTCAATACCATAGCAAGCTGCCGGTATGAGAAGGATCATACTCGGTCGTTCTAGCGGCCAGAGAAAGGTTCAGGAGGAAGAAAATGTGTGCGCAGTGAGATACGCGGTGAATCGAAAAAGATACAGAGGGGTGAATCTAAATAGATACGTATGGGGTTCAGTGGTGCCCTGCTTCCGACCTGCTGCCTATCGCAGCTTCGCCACTGTCACGCCATCGCCGCCTTCGGCGCGATCGCCGGGACGAAACTCCGTCACATATGGTGATGATTTCAAATACTCTCGCAGAGCGGACTTGAGTCGACCGGTGCCATGACCATGAATGACACGA
>JAHBWO010000012.1 GCA_019636945.1 Nitrospira sp. | reverse complement strand
GATGTGTTTTTGTCTGCCGATACGGAACGGCCCAAACTCTTGGAAGACGAGGGTCTTGGAGTCAAGGATTCCCGCTTCACCTATGCGATCGGTCGTCTCGTCCTGTGGAGTCCCAATCCCGACCTGATCAAGGGGGAAGAAACGCTTCGATCCAGAAATTACAAACGCCTGGCCATCGCGAATCCCAAAACTGCGCCGTACGGTGTGGCAGCGATGCAGGCGATGCAGAAGCTGGAGCTGTGGGACAGCCTCCAGCCCCACATTGTCATGGGAGAGAGTCTCGGGCAGACGATGGGGTTCATCGAATCCGGCAATGCTCAATTGGGGTTTGTCGCTCTGTCACAGGTGCTGGACCCCAAGATCAAGGGACAAGGCAGTCGCTGGGTTGTCCCCACCAATCTACACGAACCGATCAAACAGGACGTGATCTTGCTGACGAAGGGAAACGAGAACGCAGCTGCGAAAGCGCTCATGGAGTTCCTTGGTAGTCCGAAATCGAAAACAATCATCGAACGCTATGGCTATGAGCTGAACTAGCAGTAGAGGATGGGAATGACGGACCTCGATCTGAGCGCCCTGTGGGTCAGTTTACAACTGGCCACGACAACAGTGATCGTGCTCCTTCTCATCGGCACTCCGCTGGCCTGGTGGCTGGCCCATACCCGCTCACGCATCAGACCGATCATTGAGGCGCTGGTTGCGCTTCCCATCGTGCTTCCTCCCACCGTCCTCGGATTCTATCTGCTCATCACGCTCGGTCCCTACGGGCCGTTCGGTCGGTTTGCAGATCTGTCTCTCGCGTTCACCTTCACCGGACTGGTCATCGCCTCGGTCTTTTATTCCATGCCGTTTGTGATCCAGCCGCTCCAAGGTGCATTCGAAGCCGTCGGGAAAGCCCCCTTGGAAGCAGCCTGGTCGCTCCGCGCCTCAAAACTCGATGCCTTCCTGACCGTTATCTCTCCGATCGCTCTGCGGGGATATATCAGCGCCATTGTGCTTGGGTTCGCCCATACCATCGGGGAGTTCGGCGTCGTATTGATGGTCGGTGGATCAATCCCGGGGCAGACACGAGTCCTCTCCACGACAATCTTTGAGCATGTGGAAGCCATGGAGTATGGCCAAGCCCATGCGATCGCGGCCGTCTTGTTGATCTTCTCCTTTCTCGTCTTGCTGGCGGTGTACGTCGTGAACCGTCGATTTCCCATCCACGTCTCATGAGTCACCTCCGAGCACGATTCGACCTACCGTTGTCGACGTTCCGTCTGAACGTGGATCTCGATGTGCCGATCTCAGGCATTACCGCGATCTTCGGCCCCTCTGGATCAGGCAAGACCACGCTGTTGAGATGTCTGGCGGGACTCGAACGGGCCCCGCAGGGCTTCATGCAATTCGGCGAGGAGGTGTGGCAGGATGAGAGCCGCAGGCGCTGTCTGCCGCTCTATGAACGTCCGATCGGGTATGTCTTCCAAGAACCTCGCCTGTTTCCTCATTACAATGTGCGCGCGAATCTTCTGTACGGTTATAAGCGGATCCCTCTCGACGCACGTCGAGTTGCTCCGGAACAGGTGATTGAGATTCTTGGAATCGGTCGTCTCCTCGATCGCCGCATTCATAAGCTCTCCGGCGGTGAGCAACAGCGGGTGGCGATCGGGCGCGCACTGCTGACCAGTCCCAAACTGCTCCTGTTGGATGAGCCGCTCGCCTCGCTTGATCTTCAGCGGAAGCAAGAGGTCCTTCCCTTTATCCGTCAACTTCATGAGCACTTACGAATTCCCGTGCTCTATGTGAGTCATGGGCTGACGGAAATCCTTCAACTGGCCGACCGTGTCATCCTCATGAAAGAAGGCCACGTCGCCGGCACCGGCCTGCTCAATGAGGTGTTCACCACGTTGGATTTCAGAGCACAGTTGGGACCGCATCGAATCGGCGCCATCTTGAACGCGCGCGTCATACATCATGACCTGCAATACGGACTGACTCAGTTGGACTTCAACAACCACTCGCTGTTTGTCCCGATTCAGTCTGTGCCTGTCGGCCAAGCCCTGCGTGTCCATATTTTTTCCAACGATGTCAGTCTGGTCCTCGCGCAAACAGTCGTGCCGACCAGCATCTTGAATATCCTGAAAGCCACCGTCGTAGAAGTCCGTGAAATCGATCAGTCCTCCGTAGACGTCGTCTTGGATATCGGCACCCCGCTCGTGGCCAGTATCACAAGAAAATCGCTGATGTCGTTAGGCTTGATACCAGGCCAGCTCGTGTTTGCCCATATCAAAACCGTCGCGTTGAACGAAGAGTTCGTGGAATAGCGCCCCTCTCCCCAGTTTCTGTGGATAAGTCTGTGGTTAAGTATCCCCACTGTTGCCGAACACACGCGATGCGCTCAGATCGAGCTTCTTGCCTAGTTTTTAGTCAGCACGACGATCGAGCCGACCCAGCCATATCCTGCCAGGACTCGTTTCCCTAAATACTTTCGACATGCGGCCTCACCTCAACCATGAAACCCTCCACACATCCGGATCCGCTTGACGAGAGTCGCTGGATGTGTTACCAATGGCTACATGATGAAACCACAAGATGTCAGACGCCTTCGAGAAGAATTAGGTCTCACGCAGCAACAACTGGCTGATGCCCTGCACACGACTCGCGTCTCCGTCGCACGGTATGAAGCCGGGATGCGGAAGATTCCCGGCATCGTCTCCGTCGTGCTGAATCAATTGCGACAAAAGACGGAGATTCCCATGGCCGGCCTGGTTGCCGCCGGGACTCCGATTGAACCAGTCTCACAAGCGGAACTGGTCGACGTCCCACCGAGTATGTTCCAGGACGGAAAAACCTTCGCCTTGAAGGTCAAGGGCGAATCGATGAAGGACGAGGGCATTCTCCCCGGCGACTTGGTCATCGTCCGCAAGCAAGACACCGCGAAGAATGGACAAACCGTCGTGGCCTTGGTCAATCAAGAAGCGACGATCAAGGTCTACTATAAGAAAGAGCGCCACATCGAGCTGCGTCCGGCCAACGACACGATGCAGCCGATTATGGTTCACCCATCCGACGAGTTTCAGATCGAAGGGCTTGTTATCGGCGTCATTCGGCATTGCGCTCGTTAGCAGAGAGGAGTGGAATCATGCCAGAACCAACCCCCGTCACGAAGGAGTGGATCCTCCAGTTGGAAAAAACGGTGGCAGCCTTGGATGATCGTGTCAAACACCTCCAAGCGGGATTAGGGACAGCCACGGTCGGTTCACCGGTAAAACGGTTCTGGGTCTTGACGGGTTCCCGACAAACACGGGCGTTTATGTCATCCGTGTGCAATCAACATATTCGCCCGAACACCAAGGTGATGGCGCATGATGGTCGAAGCGCATAAGAGACAGTCGGAGACAGCAGCAGGACCCTGCTCGGATTGCGGCGTCATTGTTGAACAACGGATGGAATCGGTCGACGGGTTTACCCATTCCACCGTCCAACTTTGCCCCGCCTGTTGGAACGCCCACAGACAGCGGCAAGTCTTCGCCGGTGGATGCTGCGGGTAGCAGGACAGTAAGAAGCTATCCTATCCCCTCCCCTTCCAATCGTCCCGCCGATGCGCTACAGTTCGCCCTACGCCCCAACAAAGGGAGAATCGATGTTGGGCTATCCTCAGCTTTCCCTCCATTTACTCGCCTATTTTATAACGCTATTCACGGCAGTGCTTGCAGCTACAGCTCCAGGGCAATAGATGATAACCATTGCCTCATTTCTTTGGCCTGCGCTATAGTGCCGCCGCGTGGTGGTCGAACTCTCCGGTTTAACTATGAAAGATAAACCAGCTACAGATTTGAGAGTTGTCCTCCGCACTTCAGTTATTACTTCCACTATTACTGCTATTTGTACTTTGGCTGCTACGTTGTCCGGGACCTACTGCGCGCAACAATGGCAGGATGACCGACATATGCAGGAGAGACGTCGCCAGGCTTTTGGTGAATTGATGGGGGTGCGTGCGACACTTACGCAAGTTGTTAGAGATTTCCAGGACAGCAAGATACATGGTGGATATAATTTCCAAGTATACGCGCTCACGAAGGATAAAATTGGCCTTGAGGAAGGTCGTCGTTATTTGCAAGTCAATGAGACCTTGGGCACTGAGTTAGCCAGGGAACGAAAACGAATGTATGAAATCATTGCGTCCATCGCTATTTCATTTCCTGAATTTCCCATGAAAACTTATGCCAATCTGAATCAGGTTGGACGCGTACCACCAATACCCAGCCCAGGAGATATCAAAACCGTCGAAGAGCTTAACGAGTGGCACAATAGACAGCTCATTGTGAATAGCGAGAACGTCGCGAATGACGTTGATAATCGTCTTGGAAGAGTGATCGATCAAATCGGGGAACTACTGGTAGTGACTACCGACCACGCAACTGGCAAACAATAACAATGCGCCGACTTTGTAATAAGTCACTACGTTATTCACTACGCCGAGAAAGCGCTTGTCGCGAGCCTCGCGTAACTATATGATAGTAGGCCTTGCCCCCGTAGCTCAGTTGGATAGAGCAGCGGTTTCCTAATCCCGAAGCCTCAGTCCTCGAACTCCGTGAAAAGCTTCGAAACCCCTCTATAACGCTGACGATTCCACTGCTCGCGTGAGGACCGTCTTCTAGCGTCGCTTACCGTCTATTACCGTGGTTTACCACTCCCCTGTCCCCCCGAATTCCCTACCAGGTAAACCATAGCTGTGCTACCTCGGCCATGATTGTTGTCAGGGCGGGACCATCTCACTCACTGCTTTTACGATCTCCTGAAGGTTTCCGCGGAAGAATTCTCGTTGTCTGTTAATACGAAGATGCTTCAGGCGACGATGAAGTTCCTGCTCGAACTTCGCGCAATCACCCACTACCCAACTGAAAAGAACCTCAAAGCCAGTTGGTACTCCGGTTGAACCACTTAGTTCTTTCGCGCGCTCTTCAGTCGTTCTCCGCGTGAGACCAATCTTATATATATCATCGTGATGAGAGCCTGACCGCATGATGTAGATCCAACCGGGGTCTTCTCCGGAACTTAAACAAGGAGTTCTTGAGATAACAAACGAAGAAAGACTCTGTGCCTTCCACGTTTCTGTTCGTTTGACCCATGTTTGCCCAACAATTGGAGTTCCGTCTTTTGTTTGACCAACTTCACCATTTGGAAGAGGCCGCCAATAGCCGGAAGATTCAAAGTCCATGGCAGGAGGATCAATTGTTAAGACGGCTTTGCTTCTATCAGGATAAATGCCAGACAAACAACGCATCGTCCTAAAGAATGGAACTTGATTCAAGCCGAGAGTCTTTATTGCCTTATTAACAAGCGTTCGCCGACTCTTTGTATGGAGGTCTGTTGCAAACTTTGTTTCCACAATGCGAGCGCCATGATCGACGAAAAATGCCGGAAGATATAAAAGACTTGCTAATGCAGAGAATAGGGATGAGTAACGAGGTAAATTTTCGATCGAAAAGGGCAGCATCTCATCACGATCATTTTCATTGTGGTAAATCGTTCGATCATCGGTCAGAACCATATACCCTGCGCCAACATCTAGATTTACATATCTAACGTCGAATGTGGAATCCTGAAGATCGTATCGCGCCAGCATAATTACACGTGAATGACCGGGCAGTTCTGAGACGTATCTATCCTTCGTATTGAGGGAGGGCTCTGACCTAAGACCTTCTTTTCCCGGATATGGGGAGCTATCAGGAATTTTAAGCTCCTTCCTAATATCTTCATCAGATGGAAAAGGAGGATTCTCTCCGGCAATAATGATAGCGGACAAATCATGACCGTGGCGTACCATTCCTACGCCCAGTATCCGAAGTTTGGAATTATCTGTTTCCAAGACAAAATCATCCAGTGGGCTGATACCATTGTAAGCGTACACAATTCCTTCTGGCAGAATGTCAGTAAGCGCTAGGGGCTGGTCCGGAAAGCTATTGGCGGTATACCAATCAAAATACTCGTAGAACCGAAGCAAGTGCTCTCGTTCTTCTCGAAGATCGAAGGCAAGGAGAGATTTAGAATACGAGAGAAAACTTTGCACGACGTTGAACGAGGTCGGAAGAGAAAACTGCCCATGCAGTGTGAGGCGGTTAAGATATTCAATAAAATAACCACGAAGAGTTTCTGCCACTATAAAACCTGAACCACCTTGACTACGCGTCAAAGCGAAGTGTGGAAGTTTTTCATTGATTTCATCCATCTTCAATCTAAAACCAACATCCATTTCAGCTTGTCGATTCAACGCAGCCATTACAATTTTATAGTCAGGCTGAGATGGATGAGGCATGCGTATCTTGGGAAACCTCTTCATGCTTTTTAGAAATTTCCTATCTTAATAACAGCTATCGAGAGTCGGTCCAACATCGTTAAGCTGTTGGGGCCAGTGGGAATCTATTTGCGACCAACCAGCTTAAGGAGAGCTGCCCTTTGATTCTGTTTTTTCGGAAGTGATGCGCCTTCAATCTGTACTCGCACTCTTCGTAGGCCAATTACCTTGCCATCACAGATGGCCGTACAGTCCATGAAGTGCGTGCCTTTGTACGAAGATCTTTCCTCTGCAGCTAATCCAGTACCTGCAAGATGTCCAAGGTCATTTGTATTTTCTGCTTCATCTCCCTCATTACGCACTATCCAATTAATTTTTGTACCAGGAGGCATACTCATGCCGTTTACAACGTCAAACTTTATCTTGCAATTTTTAGGGATTGGGCCAATTCGATTATGGCCACTAAAACTCAAGTTTGGATTTTCATTTGAGACCGCTCGAACACTGACTTCAGGAAGCGTCGTCCTAACCGTAGGTAAACCTTTAGTAGTATCATTGGTATTGTTTGTATCAGGCAAAGGGAATAAATGCTCAAATTCCATGGTCCAGCGTGAGCACGCTGTCACACAGTCATTGTCCTTCAATGCGCTTTGAGCTGTTGTAGAAAAGGACTTGAACTTTTCAACAAATGCACTCCAGGCGGAGTTCGAAAGGCGACTAGCCAAGTTTTCTGCTCTATCAATGGGGTTTGGCACATCTGGAATATCACTCAAACGATCAACAACGGTAGGGAGCACTGCCGCCAAAGCTTCATCATCACCTGTAAAAAGCTTTGACGGAAATTGCTTTGCGGCTTCTGCTATTAATACTGTCAGCAAGAGAGAGGGGGGTCTAGTCTTTACGTCTCGAAACTTCAATGCAGCCCATGCTTTCACGTATCTGATGAGTCTTCGAACAGAGGCTCTTTCCTCATCATCAAATTGATCCTTAAACCAAATGTAAATGGACTTTGGATCGCTGTCTTCCCACTTATCCTCCTCTGTAGCTAGTGAGCGAGCATCAGAAGTCTCGTGAAGATGGTAACAAGGAATATCGATATGAAAATTGCCTTTAAAGCGAATGCGACAACACCGAGGCTTGGCGGGCGTAACTACCTCTATGACATCATCGTTTTCACCGGCAAAGCGTCGCAGATTTTCCTGCACCAAGTCTTTAAGTTCCTTCGGAGAATATTCTCCACCGTTGCGATCATCATCCCAACAGAAATATACCCCTAGATCAATATCGAACTCCTCGTCCATGTGAACCGGCCTTACTTGAGTCGCGAATTTATATGATCCTTGTAGCCAAGTCCGTATGGGATAACCACTTCTTTCCTTCAATCGCTCAATCAAGAAATCAGCTAGTTTGTTCCAGCGTTCTTGCTGGTCGCTAAATTGAGAATCATTAGGAGTAATTCTTCTGTGCAACGTCTGCTTTTCGGAATCACTCGCGTTGAAGAAGTAGTTCGCTGTTATGCCCATACCCTTACTCCTAAGATTGTTTGGATAAATGATGGTAGAAGATTGGCTGGGGAGCCTGATTCTCCATCATTTCCTTTAGTAGTGTATCGTTTATGTGATCTTGAAATGTCGCAGAGGCGAGCGCTCGGACGAGCTTTTGTGCTTCATCAGTTGCGATATCAAGCCCCAATGCCCGTTCTTGCTCTTTTGATTGATTCGCATCCAAGCGTAAATACCTGTTAGAAAGTCGATGGCCGAGCATGTACCCAACCGATTGTTGTTGTGAGGCAATAATGACATTCATCAGGCGCTGTCCGGCGAACCACTGATAAATTCCAAAGTCTTTCTCGGCTGGATGCCCAAACGAAAATTGAGAGGTCGTGGTTCCGATACTTAGCATCCGAATGTCCTGTTCAGGGATCTTAAAAAAGTGCGTTGCTTCATGGAGCGCAAAGAGGTCTGGAGAGTTGGCATATAATCCCCCGTCCACAAAGAGTGAGTCATTGATTTCTGCGAGTGGAAAAAAAGTGGGCGCAGCGGAGGTAGCTAGGGCAACGTCAGAAACTTTCAGATGCAGGTCAAGCTTAAAGTCAGGATGGTGCGGAGTTTTAAATATCTGCGGTCTTCCCTTGGACAAGTTGATCGAAGGTATTAACACTGCGTGGCGCAAATCTCCAATGCGTGTATTTACTCCAACAAGTTCTTCAACTGTCTCTCTGAGAATGGAACTCTTATATTTTGACGAGGAGGTTGAAAGTAGAATATCCCAAAAGGATCCAAATCTTGATTTAGGTGGGGGTTTCTTAGAGAAGATTTTCTTCCCATTGTCCTCGAATGCAGCCTTAATTTTTGAAGCTGGAGTGCCCGCCGCAAGCGCCAATGCGATGATGCCCCCGATTGAGGTTCCTGCAATAAGGTCAAAGCTCGTTGCGATAGAGCGTTTCCATCGCTCCTCTAGCTCCGCAAGTAGAGTCGCGGTGTAAAGCCCTAAAAACCCACCTCCACTAAGTGTGAGAATTTGAAATCCCATTGCTAGTACTCTCTGTCTCTTGGTGGATTTGGGTCATTGCCTGGAGGAATCGTGTCTTTGCTTCGAATCTTTCCATTTTCACCTTTTATGGTGAGCTCTCCACCACCCTGATTGATCAACATTTGCTTAGCTGCCTTCGCGGCTGCGTTCTGTGTCTGGTGGCTACTGGAGATTCTGTCAGAATCGTTTCGCTTGTTAACCCACTCATCGCCGCGCCGGAAAACTATTCTGTCACGTCCTTTGCTCATAGGACCTCCTTGTTAGAAATAAAAATGCCCCTCCAGGGCAAACCTTCCCTGAAGAGGCCGATTGTGGGTCTCAATAACCACCACCGCGCGGTATGGTGGCTTTCGCTCAAGTTGTATTTATGATGCCAACTTCCATAGCGGTATCGTGGACAATTTGGGTCTCCTTACCGCTATAGTCACTTAGGTTTTCAGTTCTGTCAAGAAGTCTACCTAGGTGGCATGGTTTCGCCGTATATTATGATAAATACATTCCATTTATAGCAATGACTTATAAATACAACTTGATGTTATGGATTAAATAATTACCCTGTTTTATTTTCCTTCCGGCTGGTATATAATTCTACTCGGTTGATCGGTTCTCGATCAGTCAGCCGTGGCCAGGTCTCGGACCTGGTGGGGCGTTGCATAAGGAGTCAGCTACGTACTAGCTGTGATCCTAACCCCAGAGCGGGGTTAGGGGGCAACGTCTGGCGTGCCACAGGAGTGGGACGTCCATAGCGTGAAACACAACTCGTGTTTTCGCATGGAGTCCGTCTGTGGCGTTTCTTTTCTATAAATCCTTAAAACTCGATCTCGTAAAGGCGGATGAATGCTGCGAAGCGTCCATCCGCTTTTTTGCGTTTTACGGCTGGAGGAACGCTCCGTGAACCGAAAAATTTTTCCTGCCTTGTTAAGTCAGTCCGAGCGCCGCGCACTGGCCAAGTTATCGGCCAAATCCCGGTGCAGCCAATCCGCCACGATTCGATGCCTGATTCACGACGCCCCCTTGGCAAAGATGTGTAGGGATCTGATTGCACAGTTGCTGCGCGATAAGACCTTTCGCCATCGTGCCCTGTTGCTCGCAGAGGTGCGGCGTTTTGTGAAAGCGCACGGTGGCGTGCCGAAGCTGGAAAGGCTTCTTCGGGAGCACGGCCAATGAATCGCCGCGCAACTCCTATCAACGGTGTGTTGCTAGACGTGAAAGCGGCGGCGATTTATTTGGGCGGGAGCGAACGATGGTTGCGCCGATTGCTATACCGAGGCGTGGTGCCGTGCAAGCGGATGGGTCGCAACATTTACTTTAAACGAAGTGAACTAGAGGAATTTATTGACGACTTACCGGGCATCACACCAAGACAGGCTCGCTTCAATGCGAATAAGAAAGGGGTGTTGTAATGAAACCGCTCACTCCCGCTCATAAGGAATTGCTCAAGCTGTTGGCTGCCGAAGCGGTGGATGCCTACATCGCAGAGAACAACTCTATGGACAAACGAATCCGCATCCCGATTGATCAGTTCACGTACGATCCCATCACGCGAAAGTTCTTTCGCTACGGCCAAGAGTGGAAAGCGGCAGGTGTAAATGCCGTTGTAGAGCGTGTCGAGGGAATGAAAGCGACGGAGTGGCTCAAGCTTCAGGCGGTGGGACGATGACGATGAGCGAAACCACCATGTGGGATTTATTCCAGGCCGAGGTACTGCGCTATGGCCGACTGTACATCGCACTGCGATGGCACGTGTTCCCTTGCTGGACGGTCGATGAAGAAGGATGTTGTACGTGCCCACAAGGCAGCGAGTGTCCTGATATAGGCAAGCATCCAATCGGCGACTTAGTGCCGAATGGATTCAAGAATGCCTCGTGCGACTCTCTGAAGGTCGAAGAATGGTGGGGACCCGGCACACCCCCGCGCAACATTGCGATTGCCACTGGAAAAGTCAGTCGACTTACTATTGCTGACATCGATATGGGGCCGGGGAAGGTCGGGGCTCAGACCTGGATGGAACTGATCAGGGAGAAAGGCGAACCACAGACCTTGATGGCGCAGACGGGAGGCGGTGGGTTTCATGTGTTCTTTAAATATTGCCCCGATCTCAAGACAGGCAACAATAGGCTGGGGAAGCATATCGATGTGAAGAATGATGGCGGGTACATAATCGTGCCGCCTAGTCGACATCGGAGTGGCAGGAGTTACGAATGGCCGACGATTGGATGACCAAGCCGATTGCGACCCTGCCCGAACACTGGATCCCAGGCGAGGATGCAACAAAACGTGGGCGCCCCCGGCAGGACGATCCCGCGCGGCGCAAGTATGGGGTGTCAGAGGTCAAAGACATGTTGGCCGTGATCCCGGCGGATGACCGTGATTTGTGGCTAAACGTCGGCATCATCCTGGGCCGTACGTTTAATCGGAGCGATGAGGCCTGGGTGATCTACAACGAATGGGCCGACAAGTGGGATGGAGAGAAAGATCGAAACCACGACAAGCGTATGCGGCACTTCTTCTACGAAAAGAGCCAGGAAGGCGCTGATCGGGAACTTTCAATTGGGACCATTGTGAAATTGGCGCGGGAGCATGGTTGGGTTCCCTCGACCGGCCGGATTCCTCTCGACGACTTCTACTTCCACATTGGGAATGGTTTTCTTTACCGGCCCACAATGGAGATCTGTTCAGCGAAGGACGTGGATATTGCCGTAAGTCCGATGATCGATGATGGTGTGATGCGGAAAGCCTCCGAGATTATCCAGCAGCGACGACTCGTGACCTCTGTCACAAGCCATCCCCAGTTGGAGGAATATACGCCGGAGATGAATATGGTGAAGGGGGAATTGGTCGCTGATACTGGAGCCGCCATCCTCAACCTTTATCGCCACGCCACGATCCCGCGGGGTGACGCGGCATTGGCGAAACCGTGGATGGAGCATTGTCGAAAGCTGTTTAATAAGCCCGGCGACTGTGATCAGTTCTTTAATTTTATGGCGCATCGGGTCCAGAAGCCATGGGAGAAAATCCGCTTTGCGCTTCTCATTGGCGGCGGACAAGGGGTGGGCAAGGATACGGCCATTGAAATGTGTGTTCCGGCCATTGGCGCCTGGAATGTCGAGAACATCCCGCCGCGCGCATTGAAAACCGACTTCAATGCCTATCTCGTCTGCGCTCTACTCCGCGTCAATGAAGCTGCCGACGCCCAGGATCAATCGCGATGGATGCTGAATGAACAACTGAAAAATATCATTGCCGGGACGCCCGACCACGCGACAATCAATGGCAAGTATCAGGTCACGCAGCACATCCGGCTCTATTGCGCTGTCATTGTGACGACCAATCATCTCTTGGCCAGCATCCATATTCCGGAAGATGATCGACGATTTGACGTTCTTGAGTGCGCGAGTATGGAGGAAATGGGCCTGAAAGCGACCGAAAAGCAAAAGGAAGAAGCCAAGGCCATTGCCGAGCTGAAGGGGGAAGACGGGCTGGCCGCTTTGATTGCCTTGGAGGTGCGGTACGCGAGTATTCGCCGGACCTATTTCGAAGACCTCTGGAGCTGGTTCTATGAACAGAACGGGGCGCAACACGTTGCTGCGTTTCTGCACGAGCGTGATTTGTCGAAATTCTCAGCCGCTCTGGGTCAACGAAAAACGGCGGCGCATGCCGATGTTGTGCGCAGCGGACTGATTACCGATGACTGGCTGGTGGATGTTCTCGAAGACTTTACCAACATGGATCTGGTTAGCGGTCGAGTAATTTTGCGTATCAACTCCGTCCGCGTGGCCTCGACTTCGACGACGAACTTTAAAGGCAAACTGCCCTTTGCCATGGAACGGCTGGGCTATGTCGTCTATGCCAATCCAACGACTAAAGACGGGCGATGGAGACTGAAAAAGAGCGACGGTACTGATAATGGGTGGCATACCGTCTATCGCAAACGAACATTCCCGGTGGAGAACATCAAGGAGGGGTGGCAGGAGACGATGGATCACTAAGTTTGGTGTTTTCGGCCGGTGCGGCCGGTGCGGCCGGTGACTTAACTATAAGGTGTAAAAAAAGAGTTAGGATTGAGAGGAGAAGAAAGTAAGAAATTAAAGAAGAATACTCTTTAAGCGACCGTCCGTGTAGGCCGCACCGGCCCGAACTCCTCCGAGCTATAGGAGCGATGCTATCGAGGGCGATAAAGGCCCCTAGACACGTCTAGGACGGGCGCGAAACGAGTATCCGAAGGCTAGAAAGGGGTCGCTAAAACATAACCGGTTTCAATAACCGGGATGGATTCGTCTAACTTATTGAAGTACTACGTATATTTCATTATCTACATTGAGGCGCGGGGATATTCGGGGGGACTAAGTCTCGAAAAGGTAGGAAATCGATGCCGAAGGGAAAGGGAACAAAACCGAGGGCGGTAGCAAGACGCTTTCGCCCCTCGTTCCTGAGCGACCTCGACGGACGGTATCCGGTCGTTCGAGGGCTAAAGTATCGGTACGGATGCTATCTCTCAGATTTGGGAGGATTGGCGAACCTCAGCACGATGGAGCAAACCATCGTCAAACGCATCGTACACCTTGAACACCTTGTTGAGCAGAAAGAGTCCGCCCTTATCGCTGGAACCGGAACAGACATCAACGAATACCTCTCTAGCATCAACTGTCTCTCGGGCCTGCTCAGTAAGATCGGTTTAAAAAGAAGATCAAAGCAGATTTCACTCCGCGATTACTTGACTACAAAACCGGAGCCTGTAGCGGCTCCATTACCGGCTCCAATGGAGCCATCTAACAAGAAGGAGACTTAACCATGTCGATGTCAGCGCAAACCCTCATTGTGAATCTCAAGACTCAGCTCGGCGTGATCGGGAAGGGCTGGTCCCAGGGGTCCATCGCTACGCGAGACGGCTGGTTAAACCGGCTCATCACGGAGCTTGAGGAGGAGTATGAGGGGCCAGAATCGAAAATCCTGAACAACGAGCACCTCAATCAAGCGGGCAAGATGGCGGCTATCCGCAACCTGGGTACGAAGTTCCTGCCTACCGTGGCTTGGCTCAAGACTGCCGCCACGAGGCTCGGAGGTGAGGACAAAGGCTTTCGCACCCTGCTGTATGCCGTGAAGTCGCCAATCAAAGACGAATTACGCCGGGAGCTGCGCAATGGGGACATTCGCCGTCTGCTGGTCGGGCAGAATCAAGCGGAACGAGACACGCAGTTCTTCCTCGCCGCAGAACAAGACCGCGATGAAGTGCTCGATGCGATGCTCGATAGCCCGATGGGGCCGATGGTCAGCGAGGAAATGAAGCAACGCGCCCTCGACGCCCGCGCCCAGCGCCAGCACCCGAACGACTATGCGGCGTTTCAACAAAATACGCTCCTGCTCGAATATGCCCATATGCTCCAGGAGTTAGTGGGACGGCGATTGTACGGCATCGGTGTCGATGCGGCGAAGATTAAGGACGTGCTCGGCGTCACCGTGGCCAGTGAAGATGAGGTACGTCGGCCTAGCGTGACCGCAGAGCAATATGTGGGTACAAAGTAGTGGCGTGCGCGCACCCCGCCAGGCGGGGCTTTCCGGGGGAAGGTCCCGCCGCTTTTACACGAAAGGAGACACCCTTTGGTAACTCGTAGTGATACCCGGCCCGCCTCTCTCAAGGAAATAGCATGACCATCATCGACTGCGTCAATGATCCGCAGTTGTTCCGCCCGTTGTTCAAAAGCCTGGACACGTGGCGGACGTGGTTTGTCGTGCTCAAGGCCATCTTCGCCCTACCGATGACGGAGGAGGATCTGGTGCTCTTCCGTCACCTCACCGGCCGCACAAAGCCCCCACGGGAACAGGTCCAGGAAGGGTGGTTCATCAAAGGCCGACGCGCGGGCGGGTCCTTTATCGTGGCTCTGATTGCCGTCTTTCTCGCCTGCTTCCAGAACTACAAACCGCATCTCGCCCTCGGGGAACGCGGCATCATTATGATTATCGCGGCGGATCGCAAGCAAAGTCGCGTGATCATGAGATATCTCAGCGCCATGCTCCAATCCGTGCCAATGCTGGCAGCAATGATCGTCCGCCAGGACGCCGAAAGCATCGAATTAGACAATAGCATCGTGATCGAAATCACGACGGCGAACTATCGCACGATTCGAGGCTACACGGTGGTTGCGGCCTTGTGCGACGAAATCGCCTTCTGGCGTTCGGAAGAATCCGCGAATCCCGCTGAGGAAATCTTAGCCGCGTTGCGGCCGGCCATGGCCACGATTCCCGGTGCACTCTTGTTGGGACTCAGCAGCCCCTACAAACGCAGCGGTCCCCTATATAACGCCTACAAGCGCCATTATGGGCATGGGGAATCCCCCGTGCTCGTGATTCAAGCCGCCACCCGCACGATGAACCCCACCGTGCCACAGCGCGTCATCGACGACGCCATGGAACGGGATCCCGCAGCAGCCAGCGCGGAATACCTGGCGCAGTTCCGGTCCGATGTCGGCAGCTTTCTTGAGGTGGAGCTTATTGAACGCGCCATTGAACCAGGACGCCGGGAACGCCCACCACAAGACCGCTTCCGCTATGTCTCCTTCACAGATCCCTCAGGCGGCAGCCACGACAGCTTCACGCTGGCTATTGCCCACGCCGAAGGGGACCGGTATGTACTCGATGTCTGTCGAGCGGTCAAACCACCGTTTGATCCAAGCAGTGTCGTGAAGGAATATGCGGCCCTGCTCAAAATTTATCGGCTCTATGAAGTGACGGGAGACCACTATAGCGGTGAGTGGGTCCGTGAATCGTTTTCGAAGTGCGGCATCACCTACCGGCATTCTGAGCTTACGAAATCAGAACTCTATCTCGAAAGTCTCCCACTGTTTTCCCAAGGGTGCATTGATCTGCTCGACATCCGCGCCCTCACCGTTGAGCTGATGCAACTCGAACGCCGCACCGGTCGAAGCGGACGAGACACGGTCGATCACCCGCCAGGCGCTGGATCAAGGGACGATTTGGCCAACAGTTGTTGCGGGGCCCTCACCCTTCTGGCAGAAAGCGAACGCCGCACCGGCTATATGGTGAATTTTGTGACCGGCAAAATCTTGACCGAGCGCGAGTTGTGGAAACGCAGCCTCCTCTCTTGATTGACAAAACCACCAAACATCCGAAAAAATCGCGACATGGTCAAATATACCCGCCAGCAAGCGACGGCCATTCGCCGGGCCTTGCCTCCACTCTCTGACCCCGAGTTCTCGCGTCTGCTCGCCTCCATCACCAGCACGATATACGACGCGACGACGCCCGAGATTATCTCCCTGGGCCCTAAGCCGTATAAAGGCGAGGCACAGGAGCGACTCCAGGCCCTCATTGACGCGCTGGACGAGACCAGGGAGACCTATAAAAGGCTTGGAGGACACCTTGAGTCGGGCATTGATGCTGCGTTGCCCCAGATGCCGTTTGTACGAGACAGCTACTCAGACGAGCGGCGAACCACGGTCACGTGCTTGCTCTCGTCCGACCAGTTTCCCCTTGCATTGGATACCGTCCGTCAGGCCGCCCTGCAAGCGATGAAGGGGATCTCCGGTCCGAGAACCGGGGCACCTCGGAACGAGGTAGTGCGGACAGCAATACATGGACTTTTGGATCTTTTTGAAGTGGCGACCGGAGTTCCGCCAAAGGTCTACAGCGCGCCTTATTCCAAGGACGGCTATGCGGGCACTGCCTATGCTTATCTGGTAGCCTGCCTTGTGCCGTGGCGCCTTCTCCCCCGCAAGCAACTCGGCTCGGCCCTCCTCGTCGCCTACCGAGACTGGAAGTCGGCGAAGGGTTTTCTCCCGAAGTCAAAGTAAAAAACTCCTTCAGCCTCCACCCAAGTTTTTGCCTTTTCTTCATGAAGAACGCCCGTGATTAAACACACGCCATGACGCGTGTGTATAACCAAGGAGGTGCCGCGATAGCCGATACCACATGAGGATCGTTCAGTGTGCCCGATATCTCATTCTTACCCCAGTGAGGTAAGCAGTGGATCAGATCACAAGAGGAGAGTAGTCATCACTGTTTTTTCGCCGAAACCATAACGGAGGTTTTCATCATGGGAGAAGTCATCAAGCACAATCCTCAACGTCAATCAAAGGAGGGTGCGATGTCAGATTCAACTACTGCGTCTACGGAAGATCGCATCGACAGAATTCGTAATCTGATGCGAGAAATTAGCCGTTCCTCCACGTTCTTCTATCCAACGCCCGCCACTGGTAAGAACTGGGAGGAGAACTGGGATAAACAGGAACAAGTGTTGGACGCCGTGCATCAGGCCCGGCTGGCATGGGATCTCGCGACCTTCATCCTCGATCGGGGATGTCCCGCTGACCTCAACATCCCTGGTCGCTTAGCCAGCGAACTCGCAGATACCGTCTATCGGTTTCTCAGATTCGAGGGTCAGTTTCCCGCACACGGGAAGAACCCCGAGGTTGATGTGTTGGTGGATTTCGTCGAACGGGCATTGGATCGAGCGCTGACGGCGCTGCGCCAGGTGCCCAGAGCCAACGATGGGCAGCTACGGTACAAACTGCCTTAGGCACAGGCATTTCGCCTGCTAGCCTCCTTCGCTAGCGTTAGGGTATAATTGCCTAGGCAATTAACCTTAACCGCTAGCGTAAGGAGATCGGCGATGAGAAAGAAGAAGCTGGAGAAAAAGTTGGTCTTGTTACTCCCTCGCGACTTGAAGGCACGGCTCGATACCGTGCGGAACAGAGGCTACACCTTGAACGGGTACGTGCGTTTCGTCTTGGCCGAGTCCCTACGCGGTGTGAAGCTGCCGAAAAGGAGGGCCGCGTGACAGACCTTGATGAGTACCACCGACTTTTTGGCTTCTTTCGAGCCAGCGGTCTTAGTGACTCACAGGCACACTATCGAGCCGAGGAGGCAATGATGACACCCAATGAATGGAACATGCAGAACATCCTGGCCGATGCGCTTGAGGCATATGCAGGAACGAACGTCAAGATCCGCACGTATGAAGACGCGGGGATGCTCACCCGCGACAAGGGACTGATCGTTGAAGTCGAAGGCAGCCGATTCCAACTCACCATTGTGAAAGCGTAAGGGAGGAGCCATGAAACTCTTTATGCTCGGAGTCCTGGCAGGAAGTTTCTTGACCGGCTCGTTTGGTCTTGCGGGAACCTTCTACGATAACAAAGGCCAGCCGTCTGGCAGTATCCAGCAATTCGATTACTTCCGGCAGCGGCAACAGTCTTTGGACTTGAATGCGATCCGTCGCAACCAAGAGGAACAGATGCGCCAACAACGACTCAATCCTTGCTAGAGGTCAAAATGGGACGCACTGGCAACGGCCTCTATCGGCGAGGCCGAACGATTTATTGGGAGTCGTGGATTGAGGGTATCCGCTATCGACGGCGCATTGGCGACGTACCGTGGAAAATTGCCCTCGATATTTCCCGAAAGATGCGGATCGAGATCATTGAGGGCAACTTTAATTATGGGCGGAAGACCAAAGATCTTTCGTTTGATGACGCGCGGGAAAAGTTTGAGTCGTGGGCCATCGCCAATAAGAGACCAGCCAGTGTTCGCACCTACCTGGAATGTCTCAGACGCCTCGCACCGTCATTCAGCGGCAAGATGCTCAGTGAAATCTCCCCCTTTCTGATCGAAGCGCATCGACACAAGCGAATTAAGGAGGGAGCTAAAGTCAGAGTGAACAGGGAGATCTCGCTTTTGAAAAATCTCTGTAACCGCATGAAGCAATGGGGGTTGTACGAGGGCGACAACCCAGCGGCCGCCGTGAAGCTGACGAAGGAACCGAAACAGCGGCTCAGGTTTTTAGAGCCGGAGGAAGAGACCCTTCTCTTATCGAAGTGTGAAGAACCGCTACGGACAATGATTGTAATCGGAATTTATTGCGGGGTGCGCCTCAAGTCTGAGGGGTTAACGCTCCGCTGGGCCGACATCGATTTCACCCGAAGCCTGTTGAGCGTACAAAGCGCATGGGCTAAAAACGGAAAGATGAGAGGCGTGCCGATGAACTCGCTCGTCCGCGAAGCGTTGGGACGACTCCCGAGGAAAGGCGAATGGGTATTTGCGAAGTCCGATGGAACGCCGTATACTTCAGTCTCCGGTTTCAATAAAGCGCGTAAGGCGGCTGGACTCCTCGACGTCACGGTCCATACCTTACGGCATACGTTTGCGACGCGATTAATCGAGAACGGAGTGGATTTGCGCACGGTCCAGGAACTCGGCGGGTGGTCGGACTTGAAGATGCTTGAACGCTATGGGCACGTCTCCCCTTCTCGAAAGGCGGCGGCAGTCGAAGGTCTAATCCCCCCGAATATCCCCGCGTCGAAAGTGCCCAATCTCGTAAGTTATTGAAATTAGATCTTGCCCCCGTAGCTCAGTTGGATAGAGCAGCGGTTTCCTAAACCGCGGGTCGTACGTTCAATTCGTATCGGGGGCACCAATCTTTTTCCCTTCTACTACGCGTCTGAGTAGGATCCAGAAAAGAAAAGGAGCCAGGAGTCAAGCAATATAGATTGGGGAGAAACGGAGGCGCGATCGGACAGATGCCGTCGGAGGCAACCGGCGGCTATCGACCCTGAGCCGCCGATCGCCTTTCTCCATTTGCGGCGTAGTTCACCGGGAAAAGCCAATGGCGCTATGCACACCGCTGCTTCGTGGACCCTTCACCGCCTGGAGCGACAGCATCCTGGTTGAGGGCTGCCTGCCCGGAGCCACCGTCATCGTGACGGCGCATGGGCCCTCGGTGCGGACAGTTGCGAAGGGGATTGCGGGCGGCGGCTCCGATCGCCTGCCTCTGCTGGCTGGCGAGAAACTGCAGGCGACGGATCGCTTGGTTGTCCTGCAAACGCTTGGCGTCGAGGCAAGCATCGAGACTCCCAGCCATCTCGCGTCACTAGTCGCACCGGCGCCGACGAACCACGATGCGCTCGCTCCGCTCGCATTTCGCTCGCATGTCTACCCATGCGGTCGCGCACTCTGGGTCAGCGGCGCCGCGCCAGGCGCCCTCGTCACAGTCAAGACGGCGACGGCCGTCATCGCCAGTGGGCGCGCCAACGAAAGCGGTGATGCGCGTCTGACGCTTTCGCCCGGTGCACTGATTCCCATCAACGGCAAGGCGACCGCGTGGCAACAGGCGCCGGCTGGCTTCCCCGCGTTGCTCGGGACGCCGAAAGAGACCACTTGCTCAGTGGACAAGCTGCCGGCTCCGCACGGAGCGAAACTGCCAGTACCCGTACTTACGGCGCCGGCCAGGGGATGTGACCGTTCAGTGCATCTGGGTGGAATCATCGATGGCGCGGATGTGACGATCAGCCGCACGTCCGATGGTACGAGCGAAACCGCGATCTTCGATCTCGATCGTCTACGTTTCGATCTGACGAAACCGCTCGCGTCCGCCGGAGACAAGCTGGAGGTCGTGCAGCAGCTCAAGGGTTGCGATCGCTGGGAAGCATCCGATCCGCTCGTCGTGCACGTGGAGCCGTCCAAGAAACCCGGCACGCCTGCGTTGCTGCCGCCATGCGACGACGCGGTGGATGTGTTCGCCGCCAATCTCGAGCCAGGGGCGATCGTTACGCTCACCTTCGCGGCCGAACAGTATCGAGCGATGGTCCCTGAAGGCACGACCACTTTTGTCTTTCGCATGACCAGGCTGAATGCAGGCTCAACGATCACCATCGTCCAGGAAAAGTGCGGCCTTAAGAGCGACACAGCGACTGTGCAACCCGTCGCCATGGGCGGCGGAGTCTACTTTCCGCCCGACGTTGAGGAGCCGCTTTACGCCTGCGCCCGTGCAGTGCGTGTCCGGGCGCGTCCCGGAACCTGGGTGCAGATATTCGGCGATGTCGGCGCGGGCGCGGGTCCCATCAGCGATCAGGTGTTCATCAGGGGATCGGAGCGCATCTATGTCGCGCCGTACCTCGTGAAGGATCAGAGCGTCTGGGTCATCGCTCTGCGTTGCGGAGCCGACAGATGGAAACGCAATCCGAATACCCATATCGTACAAGGCGTCCCTGAGCACCTACTGGCGCCGATCATCGTCGATCCACTCATCGAAGGGGCACGCTCCGTGCTGGTCGAAGGCGTACCCGGCGCCTTCATCCAAATCTTCTCTCTGTTGCCGAGTCCCACGCGGGTCGAGCTGATCGGCGAGGGCGTGATTGATCCCATCGGCAAGCGAGTCTTCCTGTGGCGAGCGTTGACCACCAAGGAGCTCGTGTACGCAGTGCAGATCGTCTGCGGTCAAACGTCGCGTGCGAGCGCGCTGCAGGTGCCGACGGGCGGCGTGCGCTCGTTCGACCTGGCATTGCCGCTGAAGCGAATGAGCAACCAATCCTCGAGCATGAAGCCACTCACGTGTCTGTGGGCGAACTTCGTGTGCCGGCACGACGGCAGCTGGAACTACACGGCGGAACTCGAGAATGAGGAGACCGAAGCTGATGTGAGCTTCGACTTGCAGTTCAATCTGGTCGGCGTGTCTTCACCCTTTGGCGCAGTGTTCAAGGGGCAACTGAGCGCCTCCGGCAATGGTGCCATCACCAAGACAGGCCTGCGCGCCATTGGCGTACCGCCCAAAAAGACGTTCTCGGACTCCGCCGTCTTCGCAGGTTTCCAGAATCCGGCGTATTGGGCTGAAGTGTACGCCGCCACAGGCAAGTTCAGTTTTCCGCCGAACGGCGTCGCCTGGAAAAACTACGCCCCGCCACCCGAGGCGCCCGATGAGGATCCGGACAAGGACGAGAAGAAGCCGGGGTCGGGCAAGTAATGGAATTTATCCCGGCTGGCGCAGCAAGGCGACGAAGCGGCGCCCGGCCGTGCGCTTGAGCGCTCCGCTTTCTTAAAGACGCCCGACCTCTTTGCTTCATCCAATGATTCTGGCAGTGTTTGAAGAGACTTCCCGCTCTACGAGTTGCAGCGGCCTTCGAGCCTGTCTCACTTCCACTGCTTTCATCTGTTTCATGGTGCACTCCTTTCCTCACTTACCTCGATAGGTGGGGATTTCTCGGATTCTTCCTCGTGTCTACGAACGACTCGGTAACTCACATCACGTTTCGTTTGCGCCCTTGATTCTTCAACACTTGGCTGCGCTGTCTCTGCAAGAATGTGTCGATGTTGCAGAGAACTCTAAGTTCAATGGCCAAGCCTACCGGCTGATCCTGAGCCGCGGCGCGTCATCAGCGCGGAGGCGTCCTTGGAGGCAGAAATGCGTCCCAAGAAAGATGACGTTGCCAGGTTGGGCGTCATCTCTCTTGGGCATGACTCCACATTCAGGCGACGATGACTTCGACTCACGCCGCTCCGCACACGCTCACGGCCCGCTCAGACAAAACCTACCGGTCCGCTATGCCTGGAGCGAGGAGGAGATTGACCGGCAGTTTTTCCGCGACCGTATAGGGACTCGCCTTATTCTCCTTCACCCACCGCTTCTCCGCCACCGATTCAAACGGCGGAGCGAGTTCCCCTTGCAGAGACCATAAATCGACAGGTGTCTCATCTATGGAGATCTCCCAATCATATCCCCTGTCCTTCACATACGGTGCAATGACCTCATCCAGTGTCCTGACCCACCACTCTCTCAGGACCGGACCGGGTAGCGTCCTTGCAATATGGTCGATCTTGAACCGAACAAATTTGTTATGCGGTTCGCCCCCGACAAAACAGGAGTCCTTGGCGATTTCCTCAAAAATGAACACCACATAAAACTTCGGCAGCGGGACACTTGCATAGACCTCCGTCACCCGCTTGGCCAACGCCTTTTTATCTTCAGCCGTGAACGCTCCGACCGGGTGATACACTTTCCACAGTGGCATCTTTCGTCCCTCCTCATTCGTTGGGCATGTTGAGTGTTGGGCTTGTCTGGAAGATGGAAATCCCTCGTCTCCTCCCCATCCAGGTGTTTCCTGTCGATTCTGTTGAGCAATGATCCATCCGTGCACCCTCCCTTCCTACCGCTTCGCCGAATGGCTACTCTCATTGCATGTACCAGGCAACCAACAGGCGCGCCCTCTATCGAAGGGGAGTGTAGCCTTGTAACTTGCAAAATGCAAGTTACAAGGCTCCGGTATGCGCCATGACTCGTTCATCCTTCGATGATAGAGAGAGGTGAGTCCTACTGAAGGACCTGATAGAATGAGCACCACTATGAGATTTAAACGGTCCGAGTGCCCGATCACCAATGTGCTGGATACCCTTGGCGATAAGTGGACCCTCTTGGTTATTCGAGACCTGGTCTTGGGCAAGAGACGTTATCAGGAATTCCTCTCCTCTCCGGAGAGGATCGCGTCAAATATCCTTGCAGATAGACTGGCAAAACTGGAAGCCGCTGGCCTTGTAACGAGGCGGGCCTACCAGCAGAATCCCGCACGCCATGAATATCTTCTGACAAAAAAAGGGAAGGGCCTAGAACCAGTATTGGAGGCCATCATCGTATGGGGGCAGAAGTATTACCCTGGAACTAAAAGATTCCCCACCGTCCGGCAAGGCGACGGAGCTGTTAAGCAATGACAGATAGAGGGTGAACGGAGATTGGCCCATTGACCGAAAGCTTGTCCGGTCGTGGTGTGATTGTGCCTACTTCAGAGTGCGCGTTGGCAATCGAGCCAATGCACCGTGTCGTCACGATCACAGTGAGGCTCCATGATGTCGAGGTATTGTACTGCTTAATCGTCATTACCTGAGGGACCACTCTGCGCATCGACTGCGGAAGACATATGGAGTCTTACATAGCGGACTGTGCGCATTTTGTGCTCAAGCTCACCTCATTCCCCCACATTCCAGGCAATTCCATCCAAGAATATGATTCCGCCTAAAGCCTTGATGGGATTGGCTTGAATGAGCTTGAGTAGGCTGGACCTGGATGCTAAAGTGACTCTCCTAAACTGCGGGTCGTTTACGTTCAGGCCGCGACAAACAACCGGGCCGCCTCACATCTTGTTGTGGAAAGGGGATCCACCCCCTCATAACAGGCGCTGCAAGAAACACGATCTGCCGCTCGCTTTCTGCCCTACTCCTTAGATGGTAAGACGCAAACGCGACTCGGCAAGTATGCTCAAGAATGGATCAAGGCACGATGAGCAACGACGGTCAGACAGTTGAAGGACAATGGGGTATCAAATGGGCACTGTTTGCGCTCTGTATCCTGTTAGTGAGCTGCTCGCACAAAGGAACCCGAGTCGGAGCCGAACAAGCACCAGTACAGACTCCTCAGAAGGCGATGGCCGACGGGACAACACCTGGAGCGAAGGCGTATCTGGCGCTTGTGCAACAGCGGATCCGTCATGTCTGGAAGGCCCCGGCGCTGGATTTCACGAACCGGACCTATGCGACGGTCGTGAAGTTTCGGCTTCATAAGAATGGATCGGTCAGCCTGGTCAACATCGAGCAGTCGTCCGGCAATGAGTCCTATGACGCGGCGGGCAAGCAAGCGGTGCTCAATGCGAGCCCATTACCTGCGTTTCCGCCCGATCTCTCGCATGCCTATGTTGATGCCCATATCACCCTAACCGCTCCTTCAGCGAAAGAATGACTATCCGTACAACCAGCTAGTCTATGAGCTCTGGACGCCCCAAGCCCGAATCACGGCCCAGAAAACAATCTCGATTTCCAGACCAGAAAAGATGGTCAAGAAATGGTATCGAACTAATTAGACTCTTTCGTCATTGAGCCATATATTCCAGACATGGTAAGGCAACTCAGTCTCAGACAGGCGGGATTCGTTGGCTAGGTGCATGGTACGCGCTGTCGGTCACCCATGTGGTATTGGGGGCCGAAATAGTGAAGTCTCCGCCGACGGAAGACCAGAAGTCTTCTTCCTCCAACGCTGTCGCTGATGGATACCCTGGAATCCGGCCCAACACATCAAGCGCCAGCCCTGATGGCAGCTACAACGGTCCTGGACATGGCACACTTCCTCCTACAACCGCGGACAGCCGAGCACGCCCACAGGTTGAACACAGAAATCTACGCGGCTTTCCGTGACCCTCCCGAATCCGTCTTCGCAGATTCGTTGTTGACCGAGACCAGCACCATAAAGGGCTCCTTCACACCACTCATCCGCGCGGAGTTCTGAATCCGCAACGTGATGGATTCGTTCACCTCCTGTCCCTTCGACGCCAAGACAACATCGTGAGCGGTCAGAATATCTTCGCCCAAAATCATGCCCAACCGCAGTTGGCAGGCTCTGATCTGTTGAACGTCGTATTTGGGATTTTCGGCAATGACTTCATTCAGCGCCTTCAAGACGTTCGGATCATACCGTCCCGTCCTGTTTTTAAGTTCATTCATCGATTGGAGCCTAGTCTTGCCGGCAGATTCAAGGACGTCGAAATCCAGCGCCACTTTTAGAATTCTGGCTTCCAACGGGGCCTGATGGGAAGAACGATCGCGGTCCGGTCCACCCCCACTGTCATAGTGTTTATCCTGAAGCCGGATGATGTCTCCGACCTGCTTCATACGGGGAATCTTCGCCACTAGATCAGCGGCAACATAGGGATGCTGATTGTATAATTGTGATTCGTCAGAAGTAAGCGTTTCGCCTCGGTAGACCTTCTTCAAAACCGCCTCCGGCAGGATGACGCAGCCAATTTGAGACAATAGGGCCGCAATCTTGATCGGCCATAATTCCGCTATCTGCATATGTCTGGCGATCGTTTCAACCAGTCTCGTGATGCGCGCGGAGCGGCCGAATGCCTCTGGGTTCACTAGCGATAAAATTTCGCATAAGACCTTGATGCTACCGCTAAGCGTTTGCTCCAAAAGTTCCCGTTCAGCCGTGACCAGCCGATACTGAGATATTCCGGCCGTGAGGGCGTCTGCCAATTGCTCCGCGGAGCAGGGCTTCGTAAGGAAACGAAAAATTTTTCCCCGGTTTATGGCATCGATAGCCGATTGAAGGTCGGCCTTGCCGGTCAACAACAGACGCGTTGTATCGGGGGATAGTTCCAGCACCTTCGACAAGAACTGAATTCCATTCATTTCTGGCATTTGGAGATCCGATACCACCACTGAAAACGGACCTTGTGTTGTCAAGACCTGCAAACCTTCCGTCGGTCCGACCGCAATTTCCAGTGAAAACTCCTTGCGTAGCTGCCGGCGGTATCCCTCGAGAATATTAACATCATCGTCTACGCATAGAATTCGCTCGTTCATCATGCTGACTCCTGTCTTGTGTTCTCAGCAAGACTTCGCCAATATGGCACGCTATCAGCCCGCTTGAGTCGCTCCAAATAGGTTAGATCCAACGAAGAAGATAGGCATTCCATTGCTGGCCCGGCAACTTCTTGCTGTAGCACCTCAGCCACATGTACCGCGGTCAATGGGCTAAAATCATTTGACGAAAACTCGTTCGGGCAATGATGAAGTGAGACGGCCTCTACGATTGAAGGGCCAATTCCCCAGAGTGCCAGTAGGTATGCGCCGACTTCAGCGTGGGTCACGCCAAACTCGCTCTGTTCTATCTCCCAGAGCTTCATTTTCTGAACGCGTGCCGTTTCGAGCATCGAGCGATACTGCTCGCCGCAACCGGCCGCGAGCATGAGAATGCCTATGTCGTGAAGCAATCCGCCGATAAAGGCCTGCTCGACCTCCACCATCGGCCGTCGTTCGGCTTTAGCGATAGTGCGTGCTAACAGGCCGGTCATCATCCCTTTCGACCACAAGCGGTCAATATGGAAAACGCTCACCTGGTCACCGGGAAATTGCGTGAACACATCGGCCGTCAGCATAAGAGACTGAACAATGTCCACCCCAAGAAAATTCACAGCCTCTTCCACCGTTGACACGTTCGTGGCCAACCCGAAGTATGCGGAATTGACGAGCTGCAACACCTTGGCTGTCATCCCGGGGTCCTGGGCAACGAGGTCGCTCACAGCCTTCAACGACCAATTGTCTGACTCCACCAAATTCTTGATCTCAGAATAGAGCCTCGGCATGCTCGGTATGGTCTGCATTCGTCCTACTACCGCTCGAAGACTGTCGTTCTTCAGCGCCCCTGGCAAGGCACATGCTCGCTGAATCGTTGCCTGGAGCAGCTTCGTTTCGCAGGGCTTAGACAGAAAGAGATGCGTGGCACTGATCGATTGTAATACCATCTCCTTATCGGATTGCCCGGACAAGATGACTCGGATGACGTGGGGATATCGGCGCTGGACTTCCAGCAATAACTGAGCCCCATCCATACCAGGCATCCGCATATCCGAAATGACAATATCGATAGCAGACTGTTCGAGAATTCTCAGCGCCTCCTCGCCTCCACACGCAAAGAGCATATTCCACTCGTCGCGCATGGAGCGCAATGTACGTTTCAACCCATCCAGAATCCTCTGCTCATCGTCTACGAAAAGAATATGTTTCATCATCGCCACATTGTTGGCTGGCCTAGCCCGTTAATCCAGGGCAGACTCCTGCAACTGAGATACGACACGCCTTGAATCGCATGTTTCACACTCAAGTCTCATGTGGCCTTCGTCAAGCAGCCTCCCGAAGGGATGGCGCTTCCTTTGGTTTCACCGGCAGGTGGATGATGAATGTTGTGCCCTGGTCGACTTGACTTTCCACATTGATTCTTCCGCCATGCTTGTCCACCACTACGGATCGGGCAATCGCCAAGCCCTGGCCAGTTCCCTTGCCAACCGGCTTCGTCGTAAAGAACGGATCGAAGATCTTTTCTCGGATCGTCTCGGGAATTCCGCCTCCGGTATCGCTTATCCGGATCTCCACCCCGTCGCCCACCGGCCGTGTGGCAATCGTGATCCGCCCCTTCTGTTTTGTGCCCTTCACCACATCTCCTATGGCATGGGCAGCATTGACAATGATGTTGAGCACTACCTGATTGATGGGACCTAACTGGCAGAATACCGGCGGCAGGTCGGGCGTAAGATCCATGGTCATTTCCGCCACATACTTCCATTCGTTGCGGGAGACTTCCACCGTTGTTTGGATCGCTTTGTTGAGATCCTCATATGCAGCCTCCTCTCCGCCTGGATGGGCGAATTCTTTCATCGCACGCACGATCTTCGTGATGCGTTCAACGCCTTCGAAGGATTGCGCGATGGCCTTGGGTACTTCTTCCTGCAGATACTCAAGATCCACCCGTCGCGCCTCCTCTTCACACCGCTCTATTGCCTCCTGCTGCGGCAAGCCCGCCTTGGCAGAGGTCAACAACGTGTGATGACGGTCTAGCACGGTCCCTATGTCGGTGAAAGCGTCCGACAAAAATCGTAGATTGTCACCGACGAATTGCGTGGGTGTGTTGATTTCATGCGCCACCCCAGCCGCCAATTGCCCCAGCGATTCGAGCTTCTGCGCCTGACTCAGATCATGCTCGAGCGCCAGATACTCCGTGATGTCTTCCCCCATGAGCACGATATCCAGGCCACTGCTCGTCTTGAGCGGCGATAATGTGAGCTTCAGATAGCGTGATCGTTCGCCCACTTTGCTCAGAACGACTTTGTTCAGACGCACGACCGCCCGGTTCTGCGCTACCTGCGCGATTGCCTCGGACACAATAGGCCAGTCCCACGCGATCGCTAGTCCGCCAAAGGGTTTCTCGATCGCTGCATCGGCGGTGATTCCAAAGGTTCGCTCAGCCTGGTTCGTCCATTCTGCTACTACGGTCGCATCGTTCAGTTGGATGAAAAAGGCTTCCACTGTGGCCAATAAGGTGCGTTTTTGATTCACCAATTCCTGTGACGCTTGTTGCGCGGCTTCTGTTTGATGCCATTCCGCTCGCAATCGATGCATCGTCCAGAGGAGCAAGACCCACAGGGGAAAGAAGATTGCCATACCCCAGAACGTAACGGTCTGGATGAGAGAACGGATCGGCCCAAGCACGGTTTGATGATCGACTTGAACGAGTATGCCCCACTCCAACTTCGGGAAATCCTTCTGCTCGGGGATTGGCGCATAGCCTGTGAGAACCTCGACCGGCCGGCGCGCATGCTGTTCCAGGATGAATCCTGCTTCTCCGGCAGTGGCTCGCTCCGCAGACTTGACGCCAAGTTTGATCAGATTGGTGGTCCCTTCTAGCAGATGACGTGATCCGATAAGGACCTGACCCTGTTTGTTGACCACTTGATATTCCAGGCCTTCCCGGGATTCCATTTTCTTTTTCACCTCACGGAGCGAACGAGTCACCACCTCGTCGAGCTCCGAGAACCTGATTCGCGTGACAAGGGTTCCCTCAAAGGGGCCGGAACGACCAGGCCACGCATGCAACGTAACCGGTGTCGCAAAGCTGAGTGTCCACTGTCCCTCCACCAAGTCATCGTGTTGGATTTCTTGGATTGTAATACCCCGTTTGCCGTCTACCGGTCCGACCGCACTCGCATTCCCGGCTTCTTTGCCGACAGCAGCTGGATCCGTACTGGCGACGACTCGACCGGCCTTATCAACGAAGCCGATCCAGGCATAAATGGGGTATGCCTCCTGAATGTTCTTAAAGTGCTGGCTCCAGTGTTTCTCCCGCGCTTCGTACCCCGCCTCCGGTACAATACCTTGAATAAGCTTCATGTCTCCATAGCGCTCAACGAGCAACAGGTCGATTTTTTCGGCAATCTCCATGGCTGCCCACTGCAACTCCCGTCCGGTCCGATCGACCAGATAACTCTCAAACTTCGAGATGCCAAAGAGCACGATGCCACCCGCAACTGCAGTCACGGCCACCATGTTGAACGGAATCCATCGATATCGATTAGATTTCGTCATGATTGATAGGCTCTCAGTATTTGGAGACGCGATCTCACGCTACCTGCGCCTGTATGGCGTTGAGAAGAGTTTCTTCCGAAAAGGGTTTGTCGAGAGTCTGGTGACACCCGCTCGCCTTAGCCACGCGCAGAACATCGATATACATTCGTTCCCCTCCACCGGACATCGCGATGATTTTGACCTGAGGGTGCGTCCGGCGAATCGCTTGGATAGTCTCTATCCCTTCTTTTCCTGGCATAAAAATATCGATGAGCACCACATCGATTGGATGGGTCCCCAATAACGCCAGTCCTTCTCCACCTTCCGCAGCCTGTAAGATCGTGTAACCTGTTTTTCGGAGTGTACGTCGCAACGAGTCTCGCAGCGACGGATCATCCTCAATAATCAGGACGGTCGTCGGCTTCTCATTTAACATCTCGACTGCTCTCCTTGCCTCATATAGGTTTCACAATGGTGGTGTGTGTGTACAATATCGGTCTCCGTCACCTAAGCCTTGAATGGGAGAGACGCGTGTGCGAGACAGTCAGACCAGGTTGCATCGCCCTGCTGGCCTGGTACGGACGGTAGGCCCGCATCGGACTTGAGAGTTTCGCCAGGTTCTGAAATTAGGCGCCAGTCTTTTCGAGGAAGATCGGGGACCCAGCCCGAATGGAAGGAACGATCAAACTATTTCAATCGGGCATCGTGTGACCAATTGGCAGTGGTGGTCCATCTCTCCGCTTGTCAGCAGATTACTAGGTCCGGCTCCTTGTGCGAGCGGAAGACTACGCCCCAGACCGGGTCTTCAAACTGCCAGTAATCTATTTTCAGGTTGTGATTCCCCACCAGCTCGCACGCCAGCCCGTTACCCACATTTCCGCCCGATCTCTCACATGCGTACGTTGATGCCCATATCACGCTGACCGCTCCCTCAGAGAAGGAATGACTATCCGCTTAATGAGTCTTCTCCTTAGAAGCCGATAAGTTCAACACGGTCCTACCGAGTCCGCTCGCAAACCCCGTGTCGAGTGAAAGAATCACGTTCTGCATGCTGCATCCCCCCACGATTCCTGCAAACACCGACAGTCGGCACTGGAAGTGACCTGAAGTCTTCCAAGATCTACACGGCGTCTTGCCACTGCGCCTGTCTTTCACGGCATCCTATACAGCTCAGGAAGGCAGAATTAACGAGGATCCCGATGGGTTGCACCTGACTCTTTCCCTCAATACAGTGAACTCTCGAGCATTCGTTCCACATACCTGACAAATCCATCCAGTTCCTCAATAAAAGAGCACAGGAACACCTCACCTCAAACACCGGCCGGAGTGCTCGACCCGCCTTCATGCTGCGCTTCAGACTTGAACTCGCGTGTGAACCGTTACTAAAGACTCCCGACCCCTTTAAAACCACGCGACCCCTTTAAACTCACAATCTGCCAATGTCTTGACCAATTACAGTCCTTCCACCGTCAAGTTTGACACTCTAACCACATCAGTCAAGATACGTAACTTATAAATACCTATGTTTCCGATCTCAGCCAATCTGGCGCGACTCTTGCTTCACATGACTGGCAGCACTGGTTGTAATCACCTAGGAGGGATCGATGGAGTGTCCGAAGTGTAAGGGGACAATGACGTTGGAGCGATTCTCAGATTTCTTTCTCGTCTTCTTTTCATGGAAATGTTTCAACTGCGGGGCCCTTATCGACCGCACCATTTCCAATAATCGCCGAAGGAGTCTGGCCGCTCGTGCGTCCCAGACCGTTGCCTGAGACTGAGGAGTTCCCTCAAGGGGGTCGGGATTCTTTTTAGAGATAGGGTGCCCCATAGCGTACTCGCCTACCCCCATTCCTATCGGAACAGCCCTTGGCCACGGGCACCCGAAACGGCTGTGAGGGTTATACCTCTTTCTTTCCGCAACCGGCTTCTGACTGTCCCGATTGTCTCATCCTGGGATGAGGACCCCATACGAGTCACGCTTCCGCCTCGGCGCTCATGCACAGCGCGACGCGCTCCCGTTCTAGACGGAAGGCACTGGGCCGACGAACTTTCCGCTCGAACTCGTTACGAGAAAATAGTCAGAAGACCTGGACGTCGAAGAGAAGTGAAGAGGATCGACATCTGGCTGGTCTCAGTCCCCGACAGGAGGACGATCTCTTGTCCGGCGCCGAGAGAATGGAAGAGCAGGAATACACTAAGTCCAAGGGCAATGATGGCCGGCCAGACAACCGAGAGCGCACCGATGGCTGCAAACAGCGTCATCGCGACTAACGTCTGCTGAACGAACGGGCTCTTCAGTATGATCATCACGTCCTCCCTCGTCGCCTCTCCCCGGAAGACATACGTACGATTGATTGGTGGGGTCGACCTTATCATAACGATCGCAACAAACAACGAGAAATCCTGCCGATTTCTCTCCAAAGGTCCACTGCGCTTGAGACTCTGAGCGTGAAGCACTAGAGGAAGAAGTCCGAAAGGCCTAGTGAGACCACGTACCACTCAAAACTCTTCTTCATGTCTCCATCGTCGATGTTGGAAAACCCTATCGGTCTTGCTACATCCTTGCTCGAAATCAGCTCGCTCGTACCACTGCCTTATCCGATAGAACGCTCCTTGTGAACGCAGCCGGACACAGACCAATCGACTTTCATCACCGCTTACGCAACTCGCCGGCTCCTCATTCCTTCCATGGTGCCGCTTTCTTCCGAATACTGCCTCTGTAAGGTTTTCACGCAAGCCTCGACTACAGCCCAGAGGATCGAATGATATAGGTCCTCAGCCAACCGGCGAGATTGAGCCATGATCTCCCGCCCGGTTGCCACGAGCAGACAAGAGTCGCAATAACCACTAGTCCATTACAGGAGGAGATGAATCATGACGAATCACACAGCCAACCCATTCGCGCACACGATGAACAGATTTCTACCGGTAGCCAGCACCTGTGCCCTCGTTCTCGCCATGGCCGTCCCCAGTTCCGCCGCTCAACTTTCAGATACCCTTTCTGGAAAGGCCTCGGACGCCCTGGTCACGCTGGCCACCACGGGAAACCCCGACCCGTTGCATGCAGAATTGGGCGGCACTGTGATTTCTTCGGAGGACTTGCAGAAGAAGGCGAATGCCTCAATGAGATTACAAAAAACGGAACATCTGGCACCGAAGGCGCTTGTCGCACCGAACGGGGATGTCTACGCGATGGTCGCCCCGACGGTGACCAAGGACAACTTCATCCTGGCCGATAGCCAGGGCAATGTGCTGCGAGTAGATGTCGGCGACTCCGAAGGGCATCGCATGCCGTTCGTGGTGGAAACCATTGTGGAGGATGGCGGAACACCCTGGTACGTCGAGTTCTGGCGTTGGGTCACCTTCCAATAACCGTTCAACCGAGACGAGATGCACCGGCCACGGCAAGGAGTGAATGACATGCGACAACACCGACGCTCTCACATGGATTTCATCACGATGACGCTCAGCGTAGCAGTGGGCCTGTTTCTCTTCAGTGGCTGTGCATCCCGGTCTACGACTCTCCCGCCACCGACGCCTTTTACCCCAATACCGGTGGACTTTGCCCATACATGGACCAAAGGCACCCATCCGTTTACCGGAGCCGCCGTGATCGACATCGAGGGAGATGGGACATTCGAGGTCTTTATCGGTGGCGGTGAAGGACAACGTGATGCCTTGCTGAGCCATCGCAATGGCCGCCTGGTGAATATCGAACCAGGCACGGGGCTCTCGAAAGACAGCACCACCTACGGCAGCACGGCGATCGATTTTGATGCTGATGGGGATACAGACCTGCTTATAGCGCGGGAGGACGGCATCTCCCTCTATCTCAATGACAAGGGACGGTTTCAGGAACGACGAATTCCCGTGGATCTCCCGGCCGACTCGGTGCCGTTCGCGGTCGCCGTCGCGGATATCGATCACGACGGCGACGGCGATCTGTACGTCAGTGTGTTCGTGAACGCGAAAACTTTTCGCAGTGCAACCTTCAACGATCCCACCCATGCCAAGCCGAATCGCCTGCTCTTGAATAACGGCGACCTCACGTTTACGGATATTACTGAATCGTCCGGTACGGCGAGCAAGCAGAATACCTTCCTCTCCGTCTTTGTCGATCTGGACGCTGACGGCTGGCAAGATCTCGTGGTGTCCCAGAACACCGGCGCAATCGAGATCTTCCGCAACATGAAGGATCGCACGTTCCAG
Organism: Nitrospira sp.; assembly: GCA_019636945.1. Classification (GTDB taxonomy): domain Bacteria; phylum Nitrospirota; class Nitrospiria; order Nitrospirales; family Nitrospiraceae; genus Nitrospira_D. The sequence continues at coordinate 13,945 of JAHBWO010000012.1, read as the reverse complement.
CCGATCACGGTCAGCTCAGTCTTTGGATTTTGGATGGGCTTGGCAATCGGCGATATCGATAAGGATGGCGACCAGGATCTCTTCTTCACGAACGTAGGAACATCGATTCCACTGTTCTTGACCACTGGAGATCTCCGGAAGGACCAACGCCACACTCACGATTGGATGCTGCTACGCAATGACGGGAACTTCCACTTCACCGATATCACTGAGGCCTATGGCTTGTCGGGCGAGGGGTTCGCCTGGGGCGCCGTGTTCGAAGATCTCAACCTCGACGGCGAGCTGGATCTGTTAGTGGCACAGAACTATATCAAGTGGCCGGTGCATCAGTACCTCAAACTTTCTGGCCGCACCGCTCTGCAATCCACCGAGCATGGCAAGCCGGTCTTTCGCCATACTCCATCGCTCGGGCTGGAGAATCCCTACTTTGGTCAAGCGCCGGTGATTGTGGATCTCGATGGAGACGGCAAGCAAGATCTCCTCTGGCTCAATATCAACGGGCCTGCACGGGCATTCCTTAATACAACTCGGGCCAACTATCTCACGATCACCGTTCCCGACAGAGTCACCGCCATCGGCACCCGCGTCACTCTCGAAACGGACAAAGGGAAAAGCGATACGCGTGCGGTGATCGGCACGGTCGGAATGCTGACGGACCAAACCCCCGAACTGAGTTTTGGGTTAGGTGATCGCGAGCAGGTGGTGCGTGCGGTGATTCACTACCCCAATGGACAGACGGAGGTGATCGCAGCCCCGCCGATCAATACGAAGATCCGCCTCCAGCAGGGACCGATGATGAACGCTTCCATGCAATGAGCATCAACGGTCGAACAGTCGCTAGCACAAACGTCTCACCATCCAAATTGACAGCATGATCAGCTCGGCGTAGCATTCACCCCATGGTACGAATCGCTGCGCTCTTAGCCGGCTTACTCGTGATCCTCACATTTAATGCCTATGCCTGCATCCTGCCTGTCCCACAGCCGACTGCGATGGACTGCTCGTCTGGAACAGAAGAACCGGTTCGTGGGACCTGTGATGCCTTCCTCGAACTCGGTCCACAGCCGTCCTCGATGTCGAGCCACTCAACCCCACCGGTCCACAGTGACTGGAGCATGGCCGCTCATCTTCTTCCCGAAACATATGTTCCGTTTGTACAGGTCCCCAATCCACCACGAAGTCCCGATCTCTCCATTCATCCGTCGATTCACATCACGGTTTTACGCATTTGATGCCTGTCTCGGCTCGTCCCGGCTCTGAAATCATCGACAGCCTCTTATTGTCTTAATCCTCAACCTCTGCGCAATCAGCGCGGGGCATGAGCGATGAAGGAGGATATATGTCAGCTATGAACCGACGAACATTTGTGGCGACGGGCGCATCGATTTTGGCGACCGGTGCATCATGGATGCTGGTACGAGGCGCGGAAGCGGCCACGCAGCATGGACCTTCCCATCATTCCGGAAGTGGAGCAGTTGGAACCGCAATGGATCCCCCTCAGATGAACGAGGACATGCAGCGCTGCATCCGGCTCTGCCGGGACTGCCATGCACGTTGCATCGAACTGCTGGACCATTGCGTCACGCTCGGAGGGCGCCATGTCGCCCCGGCCCATATCCGACTCTTGATGGACTGCGCACAGCTGTGCACGGTTACCGCCGATTTCATGGCCCGAGCCTCGGCATTGCATGATCGCACATGCACCCTCTGCGCTGAGGCCTGCCGGCGCTGCGCGGAAAGCTGCGCCCAACTCGCCGGAAGCGATCAGCTGCTGAAACAGTGCGCCGAACTGTGTCGTCACTGTGCGGAATCCTGCGACCGAATGGCGATACACAGCGCGGCATGAGACGTCCATCGTCACGATCGTCCGGCAGAGCTCTCTCGGATATGGCGACCGGACTGTTCGAGCTTCATGCTCCCCGGAGTCGAGCTCTTGCAGGGCTCGACTCCGGGGATAGCTCTACAGAACTGTCCCTCAGCGCCACGCCCAGCGGTGCTTGGAAGCTCCGTCTCCGACAGGCCTTACCCCTCCTTCATCCCCACCGCACAGGCAACAGAATCCGGCTCCATCGACTTGATTTCGAGATGGGCCTGGGAAAAGCCCGCAGCCTTGAGCCTCTCCAACATGGTGTGACCGGCCTTCAGGGTGTCCTCACCTGTAGGACCCTGCACAGAGGGCTGAAATGCAATCACGATCTTTCCTCCGGGATTCATCTGCCACTGCACTCGTCTCAAGACCTCGTCAGGCTTCTCCCAACAGTGGAAGACATTGACTATGAGACACTTATCATACTGATCATGGCCGGCAGGGAGCTCGGACGCTGAAGCCAGCAGTAACTGGACTCGGCCTTGCCCGATTGCCGAGGCGTTGCGCTTCGTCGCCTGCTGAAGCATCATTTCCGAATGATCAATGCCCACGACGTGCCCGCCGGTCACCACCTCGCTCATGAGGGCAATGGCGAGACCGGGTCCAAAACCGATTTCCAGCACACGATCCGTGGGCTGCAGCTCCAACATCGACACGGCCCACGCATTTCGTTCTCGGTTCGATCGTCGATGTGCCATGCTCCACCCGGCCACCCGTCCCCTCAAGCCCGTCGGCTTCTCAAACTGCGAATAGACTCGTTGGGCGGCTTGCGTCTGACTGAGTTGCTCGACTGCCTCGTCAACATTGCTGACATGGACGTGCTGCACTTCTGCTTGCATGATGACCTCGTCAATTCAATCCGGACCGGTTCCGGCCACACCCTGTTGTCTCCACGTGAGTCTCTGCCCACCCTTGCGAAGGTAGGCCAAGCGAGATAGATCAAGCTACACCAGCGGACTTCACACATTCAAATACAGACTTTGGCGCATCCCGTTTACCGACTTTTCTTCTTTCAGGCTCCCTGTTGTTCACAATGAGGGATGATGTGCGTTCGCGTACCGACTGCGGTACGCCACAGTGGGAATCGCGAACAAATTCGAGTAAGATGCTCCTATCTATCAGCTATCTGGAGGACCTATGCGGTACGTGCTGCAGCTGCTTATCGGAATCCTACTGTGGGGGAACATCGGTGTCGTTTACGCACTTGATTCCGGAAGCCGGGAATCGCTACGGGGGATAATCGGACTGGGGCTGGTCATCGAGGAGGTGAGTCCCGATGCTTCGACTGATGGGCTCTCCCACGAGGCGATCCGCTCAACGGTCGAGCAAGCCCTTCGCTCAAAGGGCATCCGACTCCTCACTGACCGCACACGTTCAGGCTCATCACCGTATCTCTACATCAACGTCAACACGCTCAAGGAAGAGCTTGGGTTGTATGCCTATACGGTCACGGTGGATCTCAAGCAACTTGTCGGGTTGCCCTCAATGAAAAACAAGAAAACCTGGGGCACCACGTGGTCGGCCAGTGTGATTGGAATGGTGCGGCAAGAGAATGTGAATCAAATCATCGCCGATGCGGTCGAACCTCTGGTCAAAGACTTTGTCGACGACTTTCTCGCGGTGAATCCCCGGTAGGAGATACACGTTTACCGATGTCCGATCCCGCCTCCCTCATGAAAACTTTCCCTTTCAACCCCCGATAGGCCGCTGCGACAATATCTGTCGCTCGTCGTTCGTGAAGCGTGACGCGTCATAATCCGAAACGAGATACGCTTCACGTGCGACGTTTCACGAGATGTGCGATCTAAGGTTTCGTCCCTCGACGGTGCTCAGGACCCTGAGCTGATCGCTGGGTCACGAACCAGCCTGACTGTGGCATCTGAGATCATTACACCACACGCCGGGACCATCAGCGCAAACCTGTTGTTTTCTTGCTCGGTTCGTGCCCCTCAGTTAGACTTTTTTCACGACTATGGCACGAGCACGCGCAGGGGAACAGCAACGCCCGCGACCCAAGACCGACCTTCTGGAAGAGCTCTCGCTCGGCATCAATAAATTTCAGGAACTTCTGGCGGCCATTCATGATCTCAGCCAAGACGGCTTTCCCTACCGTGATGCCGCCCGCAGCAAGGCCGAGCTGAAATTTCGGGAGTGTTTGCGCCAGACATTCGGAGAACGATCGCAGGAATACCAAACGTACCGGAACTTCAAAATTCGTACCGGAGACAAGGGGGAGATAGCCCAGAGCCTCGTCGTCATCAAGGGATTGATTCAGACCCTGCAGGACCGAAAGCTTGAACTACACGGACTGAAACCGACGGCGACGACCGACCCTGCATCGAAACCAACTCCTCGCCCCGCGGCACAGCTGGAACTCGTTTCAGCACCGGCACCGACGCCGGCAACTACGCGTACACAACCACCCGCACCCACCGCCGCCGTCCCAACGCCAGACGTGGGGTCTTCCATGCCTCCCAGTGCTCCGACGGTACCACCCCCATCGACGATCGAGCCGACGGCTCAACTTCCGACCCCGGGACCGAGTCTCATCCAGACTCCTCCAACGCCGGCTCCCAGTTCTGCTCCTACTGAACATCCAACAGCGACTTTCACTGCCCTGGCATCAGCACCACCGATTGCTCCCGAACCAGCAATACCAACTCCTCCAATCGCGTCTGTACCCGTTCCCCCACCAACACCAATGCCGCTCCCTGCACCGATCGCCCCCGAGGTTCACCAGACAACCGCCTCCACTACACCGTCGCTTCTCCCAAAGGCTTCATCACCGCCCCCTCCGCCCATCCCCCCATCGATTGAGAAACGAGTGGACACGGCACAGGCTCAAACCACTTCCCTCACGAATCCACCAGTATCCTCCTCCTTTCCTCCTCCGCATATCGACGCTCCAGCTCTCGAGACAAGCCCACAGGCGTCACCTCCCATGAGAGCGACTCCGCCCACTCCCGTGTCAGACAACCCATCGATGACCCTGAGCATGCCACCCATGCCCGAAACCGTACGTGATCATGACCCCCTTGCGCTCATCCGGAAAGTCTGCCAGCGGTTCCACTCGGTCGCCCGCCATCTCCGACTTCGAAAGGACTATCGGCCAACTATTGAAGTCGATGACGAGTACGACTTACAGGATCTGTTGTGTGCCCTATTGAAAGTGGAATTCGATGAGGTCGCAACCGATGAATGGATCCCGCCCTACACAGAAGGCGCCTCACGGACGACCCTGTTGGTCAATCGGGATCAGATCGCCATCGTCGCGAAGAAAACCGGACCAGGCTTGACGACTAAAGAACTGACGGACCAGGTCCTGGCGGATGCTGCGCATTATCGGACCCAAGGGCGCTGCTCCACTCTCTTTTGCTTTGTGTACGATCCGGAAGGCCGTATCGGGAGCCCCAAACGGCTCGAAACCACCTTAACCAGCGTCAGCGAGCACTGCCGGATCGAGGTGCTTGTTGCGCCAAAGTGAGACCATGGCAAAACCAAACCTCAAATCCATCCCGTCTACCGCCTCATCCCCCAAAACATCGCCCCGCAAGCCCGTATTGACAGGGCAAACCGGCTTTGCTATAAAGCAGCCCTCTTCCGGTTCAGTTCCGTATACAATCCATGGACCTGAGCCTGGGGATCACGGCGCATCGGATCGGGCATACGTTCTGATCAATGTCATGCCGGGAATGACATCCGCGGTTGTGAAAACGCTTGGAGAAATTAAAGAGATCAAAACGATTGATCCCTGTTGGGGAAATCCGGATATCATCGCGATTGCACAGATCCCCGATCAAGACGCCTTGACTCAGCTTGTACTGAGTCGGATCCATAGCATCGAAGGAGTGACGCAGACTGATACTCACCTTGTCTACCGTCTGAAGGAGGCCAGAACAAAATGATCCGAATGGACTACCTCGCCATTGTCGCCCTCACCGCCGTCACGTTTGGATGTGCCGGTGTCCAGCACCCCGTGGAGCCTGATGTCGTTGAAGTCACGTTGCCTGTCTCGGCAGACCGGGTCAAAGCCGCTGTGACAAAAGTGTTGGCCGATGATGACTACTGCTGTGTGGATTGGAAGGATGGGTCTCAGCTGAAGACAGGCTACAGGGGTGAACAACCGAGCGTCTGGGATTGGCTCGTGAGAGGACGGTTTGGGGTTGTCAGAAGCCAGGCTGAAGCGTCCGTGACGGCGGAGACCGATCAGAGCTCTCGCCTCCGTCTGCAAGTCTCGTCTGAAGGCAAGCAAACAATGTTTGATAGCTGGGGTCCAACTGCCCCCCAGGTCCCACAGAGTGCACAAAATAAACTGCGCTTAATCAAGAATGAGTTGAAAATCGTCCAGACCACTTACACAACGGATACATTTTACGGCGCAAAATAATCGCGCCTTGCCGCTTGCATTGAATAACGCCACGGCCTGACGGCCGTGGCGTTTTCTTTTTTCCTCACGTGACGGCCTCGTCTCGTGTCCCGATTCCTCCATTAGGAAGTTCCACCCTGTCCGATCGGCTCTTTCTCTGCGCCCTCTAGTTCTTCGCCAAGATCCAGACCAAACCGTTCGGCCATCCGATAGAGGGTGCGTCTATCGATCCCCAAGATCTTTGCAGCCTTCACCTTATTGCCTTTCGTTTCCTTGAGCACGCGAATCAGATGCCGTTTCTCAACTTCCTCGAGTGTCAGATAGGCATCATCCAGCGGATCGCCCGGAACAAGACTCGCTTCTTCTTCGGTAGATGTTCCCTGCCGAATCACTTCCGGCAGATCCTCAGGGGTCAACATGGGGCCGTGACTCAACGATACCGCCCGTTCAATCGCATTCTCCAACTCACGCACGTTGCCCGGCCAGCGATACTGGGTCAACAGCGTCATGGTTTCCGGCAGGACCCCCCGGACCACATGCGCGGCTCCCGTGGCACACTTCTGCAGAAAGTGATGCACCAGCATCGGAATGTCCTCCCGGCGTTCCGCCAACGACGGCAAGGTGATCGGCACCACTTTGAGGCGGTAGAACAGATCATCCCGGAACTTTCCTTCCTTCACCAACTGTTCCAGATCGCGATTGGTCGCGGCAATGATCCGGACATCGACTTTGGTGGATGTCGTGCTCCCGACTCGCCGCACTTCTTGATCTTGCATCACCCGCAATAATTTCACTTGCAACGACTGTCCGAGCTCACCGATTTCATCGAGAAATAGTGTTCCCCCGTTGGCCGATTCGAACAGTCCAACCTTCGTCCCTGCGGCCCCGGTGAACGCCCCCTTCTCGTATCCGAACATTTCCGACTCCAGCAACGTATCCGGTAAGGCGCCGCAATTGACGGGAATGAACGGCTTATCCCGTCGAGGACCATTCGTATGAATCGCGCGGGCGATCAGTTCTTTGCCTGTCCCGCTTTCCCCCTGCAACAATACGGTGCTCTTGCTCTCCGCCACACGGGCGACCAGTTTGTACACCTCCAACATCGCCGTGCTGCTTCCGACCAACGGGGACCACTCGCCCTTGCTTTTCAATTCTTCTCGGAACCGCGCATTCTCGCGAATCAACCGACAGTGATCCAGTGCCCGCTTGACGACCAGTTTGATATCTTCCCGCTTAAACGGTTTCGCAAGATAATCGTAGGCCCCTTGCTTGATCGCCTCAATCGCCCCTTCCAGCGAACCGAACGCCGTCAGCACCACCACCGCCGTATTCGGACTCACCCGCTTGAACTCCCGTAATACCGTGAGCCCATCCACTGCCCCCATACGAATATCGGTCAACACCAGATCGACTCGCCCCTCGCGCCCCCTGGCGATCACCTCTTCCCCGCTCGCAAACGCCTCGACCTGATAGCCTTCCTTCCTGAGCGCTTCCGCCAACAGCTCGCGGGCCACCGCATCATCATCGGCCACCAGAATCGTCGCAGACTGCATTATGCCTCCTCCTTCACTCGACCAGGTTCACGTCACATCGCCGGTACCGTCATCGTCACGGTCGTCCCCTGCCCGATCTCACTCCGAAGCAAACCTGACAATCTGATCGCATTTTTTTCCGAGTGCTTCTGCCAGCAGCTCAGGGGCACCCGCGTCGTCATCGGCACCAGGATCGTCGCCGAGTGCATCATGTTTCTTCGTTCACGAGGCCAGGGTCACGTCGCATCGCCGGCAACGTCATTGTCACGGTCGTGCCCTGCCCGATCACACTGCTGAGCACCAGGCTCCCGCCATGGGCCACGACTGATTCGCGGCTTAAGAATAGCCCCAAACCAGTCCCTTTACCAACCGCCTTGGTGGTAAAAAACGGCTCGAACGCCTTGTCCAGATCGGCGGCCGGCATTCCGCACCCCGTATCCTGTACCACGATTGTCAATACCATCGCAGACATGCCGTCTGCTACGAGTCGACCGCGCTCGAGCTCGTCGACTGACGCCTCGCGACATCCCGCTGTCACGGTCACCGTCCCTTGTGCAGGGGTTGCGGCGAGTGCATTCGCCAACACATTCACGAGTACTTGATGAATCTTTTCCTTGTCCGCCCATACGAACGGAAGAGCTTTGGGAATCTCGACCGTCAACGTGAGGCCTTTCTCATGAAACGCCGGCTCCATCAATACCGCCGAAGGACTCACCACTTCTTCAACTGAACGCCATTCCGGTTCCGGTTGACGGGGACGGGTCGAGGACAGCAGGTCCTGGATGATACGCACCACTCGCGACAGCTGCTCATCAATGACAGCCACCCGCTTCTTCATCTCAGGGGTCACACCAGGTTCTTCAGCCAAAGCCTGCACATGCCAGGCAATCGAGTGAAGCGGCGTGCCGACTTCATGCGCCACGGAGGCCACCAGCTGTCCGACCGCCGCCAGTCGTTCAGACCGATTCAGTTGATCCTTCGCCTGCACCAGTTGCGTATTGGCCTTGAGCAGACTCTCCGTTTCATTGGCCAACGCTGCTCGCGCCGCCTCCTCTCTCGCCTTCCGCTCTTCCCAACTCATGCCGAGATACGCGACCAGCAACAAGACACTGACGACGACGCTTCGATTGATCAGCGCCGCTTGGAATCGACCGGGCTTGGTGGGTTGGAGCAGACCTGAATAGGTCGCGACCACACAGGCCAAGACGGTGACCAGCATCATCGTGCGATTCCGAAAGGTCGCAACCAGCAAAATCGGCACCACGTATCCATAGGCCACGACGACATTGGCCGGAGCAAACTGCTCGATGATCAGGATGATCAGAAAACAGGCTGCGGCGATGGCCAGTACGAAGCGGTCCCGATGCGTCATGGCTGCCATTGCTTTGCCCTGTCTGACAGGATCACCGTCTCTGCATTGAGCGCATCTCGACCGTGAGGATTCCTTGCCGGCACTACTTACACAAGAGGGCGGGTCAAACGCAACAGGGCTGCCAGCCGTTCGGGTCGAGAGTCTTGCGTCAAATCCTCCACCGTCACACTCAACTTCCGACACCAGTTCGGATGCTGGTCCACCGTCCCAGGAAGATTCGTCTGGAGGCGGGTACCGATCATATCTTCGAGATTGGTCAAGACCATCCAGGCAGGGCTCCTGGCCAGATACTGATGGATACAGTCCACCAATTCTGGCGTCATGGTCGGGGTATAGACCGGATCATCCGAAACCCACGAAGGCAGGAGCCCGTCCGACTTCAAGGCCGCGAGGATCCCGCTCTTCTCTCGCTGCCGTTCCGCCCACATCGCTTGACGCGCCTCCTCCGAAGGAAACAAGCCCAGCGCGGATCGTGTGTCGATATCCGCACCTTCCCAATACCCTACCAGCGTCGGCAGATCGTGTGTCGTGGCCACCGCAAGCGATTGTGCAGGATAGTGAGCCGGAGGCTTCCATCCTCCCCAATGTTCTCGCTCGAAATAGAAGACTCGGTAGGATAAGACTCCGGCGGGTCCGAGTCGTTCACGCACCCAATCGGGAACGGTGCCCAGATCTTCACCGATTACGAGTGCTTGAGCCCGTACGCTCTCCAACGCCAGAATCGCCAGCAATTCGTCGTCATGATAGTACACATACGTTCCCATTGCAGGCGGAAGTCCACGGGGAATCCAAAACAGGCGAAACAGGGCCATGACATGGTCGATCCGTATCGCACCTCCATAGCGAAGATTGTTACGGAGCACCGCACTAAAATACCGGTACCCGGTCGCACGCAGTCGCACAGGGTCGAGCGGGGAAAATCCCCAGTTCTGTCCTTCGGGCGCGAAGGCATCGGGCGGGGCCCCGCAATCGGCGTTGAAGGCCAGAACTTCTTGATTCAGCCACCCATCGGCACCATACCGATCGCTGCCCAAGGCAAAGTCATGATACAGGCCGATCGGCATCCCCGCATCATGTGTCCGCTTGACCAACAGGCGCAATTGCTCCGCTGCCAGCCATTGCAGGTATTGAAAAAACCGCACCCGATGCATATGGTGGCGGCGAAACGCTCCCACCTCTTCCGACGTCGGCGTGCGATAGGCCTCGGGCCAGTCCTCCCAAACAACTGAAGGGGACTGAGAAGGCCGGTGCGCTTCTTCCAACGCTTGAAACAGCGCATACCGTACGAGTGACTCACCCTCTCGCTCCGTGAAGTCCTGAAAGCTTCGCCCACGATCGGTCGTCGGATACAACGCCGGTTCGACCCCGTCGAAGTTATCCCGTACAAACGCCTGATAACACAGTTCGAGAATCTCCCGCTTGACCGACTGCACCGCATCATAATCCACCAACTCGCTTTGCCGCGCCGCCTCGATCCGAGCGCGAACGGAGGGATCGGCCAATCGGACCTGCACCTCAGCGTCCGTCCCACACTCAGCCACTTGAGTCACGTCAATATACAGGTCATTCAGAAAGAGCCGGCTGGTAGGTGAATAGGGGCTGATGTGATAGGGTTTCGTGTTCTTGAGCGCATGGAGCGGGTTGAGCCCAATCACTGCGGCACCCAGCTGTTTACCGGCCCAGTCGATGACGGCGCCGAGGTCCCGGAAATCCCCGACTCCCCAATTGTGATGGCTCCGTAATGAATAGAGTTGCAGAGCGATCCCCCACCATCGCATGCCCTGCTGCAGCTGATCGGGAATATAACAGCGTTCCGGTGCCACGATGAGGCGGGATGTAGCCTCCGTGTTCGTGCGGCCTCCCTTGGCTTGGGCGTTCAGTGTGTAGTACCCAAGCGGCAGATCTTGTGGAAAGGCCACTGCGACCCGCACAAACCGGCGTCCCTGTACCATGCGAGTTTCTTCAACCGTGAGGCTTGGTCCCTCCACCTGTTCATATTGGACTTCTCCCTGTTCTGCCCTGACGGTCCATTTGACGGACAGATCCGACTCATCCGAACGTTCACAGGGTACAGCCAGCGACCAGGTTCCCGCCGAACGTCCCACTCGCAACACATGGACCGGTTCACACCCTCGTAAGTACCAGCGGTCATCCCATGCCTCAAGTTCAGCCACAAGCTCGTCACGATTGGATACCCGCAGATTCATGGCGGCAAGGATGGCGCGCCGGGTCTCCTCCGTCGTCACATGCTGGATGCCGGCAATGTCGTAGTAGTCCGCTGCAATGCCGGCCCGATCGGCCAACATCCGTAAGAGGTCGCTTTCAGACTGATCGTACATGCCGGGAGTGTGCGTGAAGGGTTACATCAAGTCAATGCCATCTTGACGATTCAACACGAAACCACTTGGATAGCGCATCTCGTGAAACGCCGCACGTGAAGCGTCTCTCGTTCCGGATTCAGGCGCTTCACGAACGACGAGCGACGGATATCGTCGCAGCGGCCCATTGGCGGTTGTCGTAGAAACGCTCATGAATGGCCCCAGAGAGCCTAGTTCAGGAACACCTGGGATGACGTATCGTACCGCAACGCAATGAAAGGGCAATCAATCGTTGTTTCTTCAACGAATTGCATGTCCGACAACCGGACAGCGGATCAGGAGCAGCTCCTAGCGCCTGGCTGCGGCACACCCACAGCCAGGCTTATCAGATCGGTAGGTCGGTAGTGACAATCGAAATAGCAATGCCCACTGCAGTTAGGCTGAAACCTGTTGAGACGACTGCGGAAGAATCGCCTTAATTTCCCATCCATCCAGTGTTTCTTTTTCCAAAAGCGCATTCGCCAATGCTTCCAAGGTCACCCTGTGTTCGGTCAAGATATGCTTGCTTCGCTCGTAGTTTTCTGTGATGAGGCGTTTGATTTCCAGATCGATCTCCAACGCCATTTCATTACTGATCGCACGCGTACCCCCGAGGGAGCGCCCCAGAAACATCGATTCCTCTTTCTGCCCGAACGCCAGCGGCCCAAGCTTTTCACTCATACCCCATTCGCAGACCATTTTACGCGCGAGATCCGTCGCCCGCTCTAAATCGTTCCCCGCACCGGTTGTGATATGTTTGAACACCAGTTCTTCGGCGACTCTGCCGCCCATGAGAATCGCCAGCGTGTTGTATAAAAACTCTTTGGAATGATTGTGGCGATCGTCGATGGGCAGCTGCATGGTGACTCCCAATGCACGGCCTCTTGGAATGATCGACACCTTGTGAACCGGATCGGTACCCGGCAGTACTGTGGCCACCAACGCATGGCCCGCCTCATGATAGGCGGTGATCCGCTTTTCCTCGTCCGTGAGCATCATACTCTTGCGCTCGGTGCCCATCATAATCTTGTCTTTGGCCGTTTCGAAGTCTGCGATTCCGACTTCATGCTTATTCTGACGAGCCGCCCACAGCGCCGCCTCATTGACGAGATTTTCCAAGTCCGCACCTGAAAAACCGGGAGTGCCTCGCGCGATCTTTTCCAGCTCGACGTTCGCTGCCATCGGGACTTTCTTCGTGTGCACCTTCAGGATTTCTGAACGGCCCCGAAGATCCGGGTGATTCACCGTCACCTGCCGATCGAATCGCCCCGGTCTGAGGAGCGCCGGGTCGAGCACATCAGGCCGATTGGTGGCTGCCACCAAAATGACACCCTCCGTCGTGTCGAATCCGTCCATTTCGACCAGCAACTGATTGAGCGTTTGTTCACGTTCGTCGTTCCCACCCCCAAGCCCCGCACCTCGAGACCGTCCGACGGCATCGATCTCATCGATAAATACGATACAGGGCGCATGCTTCTTTGCGTCTTCGAACAAGGTGCGAACGCGAGAAGCCCCGACCCCCACGAACATTTCGACGAAATCCGACCCACTGATGCTGAAGAACGGGACGCCCGCCTCGCCGGCAATCGCCTTGGCCAATAGTGTCTTCCCCGTTCCAGGCGGCCCCACGACCAAGACTCCCTTGGGAATGCGTCCACCGAGTTTCTGAAACTTTCGGGGGTTCTTCAAAAACTCAACCGTCTCCTGCACTTCCTCTTTGACTTCATCGATGCCTGCCACATCTGAAAACGTCACTTTGTTCCGCGCATCCGTCTGCATGCGAGCTTTGCTCTTGGCGAGAGACATCGCCGCATTCCCAGTCTGCATCCGGCGCATGAGGAATACCCACAGACCGAGAAAGAGCACAAACGGCCCCCAGGTCATGAGCATCGTCATATACCAAGGACTGTCACCTGCTGGTTTGACCTCAATCTGAACATGCTTCTCCCGCAACTCTTGAACGAGATCAGGATAGTCCGTCATATAGGTTCGTAGCTGGGAATTATCTTTTAATATGCCGCTCAGGCGATGTCCTTGCACAATCACCTTCTCGATATCGCCTCGATCGAGCTTCGCCATGAACTCACTGAAAATCACCTCTTCCGATATGACTGCACGCGTAGGCGCACTCCAGAGGTTGAGGAGGAAGAGCATGGTAAGCCCGACCAGCATCCCAAACACGAGTTTTTGTGTCTTGTTGTTCACCTGTGGCCTCCACTATAGGTTCGCCTCGACAGAGGGCCGATCGACGTGAACCGCCTCCACGCAACGTCAAGCGGTCCGTGGCGCTCATGTTCTCATCTTTGACATCCGCCGCCCTGCCGGCCGAGACGGCGAGCTCGAACGACCGAGCCCGCCGCTTCTTACCAGCCTCTGCGTTGCCTACCGACTCTCTATGGACCTCCAGTCATGTCGTATAGGCCATCGATCCACTTAGTACGCGCTCTGCCC
>JAHBWO010000119.1 GCA_019636945.1 Nitrospira sp. | reverse complement strand
GGCCGGCCACGCCATGCGTGAGTTGCGTGACAGCCAGGAGAAGCTGGTTCAGGCTCGCGACGCCGCATTGGAAGGAGCCCGGTTGAAATCCGAGTTCTTGGCCACCATCAGTCATGAGATCCGGACACCGATGAACGGCATCATCGGGATGGATGACTTGCTGCTCGACACAGAGCTGACACCGGAGCAGCGAGATTGTGCGGAAACGATCAAGGCCTCTGCCATGGCATTGCTGGAAATCGTCAACGACATTTTGGATTTCTCCAAGTTGGAGTCGGGACGCGTGACGCTGAGCCACGAAGAGTTTGAGATCCACGGGATGGTGCAGGACTATCTGATGCCGTTCCGAGAGCGTGCCGAGGAGAAACACGTCCTACTTCGGCATGCCATCGCGTCTACCGTTCCGGCCAAACTCCGGGGTGATCGCGTGCGCCTAGGGCGTCTGTTGTCTGTGCTCCTCAACAACGCACTCAAGTTCACGGAGCGAGGTGAGATCTCACTACAGGTCGGTCTCACTCCACAGGTACCTACGGGTATGGAGTCCACATCTCCAGATGGGGCAAGCTGGATACGGTTTACTGTCACTGACACAGGAATTGGTATTGGTAAGGCCGATGCAGATCGATTGTTCCAGCCCTTTGTCCAGGCAGATGGATCCTATCGAAGGAAATATGGAGGGATGGGACTGGGATTGGCCCTTGCGAAGCAGCTTGTGGAAGTGATGGGTGGAAGAATTGAATTCGAGAGTGAGCTCGGGAGAGGAAGCCGTTTCTGGTTCGACCTTCCGTGTACCTCGGTAAGCCCGAGCCCTCCACCGGCCGTGAGACAGCGGAATGCACTCATCTATGTGAGGGAAGCGGTCAGTCAGGCGATAGTCAGCAGAACCTTGGAAAAGCTCGGTTACTACATCGTGAGCCCTGTCAACCTGGCCGGTCTGGATCAGATTGGCCCGGAACGCTCTCCCGAGGTATTGGTGGTGGAGTTCAGTCTGTTGACCTCGGAGGCAGAGCGTATTCAGGTACAACGGCTGAAAGAACGGTTTCCCCAGCTACGAATTCTTTGCTTGACTGAGGACACACCCTGCCGTGAGATGCCATGCGAATTTCCCTTCCACGTTGATGGCTATCTCAATAAACCGCTTACTGTTGAGGCCATCAAGGCCGCAGCGGGAACTTAGGCGGACTTGTGGTTCGTCAGAAATGTGTCGACGAGAATCGGTCGGTCCCTGGGTGTGGGGGCTGATCGTACCACACCTCTCCCATCGAGTGGTTCCATAGCGTACCGACTCGTTTCAAACCAACGGCTGTGCCCATTCCTTATCTGCGAACGAATCAACGGCTCAATGTTTCTTGTCCTTCTGCATAATCTTGTCTGTCCAGGCCAGCAAGATTGCGGAAGCGAGGAAGGTCATGTGAATAAAGATTTTCCATTTCAAGTGTTCGGGGTTTTCATTGGCCACATCCACAAATCCCTTCAGCAAATGAATGCTGGAGATGCCGATCAAGGATGCTGCTAGTTTGATTTTGATGGTCCCAGGATCGACGTGCGTCAGCCAATCAGGACGATCAGGATGATGCTCTAGATCCAGCTTGCTCACAAACGTCGCATACCCACCGATCACCACCATGGTCAGCAGATTGGCCACCATGGTGACATCAATTAAGCCTAAGACGCCCAGCATAAAGACCGTTTCGTCCATCTTGTTGATATGAATCACCATTTCCCACAGTTCGACGAGAAATTTGTAGGCATAGAGGAGTTCTGCCACGATCAGTCCGGCATAGAGGGGTGCCTGAATCCATCGACTGGCAAAGACAACCGATTCGAAGACGGCCTCGACCTGATTGCTGGCGGAGTGAGTGGGCTTATGTGAACGGTGGGTTTCCCGGGTATCGGGTAAACCAGAGTCGGACATTACAATGCTCCTTTCAGAAGAAACGATGACCTATTCAGTCGGGTCAATCGACAGTCGCCCGTATCCTAGTCAGGGGATCAGAGCCTGTCAATTCGTGAGAGCAGTGAGGAGGTTACGTTCCTGGAGCGTTGTTGGTCGGCGTTGATAGCTAGGGAGTGGGGGGCGTACGGGTGATCTGCGGTAACTGCTTAATCAAACTCTCGGCTCGTGTGCAGGCCAGTTTGATCTGTTCAGCGCAATATTGTGACGGATCTTCTGCGGACAGTCGTGCAAGGAGAATGTCGGCAAATCCATTGATGGATGTCAGGCAGTTGTTTAAGTCGTGTGCAACTTTCGTGAGGGGTAATGATAGGCTCTGGTGAGCGTCAGCCGAAGGTACTGGTTTGGTAACTGTCTGGGGGCACGTGACTCTGATCAAGGCGCTGGTGATAGACAAACGGAGTGTCTCGGCCGAAGGTGGAATCACGGGTAACACTTCATGGGCTCCAGCACGGATGGCGTCGGACAGCCTTGTGGGATCGGGCGTTCGGTGGAAACCGATGATTGCACTACAGGCGGCTGTCTCTCGTACCCGCTCTACCGCGTTTCGTCCGGCATGGTCCGACAAAGAGAGGTCGATGAGAATCACCGGGACGTGATGGGCCTGTAAGTAGGCGAGCCCCTCCTCAAGGGAGAACACGACATCCAGCGTCACCGACGAATGATAGGCAAGGACTATCAGCTCTCGGAATGCTTGGGCGAGGTCAGGATCAGACTCGATCAAAAGAGCCGCACCTGACGATGATAACTCTGTGGACATATTCAGTATGGTAATGGTCTGCCCTGCAGTGAAACTGGACGGCGTATCATATGAAGCCTGTGTTTGAGACGAGAGAGACTCTGTTCTTATCGGAATACGGTACAGAGTTCTTTACCAGGGGAGGTTCGGCACGCAGCTGCCATCAGAATGTATTTAGGCGCGGTCCAGTGGTAGACGGGGCTCAGACCCCTTGAAGCTTCCGGCGTAGAAGGCAGCGATCTGCGATCGGCGACCGATACTAAGTTTGGAATAGATATTGGCGAGGTAGTTCTTGACCGTTTTTTCACTGAGCTGCAAAAATTGTGCGATTTCTCTGTTGGTGAGACCCTTCGCAACGAGAGGAAGGAGACGCTGCTCTTGGGGCGAGAGGAGGGGACGTTTGGATTGTCCTGGCTCGGTAGGGACGTGCTTCAGTCGATCCAACGTGTGTTGGGGCAAGCGAGCATCCATCAGTGTCTTGCCGGCTGCAACGGTTCGAATAGCGCGTACGAGTGCCTGAGAAGCGATGTCTTTGAGGAGATACCCATGAGCACCGGCGAGAATTGCTTCGAGCACCGTATGGTCGTCGGCAAAACTCGTGAGGAACAATATTCGGGTACGCGGACATCGTGCAAGGATCTCACGGGCTGCATCCACACCGCTTCCGTCCGGTAAGCGGATGTCAAGTAAGACGAGGTCCGGTTTCAGGCGAACACAAAGCTTTTTGGCCTCTGCCATTCGCTTTCCCTGCCCAATGACCTTTAGTCCTGGCGTCAGATTAAGGACGGCACAGAGACCGATTCGCACGACCTCGTGGTCATCAACGATCACGAGTCGAATCGTTGATGACTTACTCATACAGCACATCCTTTTTTAATGGCACATCGACCGTGATCGTGGTTCCATGTCTTGGTACGCTTTCGAGAGTGAAGGAGGCAGTCATTTGCCGTGCACGAGCGGCCATATTAGCAAGTCCTCGGCCGGTGCGGCGCTTGCGTGAAGGAGAAAAGCCGACACCATTGTCTCCGATGAGTAACCGGATCGAGTTATGAGCGACGCTCAGCTGCAGCCAGCGACGGGAGGCACGAGCATGGCGCACGCTGTTACTCAGGGCTTCCCGCGTAATGTTCAACAGTTGCTCTCCGATCTGAGGGGTGATAAAGGACAGCACGGGGCTCTTGATCTCAAGCTCAGTTGCGACACCCTCGGTGTCGGTCGTGGAGGCGATAAGCTCTTGAAGTGACTGTCCGAAGTCCATCTGAACGGACGTCCGGTCTGTGAGTAAGGTGATAAACCGTCGAACATCGACCATGAGACCGTTCAACTGGCGGATGGCCTGGGATATGTACGCTTTTGATCGGCGTGGTGATCGCTCCATTGCAAGCTTGCTGGCTTCAAGCTGCATCCCGACTGCGTACAGAGCTTGAAGGAGATTATCATGCAGGTCTCGACTGAGTTGCTCTCGTTCTTCCAGCGCCAGTTTACGTTCGGTAATATCCTGTACCGCAGCAAGAAGCAGTGGGCCTTGCCGGTCAGGCAGGTCGATCCTGGTGGTTTTGACCAGCACCCAAATGATCTCCCCTGATTTGCGGATATACCGTTTCTCATAGGTATAGCCGGCTCTGACTCCACGGTAGAATTCTTCAGTCAATCGAATATTGGTGGAGAGATCCTCCGGGTGGGTATACAACGCGTACGTGCTGCCGATAATTTCGTGGACCTCGTATCCGGTCAGTTGGCAAAAGGCGAGATTCGCAGTGATGACGCGCCAGTTTTCATCGAGAATGCAGAGCCCAACGGGGGCTTCAGCGACGAAGCGCTGGAGCCTCAGCTCGCTCTCCCGTAATGCCTGCTCGGCACGTTTGTGTTCCGTGATATCTCGGAAACTCCAGACCCGGCCAACGATTTCGTTGTCAAGAATTTGCGGTCGAGAATACCGTTCAAACACTCGCCCGTCCTTGAACGTGACCACATCAAAACTTTCCTGCTCCGGCTGGGCATACAGCTCACGGACTTTCCGCAGGAATATCCCGGGTTCCTGAATCTGGTCCATCACAAAGGTGAGTAGTGCGTCGTCGTTTCCACTGTCCGCGAGCGACTGGGGGATGTTCCAGAGGTGCAGGAACCGTTGATTCGCACTGGTGACCTTCCCTTGTCGGTCGATGACCAGCAAACCGTCGGCCACTGAATTGATGGCGGCTTGCAAGAGCGAGTACGCTCGTTTCCGATCAGAGATGTCACGAACAAAGGCGAAGTTGTACTCCTTCCCCTCTATGGCAATAAAACTAGCGACAATTTCTACAGGGTAGGTCTCACCGGATTTGGTGCGATGACGCGATTCAAAGCGAAGACGTCCTGCTCGACTCAATTCCGCCCAATGTTCAGGCCACCGTTCCGCTCGGTACTCGGTATCAATGTCGTTGACGGACATACGAAGTAACTCTTCACGTGAGTACCCGAGTCGTACGCAAGCGGCGTCATTGACATAGAGAAAACGAGCCGACTGATCGACCCAGAACACAAAATCTGCGGAGCGGTCAACGGCCAGCTGAGTGAGCCGGAGGGCTTGTTCGGCTTGCTTCAGGTCGGTCACGTCGCGGGCGACTCCGACCAATCCGATCACGCATCCGTTCTGGGCTCGGTGCGGGGTCTTGATCACATGGAAAATGCGAGGGGTGCCGTTAATGGGCACAATTTCCTCGAATTCCTGTTGGACCGCGCCTGAAAAAACATCACGATCTCCGGCCATACAGCGATCGGCAACTTCAGGCGGAAACAGTTCGGCGTCGGTCTTTCCGATGATCTCGCCGGGGAGCTTGTTGAACGTCTGTGCAAAGGCCGAATTGACGAATCGATAGTGGCCGTCCCGACCCTTCATGAAAATAACGTCGGGGGCCGTTTCAATGACGGACCGCAGCAGTGCTTCTTGGTCTTGGAGGGCCTGTTCTGCTCGTTTGCGATCATCAATGTTCTGGATAACGGCGATCAAATAGTCCTGATCGGAAGAGCCGCTCTGGACAAGTGAGACGGTTAAATCGACCCATGCCCATGTGTCGTTGCTTCTGCGATACCGTTTCTGCATCGAGAACGAATGGCGCCTCCCCGTGAGCAGTTCGCCGAGATAGACAAGATTCGCTTCCAAGTCATCCGGATGCGTGAGGTCTTGAAATGTTCGCTGGAGTATGACTTCCGATGAGTAGCCCAGCAGTTCACAGAGGTGTGGATTGACTCGAAGAAATCGTCCGTCGAGGTTCAGTTGAGCAATGCCGACTCCCGCATGTTCATAAAGCGCTCTCCAGCGAGCCTCATTTTCTCGAATCTGCGCCTCGATGAGGCGGCTCTCGGTGATGTCGCGTACAAGACAGCCGACTGTCGCCTGGGACGTGTGACTCCCTGGAATCAGGGTCAGGACCCCCGAAAAATAGCGTAGGGTTTGATGCAGTCGAACGGCGTAATTAATGGTCGCAGGTTTGCCGGTCCTCATGACTTGCCGGATCGTTTCGACATAGTGGGACCCCGCATTTTCTCCGAATAGGTCGGTGAGGCGTCGGCCGATGAGCTCCTGTTTTGGCAGCAAAAGCTTGTCGTCGCTGTGGGTCCAGACATTGAGGTATCGTCCGTCTTGGTCAAACTCAAAGGCGAGGTCGTCCAGCGCGTTCAAAAAGGAACGAAGACGCGTTTCGGCCCTCAGGGTCGCCTCCTCGGCCCGTTTGATCTCAGACTGGTCGACATAGAGACCGACAGCCAGAGACAGCTGCTCGAATTCGTCATAGACGAACACAGGCCAGAGGAGAAGGTCCAACATCTTTCCATCTTTACGCCGGCGCCGGAGCTCAATCGGGCCGATTAATTCCCCACGCGTGCCGGCTTGCCAGAGGGCATTTGCCTCGACTTCTTCCTCAGGCTGGGTATATGGAAGTTCACACCCGAGCACTTCTTCTTTCGACCATCCGAACAGATGGGTCGCGGCTTGGTTCCAACTGACCACCCGCGCTTCTCGATCAAGACTGACGATCGGCAATGCGGATTCTTCAACGAGGGTCTGGAGCAGGCGGGACGTTTCCTGGAGCTGCTTTTCTGTCCGCTTGCGTTCTGTCACATCCTCACAGACTACAAGGATGAGGATCTGATTTGTGTGATCGTGGATCGCCTGCGCGCGCTCTTTGACCCAGATCCTGACCCCGTCTTTCCGGAGTTTTTGAATGTCCCACTGAAACACGGTATAAGGACTGGCGGCGCACGCGACCAACTGTCCCAGCACCGCCTGGTGGTCTTTGAGGGAAAAGAGCTGCAAGATGGACCGGCCGATGAGCTCTTCTTTCTGGTATCCGAGTTGATCCGCTCCAAAATTATTGGCGGATAAGATGCTGCCATCAGGGGAGAGCGTGAAATACATGAAGGGGTTGTGTTCGTAGAGGGATTGGTATCGTTGCTCACTTGCCTTGAGGGCCGACTCGGCCTGTTGTCTTCGCGCAATTTCAGTCTTCAGCTCATGGACAGCCTGTTCCAATCCGGCTGTTCGTTCCCGGACACGTGTTTCCAGGGTGTCTCGGATCGCTTGCTGACTGAGCTCGAAGTCTTTACGGGCAGTGATATCTTCAACCGTGCCCATCATGCCCGAGACCGGTTCACTCTCATTGCCTGTGGCACGACCACGGCAGGCCACCCATCGCGTGGCTCCGGAAGGGGTGATGATGCGATGTTCGACTCCGCAGGGAGAATGGTCGTGAACGGCCTTCGTAATGGCTGCACTGAGATAATGGCGATCATCAGGATGAACGAGAGCAAAGAACCCTTCGTATGAACCATCGAATGTGCCGGGAGAAAGGCCGAAGATCCGCTCAGTTTCCTGCGACCATATCACCCGATTTGTCCTGCCGTCCCATTCCCATGTCCCCACTTGGGCAGCTCCGAGTGCGGTGGATTGCGCTGAAGGACAGCCTTGTTTCGCATGAACGAGTGCCTGTTGGAGTTCAAGGATCTGATGGCGCAGTTGGGCAACCTCGTTGATCGGTGAACTCTCGGTCTCCGGCGGTAAACTCATGAATAGAAACCTCTGGGTAGTCCGGACGCAGTCCTGGTGTCAGTCCTGTTGCAATCAAAGGCCACAGAAAGCGGAGGATAGTATAGGATCCGGTGATCAGACAAAACTAGAGGGGGATGGAGGCAGAGGTGCCCGCAATGAGAGGTGAACGAGAGAACGCCGCCGGTCGCAGGAACGTCAGAGTTTCGGGCTGTGGCTCACATTAGGCATATGCGATTCCTTCATGAACCAGGCCACGGCTTCGGTACGTCGTTTCACATGGAGCTTGTCGAAAATATTCGCCAGGTAGTTCTTGATGGTCTTGTCGCTCAGCCGCAGTTGGACGGCAATTTCCTTGTTGGTCTTGCCTTCCGCCAAAAGCGGCAGGATTAAGCGTTCCTGTGGAGAAAGCCGAGAGACTCCTTGTGAAGTGACTCCCAAGTGCGAGCTGGTCCGAATCCAATGCAGCGCCTGCTGTGTCACGCGTGGATCAAGATAGCCCTGACCCGAGGCGACCGTGCGAATGGCCCGAATCAGGTCATCCATGCGAACGTCTTTCAGTACATAGCCATGGGCGCCGTTCTGGACAGCAGCCATGACGGTCGTGTCTTCAGCATAACTTGTGAGAATCAGAATTCGTAGTTTGGGTGATACGGTCAGCAAGCGGCGGATGGCCTCAGTGACCGTCGCGTCAGGAAGTTTCACATCGAGCAACACCATCTGAGGCGTCAACCGCTCGACGAGGCCCACACCGCTGGCGACCGTTGCCGCTTCGCCCACGATGGCGAGATCTGCTTCAAGGTGAAGCAGGGCGCGCAGTCCCCTGCGGACCATCTCATGATCGTCGATAAGTACGATACTGGTTTGTGGTTGTTTCATATAGATGTCAGTAAGGGTTCCAATGAAAATTCTGCCGTGATCTGCGTACCTTTTCCGATCTTCGACTGAACATGTAACGTCCCCCCGAGTTTCTTGGCACGTGTCTCCATATTGGTCAGTCCGTACCCACGTGACGGTCCAGGAGCCGGCGCAAAGCCTATCCCGTCGTCTTGGATACTGACTCGGACTCGTGTGTCCTTCATGCGAATTGAGACCGCGGCCTGGGTGGCGTGGGCATGGCGGGCACAGTTGCTGAGGGCCTCACGAACGATATTGAGAATTTCTCGTTCTTCTTCATGCGTGAGCACCTCGATGGCGTGGCGCTGAAGATCTAACTTCACATCCAGGCGTCCTGTTTGTGCATACGTCGTCCTGAGCGTAGTAAGTTCCGAGGACAAATCAAATTCCCGTACGGTATCTGACTCCAATTCGCGGATCATACCGCGGACCTCATGAATGAGCTGATTGACTTGCTCAACGATTGTCACATGAGAAGAATAGTGTTCCACATCACTAGTATGCCTAAGTCTATAAGAGGATTCAATGGTGAGTCCAAGGGCATACAGTGATTGCAAGATACAGTCGTGCAAGTCGCGCCCGAGACGGGAGCGATCTTCCAAGAGCTGGTGTAAGCGTCGCTCTCTTGCCTTGAACACGGTCGTCAATTCTCCCGCGCAGGGTTCTAATTCATTCATCCCGAAGGAACTGCGAGACGGGCGAAGAGAATTGGCCTGTGAGAGCGTCGACGAAGTCAGGAGCCCACCTTTCAACAGTTGGAACTGAGTTCTGTGTTCGGTCACAACCCCTCCTTGTAAGTCACCACTGACAGTGCCGTGTTGTTTGCGTTGTTACCCATGGCGCACTGACGTGAAGATTTACACCTTACAGACCGCAGAAAGCACCTGGCGGGTCCGCCAGGTGACGTCTGCCTCCAGAGATGAAACCATCCGCCTCCTTCAGTGGGCAATTAGCCCTACTTCGGAAAGCAAACAGATTAGTCCCAAAGGAGCCATCCATGACTGTTCTAGCCGATCGAGCAGTACACAACATCGTATTCGCTGAGAGAGACCTTTTCGTGAAAACAATTGAGACAAAGGACGAGATGATCCAAGCGTATCAATTGCGACATCGTGTTTTTGCCGAACGGCTGAAGTGGGTCCCAGAGAAGGCAAACCGACTCGAAGCAGATGTCTACGATACGTGGAGTACGTCGATCGGGGTCTTTAACAGCAGAAAAGATTTGCTCGGATTAGTTCGCATGACTCATGCGCCGGTCCCATTCATGCTGGAGAGCGAATTCAGTGCCTGTCTAGTGGGCCGGCATCAGGTTCGCAAAGCAACCGATACGGCTGAGATCACCAGACTGGCGATTGATCCGGGGATTGCCGACCGCGGGCTTTCGGCTCGGCTTATCAAAACTGTTTTTAAAGGTATGTATCAATGGTGCCTTCAGCATGAGGTTCGGTACACATATATGGTGGTGGAACAAAGGCTGTTAAAGGTTGTGCAGCGAATGGGATGGCCATGTCGTGCCATTGGAGAAGCAGTGGCATTGCCACCAGCTCACGCACTGTCCATCGGCGGCTTGTTGGATCTGGATGAGTTTCGTCTTCAAGCGGAAACGGCTCATCCCGGCATGCTTGAGTGGCTCACGACGACCACACCAGGCTTGGGTACGGCACAGAAGCCATCCCGGACAGAGAATGATTTGGAGGAATACGGTGAATCCGCAGAAGATCGACAACTCGTGCGTGCAGCGTAATCAAAACAGAGCCTGGCAGGATACACTGAGCAAGCCTATTTCCTGCCAGGACACAAAGAGATGCCTACATGGCCGATGGCAGACCATGAAGCGCTGGAAGACCATGTTCAATTGCAGTTGCGACAGCCTGAGAACGGGACGTCACCTGGAGCTTCGAGAAAATACTCTCGATGTGGAACCGCACGGTTCGCTCAGTGACTCCTAGGATCTTTCCGATCTCCCAATTCGTCTTCCCGTTTTTCATCCAGTTGAGGATCGTCACCTCTCGGGACGAAAGCTCTTTGACGCATCGCTCTGTTGAGGGTATCGATTTTGGTGCGGTTCTCAGAAGGGCCAAATGAATATAATAGCCCAAGTACTCCACTAGTGGAACCAATCGTTTGGCATCAAGCGATTGTTCGCTGGCAAACGAACAGAACGTAGCAACCCCACAGGCCTGATCAACCGAGCCGGTGGTGATCCCGTCACATAGACCGAATTGGCGGGCCGTGGAAATGAACTCCTGTTCTTTCTCAGAAGACATGTTCTGGTAGGTCGTTTGCCAATGCTGAGTGCCGGGGGATTTTAAGGCGGACTGGAACACCGGATCGACATCGGCAAATCCGTTTTTCCAGTACATATATAACCATTCGTCTGGATAACTCGCATTGACCACATTCCCGAACCCCGCAAATGTCCGGTTGGGTCCGAGCCGAACCAGTCCTCCTAAGGCCTTCGTGAACGAGAAATAGTTCTGGAATCGAACAAGGACATCTCGTACGTGCTCAGGGGTCTCAGCATGCGTCACATAATGCAGAATCTCGATGACGTGCTGACATTCAGAATTGGAAAGGCTGTCGAATGTACTGCGTGGAAAGGACAACGGAGCTTGTGCATGTGCCATAGGGTGAGTCTCCTGGGCTGTAGGGAGTATAAGCAGGTGTGCGTAATGTAGCCCGAACGTGAAGAGAAGCACAAGGGCGACATAGAGGGAAAAGAGATAGGGCCTATTGTCCCTACCTCGGTAAGGCAAGCGAGGCTTACTATCCCCATTGGGGGAAGGCATCACCCGGGGCGAGATGGCTGATTCTTCATGTGTTGCAACGGTGCTTCCTCGAATCCTGACGGCACATATGCGTGCGTATCATATCTGGTGTATGAATAGCATCTTGGCAGTCTGCGCACTGGCGCTTGTCGTACCGACAGATGGCCATGCGCAGTCATTTCGTTTTCAACCTCAAGGCGCACGTGCGGCGGGGCAGGGGAATGCATTCGCAGCGCAGGCTGATGACCCTTCCGCCATGCATTACAATCCGGCGGGGCTGACTCAGGTTGAAGGGATTCAAAGTGTATGGGGGTTCAATGCGGTCGGAGGATCGGTCAAGTTCACGAGTCCGACAGGTCTTGAGAGCCGTGGTGATTTAAATGGCAGTGTGAGCTGGCCTCCACCGAGCAACTTTTATCTGAGTGCAAACCTGGGGGCCATGGGCGTCTCCATGCTCTCGTCGGTGACCGTTGGAGTCGGGGTCACCTCGCCATTTGGTTTGAACACTCGCTATCCGGTCGACGGACCGTTTAATACGGCCGTGACTTCGGTGGCACTTCCGTTAATCAATATCAAGCCCACGATCGCATACAAAGTTAATGAATACCTGTCTGTAGGCGTGAGTGCTGATATCTACACCTTCGCGAGTTTTCTAGGCGAGGGACATGTAGAACAGAGGCAAATCAGTGCCGGAGCTTTAGGCATTCCAGCCGGTGACTCCATAGAGCTAAACGGCAAAGGAACTGGAGCTGGTGTCACGGCCAGCCTGCTCGTGACTCCCCTGAGAAATGGGGACAGGCAACCGATTTTGTCCATCGGATTGGTTTACCGTAGCCAGGCCGTGGTACCTCTGAACGGGGCGCTTCTCGTGAACGGTGCAAAGGTGGCTGATGCCTCTACCGATCTTGTATTGCCTCAGATTTTTACCGGAGCCGTCGCGTTCTGGCCGGTCCGTACTCGCGAAAGAGAGTGGAAAGTGGAGCTGGATGTCGAATATGTGGGCTGGAGTTTGTTGAGGCATCTTGATACGCGATTGTCCACCGGGGTGACGATCCCTCAGCCTCAACAGTTGAAAAACGTGCCGGTGATTGCGATCGGCACTGAGTATAAATGGCTGCATCCACACTGGTTACCCAACTGGGAGGTCGCAGTTCGGTCTGGGTATACGCGCACTGAGGATCCTGTTCCCGATCGGACGTTTAATCCTGCAGGGATTTCATTGTCGTCCAACATGCTGTCGCTGGGAGTTGGATTTCTCTGTCAGGGGGATGGACGATTTCTGGGTCTGATCCCGTGCAGTGGCAAGTCCGGTTTGTGGCCAAAAGGGATTGGACTCGATCTGGCGTATCAGGAATGGTTTTATGACTCAAAATCCGTCGTCGGTAATTTGAATCCGACCGTGGACGGGACCTACCACGCGTTTGTGCACCTGGGAACATTCAGTTTCCGGTATCTCTTCTAGGAAGCAGCACAGAACAGATACGATCAACTGCCAAGCACTTTGCGGAGATTCACAACGGTTTCCATATTTAGCCCAGCCTCCCGCAGAGCCTCATCGCTGGCTGAAGCCAATTGTTCAAGACTGCCGAATCGCTTCAACAGTCGACCGCGTCGTAGCTCCCCGATT
>JAHBWO010000118.1 GCA_019636945.1 Nitrospira sp. | reverse complement strand
CCTTCTTTAATGAGCCACTGCTTGACTTCATCATCAACCTCGATCTCGATTCCTTTGTCGACCAGCCTCAGATTCAACTCATGGAGAAGGATGTCCAAGATATTGTAGAGCTGTTCTTTCTCGAGCTGATGGAAAATAACGATTTCATCAATACGATTCAAAAACTCTGGGCTAAATGACTTGCGAAGCTCTCCAAGCACCTCTTCCTTTTTCCGACGTGCGGCTTCCCCTTCCGTACTCTGGAACCCCAGCGACACACCCTTCTGGATCATCTTTGTCCCAATGTTGGACGTCATAATGACCACAGTATTCTTAAAATCGACTTTCCGGCCGAGGCTGTCGGTCAGGACTCCATCATCTAACACTTGGAGCAGCACATTGAACACGTCAGGATGCGCTTTCTCAATTTCGTCAAACAGGACGACGGAGTACGGCCGACGGCGAACCTTTTCCGTTAGCTGGCCTCCCTCCTCATACCCGACATAGCCCGGAGGGGCACCGAAAAGCCGAGAGCTGGTGAATTTCTCCTGATATTCTGACATATCAACGCGAATCAACGCATCTTCGCTGTTGAACAGAAATTCCGCCAGAGTCCTGGCAAGTTCTGTTTTCCCAACCCCTGTCGGCCCAAGAAAAATGAACGAGCCAATTGGTTTTTTCGTCTCTTTCAAGCCGGCTCGAGATCGGCGAATGGCTCTGGCAACGGCTGAGATCGCCTCGTTTTGGCCAACCACCCTCTTGTGAAGGAATTCTTCCATTCTCAGGAGCTTATTCGATTCTTCCTCTTCCAGCTTGAAGAGCGGAATACCCGTCATTTTTGAGACAACGTAGGCGACATCTTCCTTCCCAATCACAGGCTTGTTTTTCTCTTGGTTCTTTTTCCACTCTCGTTTGGATTCATCGAGTAGCTTGCGTAACCGCTCCTCTTCTTCACGATGCCGAACCGCTTCCTCAAAATTCTGCGTAGAAATAGAGAGCTCTTTCTCGCGAGCAACTTTCTTTAGTTCTTGCTCCATAGCCTTCAATTCTGAAGGAAGCGCATACGTCTGCAGCTTGGCACGTGAGCCGGTTTCATCAATCAAGTCAATCGCCTTGTCCGGCAAAAACCGATCAGTGATGTACCGATCGGACAACTTGACGGCCTCCACGATCGCATCCTCCGTGATCTCCACCCCATGGTGTTCTTCATAGCGATCTCGAAGCCCTTGAATAATGCGGACGGTTTCATCCATGTTCGGCGGCTGGACATAAATCGGTTGAAACCTCCGCTTCAATGCCCCGTCTTTTTCGATGTGCTTCCGGTATTCATCTAAGGTGGTTGCGCCGATACACTGAATTTCTCCTCGCGAAAGCGCCGGTTTCAACATATTCGATGCATCAATGGATCCCTCAGCCGCTCCAGCACCCACCAGTGTATGTAGTTCGTCGATGAATATAATGATATTACCGGCTTGAACAATTTCCTTCATCACAACCTTGAGACGCTCTTCAAACTGTCCACGATACTTCGTCCCCGCGACAAGAGACCCTAGATCCAATGCGATGACTCGACGCGAAAGCAGGTTATCCGGCACCTCAGACTGGATGATCCGTTGGGCAAGCCCTTCAACAATGGCTGTTTTCCCGACACCCGACTCCCCAATGAGCACCGGATTGTTCTTGCTTCGACGGCTGAGAATCTGCAAGACCCGCTCGATTTCGTCAGCCCGACCAATCACGGGATCCAATTGACCTTCCTGCGCCAATTGGGTCAGGTCACGGCCAAACTCATCCAACGCGGGAGTATTGCTCTTCCGATCGCGCTCACGAGGCGCAGACTTCCGCAAAAACGTCACGGTTAACTGACGCGCGGTCAATAGATTCGCCCCTAGACTTCGAAGGATTTTCCCACCGATCCCTTCCTCTTCACGTAACAGTCCGAGGAGCAGATGCTCACTCCCGATGTGGTTATGGCCCAATAACCGAGC
This sequence comes from Nitrospira sp., assembly GCA_019636945.1. Lineage (GTDB taxonomy): Bacteria > Nitrospirota > Nitrospiria > Nitrospirales > Nitrospiraceae > Nitrospira_D. The sequence goes on along the minus strand of JAHBWO010000118.1, from coordinate 11,351 downwards.
CTCCTCCACCCCATATTCAATCACCTTCTTGACCCGTGGGCTAAAGGGGATCTCCCCAAACGTCATCGTCGTCCCCCCACCGGGCAAGTTTCGTTCGATTTCCAATCGGATCTGTTCAGTCGACAACCCCATCTTCTTCAGGATCATGAGAGCAATCCCGTCGGACTCACGAAGGATCGCCAAGACCAAATGTTCGGTACCTAGATAGTCGTTCTGATGCCGCTCAGCCTCCTCACGCGCAAGGATGATGATCTTCCGACCCTTATCCGTAAATCGTTCGAACATCCTGCCTCCTTCTCGGTGAGTAGAACCCCGGCCGCATTCAAGCAAACCCTTGAAAAACCTTGCTCTGATTCTAACCACAGTATGCTTGAGAGTCAAGATTGAGTAGAGAACAAGACTGGGAAGCAAGGTCCCGAATTGTGAATTCCGCGATCTCCAGCGTGAACAGACTGCCTGAGAGCTCGATTGACCTATAGAGGTAGCGCTTCAACCTACACATCTCTTCCTGTTATTCTATGGCTTATTCGCCCGTTGCGAAATGCACGCTGGCAGAGTGAAGAAGCGGGGCAAGGAATCCTCTATCGACAATATGGAACGTCCAACAGCCTTTCCGTTGACACAAAATTACGCATCCCGATACAATTACCGTTCCTATCCGCCCACCATCATGCTTGGCATTCATGAAAAGTAAAAGTATTGGGATCTTGACGAAGCCAAAGTTCCCCGAAGTAAAGACTACGCTGCTCGGCGTAGTCGCCTGGCTTCGTGAGCATCACATCGACGTCTTACTCGACACGACCTCCGCACTGTTGTTGAACGAACCCGGAGGAATCCCTAAAACTCAACTCGCTCAAAAGGCCGATGTTTTGCTGGTACTGGGAGGGGACGGAACCATTCTCAGCGCGGCGCGACTTTCGGCTGAACGAAGCATTCCGATTCTGGGAGTCAACATGGGCGGACTTGGATTCCTGACGGAGGTCCGACTCGACAACCTCTATCCGTCTCTGGAACGAGTCTTCGCCAACGATTTCGCCCTTGATGAACGGCTGATGCTTGCCACACATATCCACCGGCATGGAGAAACGGTCGCGCAAGGCGTCGTGCTCAACGATGTGGTCATCAGCAAAGGCACCTTGGCTCGCATGATTGAACTGCACGTTGCAATTGGAGGCCAATTCGTGACGAATCTTCGGGGAGATGGCCTCATCATCGGAACGCCCACAGGCTCTACCGCTTATTCACTCTCCGCCGGGGGCCCGATCATGAATCCCGGTCTCCAAGCGCTCATCCTGACACCAATCTGTCCGCACACCTTGACTCATCGCCCCTTGATCGTGCCCAGTAATGCCGTCATTGAAGTGACACTGACCAGTAAAGATGATGGATCAATGGCAACGTTAGATGGACAAGTCGGCGTGGCCATGACACAGGGCGACACCGCCGTCATCCAAGCTTCAGAGAGCCGGACTCGGCTCATCAGATTTCCTGAAAGCCACTATTATGAAGTGTTACGGGAAAAGTTAAAGTGGGGACATAGTTAAGGACGGGAGCGCAGTCTGCCGGTTTCAACGACTTGTCTGTTCGATATATTTCAGCATGTCCTGATTCGCCGAAAACTTGAACTCACCGATACAGTCGGTCTTCTCGGAGAATGTACGTTCGGCCACATCCAGAGCCCGCAGTCCATTCACATCAACCGGTCGACTCTGTCGTTGCTTTAACCGCGTGTGCAGACGGTCCAGGACGTTGTTCACGCCTCCCCCGCCGGTCTTCGTGCCCAAATACCGTTCAACCACCTCGGCGCACCAGTCGCCATCGCGTTTCGCAACACCCACGAGGCCTTCACTGGCTTTTCGAGCCCAACCCGCTAAGAAGACCCCCTCCATCACCTTGCCGGTCGATTCATCATATGCCTGGAACAGGGCATCATCAGGATCATTCCCGGTCTTGTTCGGATTGGTGGTAAACACTCCATTCTTATAGGGAAGCCCGACTGTCTCATCGACCCGATCACCAACAGCAAACACCACTGAATCACAAGGGAACTCGTAGTACTCTTTCAGGCCGACAGCAACCGTATCCGCTCCCTTGGGATCGAGCCGATTGTCTTCCATTTCGAGTCCGCGCACGCGATTATTGGAATCAATGAGAATCCGTTTCGGAGAAGCAAGGAAACGAAAACCCATCTTTGTCTCAGACACTTTTGGTTCGCACTTAGTAAACTCGTCGGTAAATGCCTTCAAGACTTCCTCAGGGTTCTGTCCGACCTTGGTGAGGCGGTCCTTGATACGGGCAAACTCAGCGTTGATCCCCTCAAGATCCATGTTGGCACAGATACTCCGAATCTCCTTGGGATTGTATTTTCGTTCAACCGGTCCACGTCGCACGATCGCCGTAACCCGTTCGACCTGTTTATAGCGGGTTAACCAGTGGGCAATATCCACCATCACGTCACCAGCCCCGATCACCGCAACGTGCTTTCCCATGTCAAAGGGGCGATCCCCAAATCCTGGAAGCCGATTGAAGTGATAGACGACGTCTTTTGCGTGAAACACACCTTGAGCAGAATCCCCTTCCACACCAATGGCTTTGGTTCCCTGAGCACCGATGGTAAAGACAACCGCGCTCGCCCCTAGCCCACACACCTCTTCAACTGTGAGATCCTTTCCTTTCCCAATCGTGACGTTCCCTAAATAATGAACGTTCTTCTGTTGAAGGAGCTCCCAGTACTGTTTTTTAAGACCCCCGCGGAGCTTCAACTTGGATGGGAAGATCCCATATTCTGCCAACCCACCGAATTTAATATCACGGTTTAGAATGATGACCTCGTGCCCAACTTTTGAGAGAGCAGCCGCCACTGCCATACCTGCCGGCCCTGCTCCTGCCACGATGACAACATGTGCCTGCGATCCGCTCATATTCACTCGTCCTTCGATATACGTAGAAAAGCCTTGATTATCAACGATCCGCGGACTGTAACATAGCGATTCCTGCACTGTCAAAACGGGTGGCGCGTTGATGACTCAACGGAAACGCCACCCATGGCTCCTACTTGCACAGTTCTCACCTGTCGTCTACAATCCACCGACTTCTACGGAGAAGCGCCGCGAGTCACAGGCACGATCCGTTTCGGTCTTGCTTCCCACGGTATCCAGGATCTCCGGTGCCTCTCTCATTCAGGATTAGGCAGATCCATCACAACCCGTGAGACTCGACAAGGTTCTTCATGCCCTCACACCCGACGGCTGCTCCATCAGACACTGGCCCCCGCCCCACGTCCATTCATTTCCATCCAGTGTGCAAGGATGACCAGCCTTTCTCTCCCAGGCAGTTGCGCCCGGACGAAGCCTATCTTGTACCGGACTTTGATCAGGCAGAAGTACTTATTGCTCAAGGCATCAATAGCGCTCGCGTGGCAGTGAGTGCTCATGGTACGGAATACTCCCAGATGGCGGGAGAACTGCAGCTCGTGCCGACCTCACCATTCACATTTGACGAATCCATCGTTGTGATCCTTCCGACCTATAATGAACGTGCCAATCTGGAAGCACTGGTTACGGCAATCGGCCGATATCTCGTCACCGATATTCTGATTGTGGACGACAACTCACCGGATGGGACCGGCGATCTGGCTGATCAGCTCAGCACCGGCTCCCCTCATATTCATGTGCTCCATCGGTCCAAAAAGGAAGGACTCGGGCCGGCCTACATCGCGGGCTTTCAGTGGGCCCTCCAGCGACCGTATGATCGAATCATTGAGATGGATTGCGACTTCAGCCATGCCCCGTGGGATCTTCCCCGCTTAGTTCACCGCAGCCACACAGCCGACTTGGTCATTGGAAGTCGTTATGTGCCTGGTGGTGGAACGGAAAACTGGAACGCCCGCCGACGCCTTGTATCCCAATGCGGTAATCGCTACGTGAGCCTTTTTCTGGGCGCGATCATCCGGGACTGGACCGGAGGCTTTCGGTGTTATCGCCGCGGACTGCTGGAAGAAATGGCCTTGTCGACCGTGCAAGCCAAAGGATACATTTTTCAAGTCGAGTTAGCCTGGCGAGCCGTACAGCTTGGAGCAACGGTGTCCGAACTCCCCATTCGATTTAGCGACCGTGTCTTAGGCCAGAGCAAGCTTGGGTGGTCATCGATCATCGAAGGGCTGATGGAAGTACCCAAGATGTGTTGCAGAGGATCGGCAAGGCTCTAGAGCTCTCGCCCCGTGACTTGTAAGCCATCTCCCTGATCGAGGTACCGACGGGGAGATCAGCCGGGCTCCCGCGAGCAGGGGAGATGACTGTTCATGCAGGTCCTCATGAGCAATGTGACTGGCTCAGAAGATTCAAGTTTGGTTAAATCAATAACCAGCTCATCTTTGGCGTTGGCAAAGATCTCATCAAGCAGGCTGCTTTGTAGAGGAATCACCGCCTCAACCGGCTGAAAGAGCAGGTCAAAACCCTTGGCCGCTGTCGGCCTCATAGGATAGCGGCGGTCGTAGATCATGCCATAGGCCGGAATACCGTAAATGATCCGCCAATTCCCCAGCAAAAAATGCAACTCCGCGCCATGGATATATAATCCACCCGTCGTAATAATGCGCCGAGCAAATGTTTGCGGTTGGCTGAGATAAAACGTGACACGCTCGTTATAGGAGGCTTCTGCCAATGCTCCCGCCAGTTGAGCCGACAAGAGCGTAATCTCCTCATCCGTAAAAGCCTGAACCAATGGAGATTCTCCAAGAAACCACCGTTGCAGGGCGGTCCGGTGCTCCTGCACCTTCATTCCCGTCAAGAGTGTACGTATGGTTCCCGGTTCTATGAGAAATGGGTGAGTATGGTGAGTAGGCGGCCATTCAGCGAGCACATCGGCATCTTCTTCGAGTCGCACATAGTTCACAGGATCTTCGTACACAATCCGTGAGGGGATGTGTGGGACCGCGCAACCGACCAACCATATTGGGAAAAGAGTCAGCCATACGATAACAATCGACATCACCGCATTCAGCTTTCGATCGTGTGTCCTCTGATCGTTCACCCCTCCTTCCCCCTTGTACCTGTTCACCCCTCGCTAATCGTGACGGTCATTTCAGCACGCTCCAATGGATTGTCCCTGCCGTCACGTTTCATCGCGACGATCTTGTCGGCGACGTCCATACCGCTCACCACCTCTCCGAAGACGGTATATTGCCAATCGAGGAAGTTTGCATCGGCGACACAGATAAAGAACTGCGACCCGGCGCTATCTGGATCATTCGATCGGGCCATCGAGACGATGCCTCGCTTATGGGGAGTACTGTTGAACTCCGCCTTCACCTTGTACCCAGGCCCACCCATGCCATGCGAGGAACGATCTGGGCTCTTGCTGTTCGGGTCCCCACCTTGAATCATGAATCCTGGGATTACTCGGTGAAACGTGGTCCCGTCGTAAAATCCCTCTTTGGAAAGCTTGATAAAGTTCGTGACATGACCGGGTGCCACATCTGAAAAAAACTTGAGCACAATGTCGCCTATCGGTTGCCCCTTGCTCGTCACGACAATGGTTGCTTGGACGTTCTCACTGTTCTCAGCCATTCGATCTATCCTTTCTCACATTATCGAAAGAGAAATGGCGGTGGCGCAACTCCGGCCTCCAACCCCTCATTCACGGCAATCCATGAGTTCCCATCGTCGCTCCGGAACACTCCGGAACTTGTTCCGGCGTAGAGTCCTGTTTCTTTGGATCCGATCAACACCTGGATAGCCTGGTTCGTCAATCCCCTGTTCACCGGAGTCCATTGCTTCCCCTGATCCACGGTCTTAAAAATTCCGTTCCCCGTCGCCACAATCAATGTCCGATCGCTCGACACAATACCCCGGATGGAATCATTGGGCAATGCCCGACTGATCGGTCGCCAGGTCAGTCCACCATCGGCACTGCGGAAGACGCCGCCGTCGAACGTTCCGGCGACAATGTTCTGATCGTGATCAATGACGAGGACGCGGATGAAGTTTTCGATCATCCCTTCATGATCTTTCAAGCCATGATGGAGCCGTACCCAGCCTGATGACCGAGGGCTGAACCGAAAGAGGCCTTTCCCAGATGTTCCGGCGAATAACGTCCCATCGGCCGAGCGAGCCAGGGCATGAACCAAAATATCGTCCAATCCGGTCGTGACAGGAATCCAACGATCGTCCGAGTGCCGCAGGCGATACACACCATCACCTGTTCCAGCGAAGAGTTCCTGATCCACTGCCAGGAGAGCCTTCACCTCCAGCTGTTTGAGCCCAATACTGACCGGCTGCCACGAGTGGCCGTCGTCTCGGGAGCGAAACACCCCTCCACGAAACGTCCCGGCATAAACCGCGCCATCCTTGGTGGAAGACAGACTCAAAATAAAAGGATCAGTCACTCCCCCCCCTACTCGAACCCATGTGGAACCGCGGTCGGCGCTGCGAAATATACCATGTCCAAATGACCCCGCGTAAATCGTCCCATGGCCGTCCATGACGAGCGCTTGCACGCTGGCAACGGATTGTTCAAATGGACCAGGCGATGATGCGGGATCGGCCGCCGGGATCAGAGCCGGTGACGATGCGAGATGCGCCTGAAAGGCCTCACCCTCTGCCACATACTGAAAACCAACCCCCACAAGCATGGTCACGGTGAGAACGGAGATCCGACAAGCTTTTCCAAATTGAGCCGTCATCGCACCCTCGTTCCCGCAGTGTTGATCGGCAGATCCGGGTCAAGCGGCAAATCAACGTCATGGTGAGTCTGATTCCGTCCGAACAACCGCGCGCCAAGAATTCCGACCTCATACAGCGCCATCAGAGGAACGGCCATCAGCAACATTGTAAACAGTGTGGCATCTGGCGTGACGACCGCCGAGACGATGAGACAGAGCAAGATCGCATGCTTCCGGTACCGGGTGAACGTGCGTGCGGAAGCAAATCCCGTCATCGCCGCAAGTGTCATGACCAACGGCAATTCAAACGCACACCCGAAGATCAGCAAGAACTTCACATTGAAATCAATATAGGTCCCCACGCTCAATTCCGGGGTAATGTCGCGGTCCAACCCAAAACTCACAAACCACTCGATCACGAGCGGCAGAATCACCACATTGCAGAACACCAATCCTAATGCGAACAACCCACCGGCGATCATAAACAGCGGGATGGCCCAGCGTTGTTCGGTCGGCAACAACGCTGGTTCAATGAACTTCCAACACTGGTAGAAAATGACCGGCAGACTCAAGATCACCGCCGCCAACAACGAAACCTTGATCGAGGCAAAAAGCGCTTCCGTCGGCCCGTAAAATGCCAGCTGGTTCGGGAACGGGCGATTGAGCCAGGCCACCATCTCCGACGAAAACGTGAACGTAAGCACCAGTGCGCTCACCATCGTCGCCCCGATGATGAGCAATCGCCGCTTGACGGCTTGGATATGAAGGGCAAGCGGATGCACGACGTGCTGCATAAAACTGGCTAAGGATCCTCAGTCTGCCTGTCAAGTGGTTGATTACCGTGCTGGCTCCAGTTGCTGGTCCCGATACAGACGAATGAATTCCGCCAGCTTGTCTTTCTTGACCAATTTCTCTTTTTGAATCCGCTTTTTCTCGATCTCTTCGTTTGGCGTCAGGACATGACGCCTTTGTAGCTCATCCAGCTCAAGATCCAAGCGATGGTGAGACTCTTCCAGCTCTCGAAATTCGGTGTTGGTGTGGCGAAGTTGTAACATGATCGCATCTTCCGTCAACATACGACACCTCCCCTGGTTAGAGTGAATCTGGTAACGGTGAGTCACCTCCTGAGCGGCCGGTTTGATCGCGCTGCCGCCCACCTGGCAGCACAAGCGGATTCATTTCCATTAAGAGTGCGTCTTCTGTGGGATGGGTGTAATACTGAGGACGCTTGCCGACCGGCATAAACCCCATCTGCGTATACAGCAACCGTGCAGCATCATTCGAGGCTCTGACTTCAAGGATCGCTCGAGTGGCGGCCTGTTCAACCCCTTGGCGGCAGGCCTCCATCACCAATGCCCGTCCCACTCCCTGCCTGCGCATCGTCCCTTGGACCGCCAAATTCATCAGCCGCAGCTCTTCAAATACAATCCAAAAGCAATGGTACCCGAGAATTGCTGGATTCCCTTCTCCCCTCGACCGATCCTGGCTCAATGCGACAAGAAAATGTGCGAAGGGATTCCCCGTCAACTCAGCTTCCAACATTTTGCGCGTCCAAGGCGCCGAGAAGCAAGCCTCTTCTAGTAAAACAATCTCGGACAACATGTCCGCTGTCGCGGGAAGAATATGCAGGTCCAACATCGCGCTACCACCACACGGATGAATCACGCCCTCGATCGTTTCCGGCCTCGCGCCAATCGCTCCGCCGTCTTCCGCTCAACACGGATTTGGCGCCTCGCGACTGAGGAAAGCCCTCCTGACTCTTCATATTGAATATCGGCCTCAGCCCGTTGGACATAGAGCGGAGCCACGACCTCCCCAGCAACCTCCCCTCGTTGAAGTCGACTCATCCCGACGCGGGCAACCGAGACGGCCGACGGTGAAAAGAGCTGGTCTGATCCGACCCTCACCATGCCCGCCGTTATCAACCGGTCCTGAATCTCTGGTGCCACCGCCGCCCATCCCGTACCATAAACCAATGTTGGTTCATGAAGACTCTGAACGAACGCCTGTTCCGTCCCGACCTGCTCACCGAGCACACGCTCGATACATCCATCCACGCCCCGACGAAAGATAGCCCAATACACTTCTCCCCGACGGCTGGGCAACAGAGGACAAACCGGCATCGTGCTGTCCACATTCCAGGCCATGGCCTCCAATGTTGGAACAAGAACCAGGGGAAGTCCGGTTGCGGCCCGGAGTCCGAGGCCCGTGGCGAGACCGACTCGAATCCCCGTAAACGAGCCAGGCCCAGCTGAGCAGATCAGCCCGCTCAGCTCATGCAGTTGCACTCGCGATTGCATCAGCAGGCGATCGATGGTCGGCAACAGCACTGCGCCATGGGCCCCACCGGCCTCCTCTCCATGCTGAGCCAGGACGCCATTTTCATCAAGAATCGCCACACTCTGCCACGTCGTGGCCGTTTCAATTGCGAGGATCTTCATCGTTGGTTACAACGTCTGTCCCAAGTCTTCCGCTGTGATCGTTTGATTCTGATGCAGTTCATGGAAGGTGACCTGCAGAGCCCCCTGCCCTCGACCATCCTCAAGAGAAATTTTGAACGGGCGCAGGGATCGAGTCTCTGCATCGGCGAAGGCCTGCGACGACACGGGACCTCCCTCATCGAGAGGCCTAAAATCATCGTAGTGAATCGTGGCTTCAATCTCCCCATCTCCACCGAGCCGCTCCTCCTGCACCACCAGCAGCCGATGGTCAAACCAGAGACGGCGGATGAGTGGCCTCGACGAATGGCCCACTCCACGTGCCACCCCGTAGACATCGAGGCGATACCGACTCCGCTCCAATACAAGCTTGGCAGTTTCTTCTCTGGTAAGCGCATTCGCACCCAACAGACCTCCGATAGCCCATGCACTCAGCTGAGAGAACCGAGCAAGATGCCCCTGGTCTTTTAAATCGGTTTGAGAACCAGTATAGACTTTTCCTTCCATCGGGAGCCGGAGCCGATACCATTCATCGGCTTGCACGAACTCAAACACTTCTCCCCCCAAGGGAGTAAAACCTTTCAGCCTCAAGGCATTCGGTCGTCGATAGTAGACCGTTCCCTCGACTCGGGAGAGGATCGGAATCAGCCCACCCCGCACCTTGGCGCTGAACAATCCTTTCATCGACGAGACCGCAGCGTCACGTTGCCGCAATAGGGCGGTTAAGTCCTCAACCGTGACTCGTTTGAGCGGCAGCTCTTCCTTGGGACCAAACGCGGTGCAGCCGGCAAGCAAGACGAGCGGCCCAAGGAGCAAGACCAAGAACAGACGCGTAATGATCATCTGTGGTGACCGTTCCATTTCAACCGACACACTACGCCAAGACCACGTCGAGTGCCTCTCTGACCTCTTGAATCCCAATCAATTCCATCCCCTCGATTGGGTCCAGCTTTGCCAAGTTTCGCTCAGGTAAGAGGCAGCGCTTGAATCCCATTTTTGCCGCTTCACGGATGCGCGCCTCAGCCTGACTGACCGCGCGGACTTCACCGCCTAAGCCGATCTCGCCTAACATCAGAAACCCCGGCTCGATAGGGACATCCCGCAGGCTCGATGCGACCGCCGCCACAATCCCCACATCGATCGCCGGCTCGTCGATGTGCATGCCACCCACGACATTGACATACACGTCCTGCCCGGAAAGATGCACACCCAGTCGTTTTTCCATCACCGCAAGCAGCAGAGAGACACGATTCAATTCCACCCCATTCGCCATCCGCTTGGGCATGGCATAGCTCGTCGATGACACCAACGCCTGCAGCTCGACCAGGATCGGCCTTGTTCCCTCAAGACTCGACACCACCACCGATCCCGCACTCCGCTGAGAACGCTCAGCCAAGAACAACTCCGACGGATTGTTCACTTCTTCAAGCCCGGCGTCTTTCATCTCGAAGACGCCGATTTCGTTCGTTGATCCGAATCGATTTTTCACGGCACGGAGAATTCGATAGCTGTGGCCCTTGTCACCTTCGAAATACAACACGGTATCGACGATGTGCTCCAATAACCGCGGCCCGGCGATCGCCCCTTCCTTCGTGACATGTCCGATGATGAAGACCGGTACGCCGGCGCGCTTCGCAAACCACATCAGTTGTCCGGCCACCTCTTGCACTTGACTGATGCTGCCCGGCGCAGAGGTGATCTGTTCCGTGTACACGGTCTGAATAGAATCGACGACCACCGCGACAGGTCGTACTTCCTGGACCGCCTTTAAGATCAGTTCGAGTGACGTTTCAGCCAGAATCAACAGATGCGGGTGTTCGATCCCCAATCGCTGTCCACGCATTTTGATCTGCCGAGGCGATTCTTCCCCTGAGACATAGAGAACCGGAGCCTCCTTCGTCGCCAACCGTGGCAAGGCCTGGAGCAACAACGTCGTCTTCCCGATTCCGGGATCACCACCGATCAAGATCACCGCGCCGGGAATGACACCACCTCCCAAGACTCGATCAAACTCGCCGATGTGGGTCAACCGACGGTCCTCGCCCACCACCTCGATCTCTGCGATGGGTGTGGCCTTGGCTTGAGCGGTTTTCAAATCAGCAGGCCGGCCCTTGCCGGTTGCCGCTTGCCGCTCTTCTTTCATGGTATTCCACCCGCCGCAGTCGGGGCAGCGGCCGAGCCATCGTGGCGATTGATGGCCACAGGCCTGGCAGGAAAAAACAACCTTCGACTTCAACGATGGATCCTCACAG
>JAHBWO010000117.1 GCA_019636945.1 Nitrospira sp. | reverse complement strand
AAGGCTTCGCCCGGCCCAAGGCAGAGTGAGACTAAGAGTGCCCAGACAAAACTGAGATACGTCATGAGTGAAAGAAATTTCACAACCGTCCGACTCCGAGGCCGGTGAGGAAGGCCAGTAACAGGACCGCTACGAGCACAATCGTGAGATCCACCGGCCTTCCTCCCTCTGCCGTTACTTCAGCACTTCCAAGGCCGACAGATCGAAGAACACCCGACCCGTCTGCTCGAACTTCCGCACTTCGATCGACGCGCGAGCCTGCTTGCCTTCGGCCTGCTTGCAGGCGTCAATCAATGGCATCTGATCCTCCGGAATACCCAACCGGAGAATCCCCGGATCTTTGCCCTTCACATAAAAATCCACCGATCTGTAGACCTTGCCTTCCCGGCTCCTCCGTTCCACATACCCCTGGACTGCACCCTCCGCTTTGACTTGCATCGTTGTCGCCTCCTTCCGCTGAGTGTTGAATCGGATCAGCCAAGCGCCTGATCCACACGCCCCGGCCTGGCCGGGCTTTGGACAGAAACTGAAATTCCGAATCACATTCCTGACAACTCACAAACAATGCGCCATTCACCCATTTGCAGGCCGCGCCATGCGCGCCACACCCAGGACAGCCGCGCCGCCAGGCGCCGTTATGAAAACTTAAGGACATAGGGGGTGCCTCTCTTACGTTGCTTCAGTAAAGCAAAGTGCTTCTGCGTCCATCGTTTGGTACCCGCATAGATCATTTCCATCAGGAACTGATCACCCCGGCAAGCCACTACTACGGCGAGCATGGGACTGATGGCGTTCGCCAGCCACGCGGCGATATCATCCAGCCGCTGCTGAATCCGTTCGACCACCAACCGGCACCGCATGAAGCCTTCCGTGAGGGCTTTCCACCAACCCACCAATGGCGCACGATACTTCTCATAGGATTCCGCTTCTCGCGTCGTCTCCCGAAAATCAACATAGGAGCGAAGCACACCAACCAAGAACGCCCGCCAATCCTCGGGATCAAGCGTCAAGAGCGCCTTGGCGCAGGCCTGGGCTCGATCCTGTTTGAATTCCAGCTCCCATCGGACGCCGTATAAGGCCGCGTCTTCTCGGCCTTTGGCCTGGAGCTCAAGGCGTTTGTCATAGACCCGGAGCATGCTTTGACTTTCCCGACTGCCGAAATACAGGGTCTCCCCAGTGCGGGTACCCTCACGATGATTCGAAGCTTGGATGACCTTGAATTGCTTCGATCGGCTCACTAATTGTCCGGCCTCCACGGCCAGCCGGACGGTCTCCACTGCGACAGAGGCCTCCCGGTCGTCCAGCGCCACATCGATGCGGGTCACATGGCCCTTCTGCGCGAAGATCCACGCCAGGACTGCTTTCAGCTTCGCCTCGTCCCACTGGGAGACAATCCCTGCCGAGAGATCCACATGTACTTCCTTTGGATTGCGAGGGGCACCCGTCCCCAACTTCCCAACCCCGGTCTTCCCCTGCGTCATGAACTGCGCGACGGGATAGCCGCGAAAGCCAGTCTCGCTCTGGAACCAGTCGCCACCAATCAGCGAAATCACATCCGCGACTTCAGCTTTCGGCAGCGTGAAGGCGAGCCAATCGATAGTCTGAGTGAATCCTCCAACACCGGTCATTTCTTCCTCCTTGGGGCTTGTGCGATAGACGCCCCCGTCTTACCCAGTCGGGGGCGGGTCGGCTGCGCGCGCCGCCGGCTATCGCCGCCGGTCGCGCTGCGCTGTCCCTCTTTCTTCTGAGTTACAAAGAAGGACGAACTATGCCCCTTAGCCTGCAGAGCTTCCTTCACGCGTTCCAGGTCGAATCGCACAAACCGACAGAATCGGTCGACGGGGATCTCACCCTTGCGGTAGGCCCGTCGAATCGACTTCGGGCTGACTTTGAGCACGGCGGCCAACTCATCGACGGTCAACCATGTTTGTTCCATACCGCTCCTTTACGGTAAGCGCACGGTATGGCCGAACCATACGCATAGACGTGCGGTGAATAAAGAGGCCTGCTCGTGGACACCAGGGGACAATAATGGACACTAGGTGACACTACGTCACTCTGCAAGCCGAGGTTATCTCCCGATGAGTGACGACGATACACAGCTATGCAAAACGTTTGTTATGAATAAGACGAGCGATTGAGGAACGATTAAATGCCGCGATAGGAGCGGTGTTTAAACAGGGCACGTCGAGTACTAGATCAGGCCGTCCTAGGGCGAATGGAAACAAAGGTGAGTCGGACGTCCATCTTGAAGTGATCACAAATTCGATATAGAGACTGCAAAAAGTTGTTCCAGGGCCGAAAAACGCTTAATGGATCCAAATGGCCCTATCCATGAAACCGCGATGACCTCAACCAAATGATGACAGTTTCGCCCATTCACAGAAGAGATGCCCTTAGAGGAATGACGCGGGAGCTCCACTCCTCCTCAACGCTTTTCATCCCAATCTCTACTACACGAGACCTCCACCTCCACGATACCGACACGTATGTAGCTGTAGGAATACGAGAAATACGTATGGCTTAACAATCCCGAACTTCCCCGAGTGATAAAGTTATACCCGCTACTACCGATAAAGTGATGCCCACCTGGGCAAGATGACTAACAGTAATACTTACGTGAAAGAACATGATGTTGAACTTGACTGTGCATAAACTTCTCCCCATGGGGGTTAGCATAATCGGGGCAGGAATGCTTCTTTTGGAGGCCAGCCTTGGGCCAGCGAGGATCGTGTCTGCCATCATCCTGCTGTTGTTAGGCGTGGCTGCAGGATGGAAACTTTCATCTCTGCACAGTCGAATCATCACTGCACTGATGAATGAACATGAGACCCTGAGAGATGAAGACAGGACACGCACCGAGCAACAACTACACGAGACTTATGAGGCTCTCGAGTCACAAGTCATTTCAATTTGGAGCAAACAGATAGACGCATCACGCAAACGTATGGACGACGCGTTTGTCTCACTAACCGCCCGCTTCTCTGAGATTGTAACTCGACTAAACGACGCCGTCAGTGCATCCCAGAAGGCCGTGGGTGCAGGAGCTAACAGCAATGCGGAAAACGGACTCGTTACCATGTTAGCTAGCAGCGAACAACGTCTCAACACGATTGTAGCCGCTCTAAATGAAGCCCGGCAGGATAAGGAACATCTTCTGGTTGAGACACGCAAATTGGTTCAGGTCGTCAACGATTTGAGATTAATGGCCGAGGAGGTGGAGAGCATTGCTGATCAGACAAACCTCTTAGCGCTTAACGCTGCTATTGAGTCTGCAAGAGCGGGTGAATCCGGGAGGGGTTTTGCTGTAGTCGCAGATGAGGTACGCAAGCTCTCTACTCGAGCGGGTGAGAACGGCAAACGCATCAGCAGCAAAGTTGCATTCATTAATAATGCGATCCTCTCCTCCTCTACCATGGTCGAAAACTCCGTTGAGCGCGATACGCGATCACTTGAATTCTCAATGACGAAGATACGTGAGGTGCTCGACGGGTTTGGCGAAACCGCTAAAGGGCTGGAGGGCTCCATGAGTCTGCTGCAGAGAGAAAGTCAGAGTATTACCCAAGAAGTATCGGCGGCTCTCGTCCAAATGCAGGCTCAGGACCGGGTGAATCAAATCTTGATGCATGTTCAGACCAATATAGATCAGTTGTCTAGCAAGCTGACCGCACTTGATGGAAATCTCCGAACGCATGATGTGGCCCTACTAGCCACTGCCCTTAAAAGTTCTTACACGATGGCAGAAGAGCATGGAACTCACGGCAACTCTTCAGCACGCCAGGATCAACCCACAGAAATAACTTTTTTTTAGAGGTCCATATGGCAAAGACAATTCTGGTAGTTGACGATTCGGCTTCACTTCGACAGGTGGTGACTATTGCGCTTAAGGGCGCAGGTTACGATGTCATTGAGGGCTGCGATGGTGAGGATGCACTTTCAAAACTGACTGGACAAAAGGTGCATCTGATTATCAGCGATGTGAACATGCCAAACATGGATGGAATCACGTTCGTAAAAGAAGTGAAAAAATCTGCCAATTACAAATTCACGCCGATCATCATGTTGACCACGGAATCGCAAGAAGCGAAAAAAGCGGAGGGCCAGGCGGCCGGTGTAAAAGCCTGGGTCGTCAAGCCATTTAAACCGGAAACTATGTTAATGGCAGTTTCCAAACTCATCCTGCCGTAGGTGATGAACTGGATTGTTCGAAGGAAACTATCATGGAACTCCAAGAAACGTTTTGTGAAGGAGTGTGCCGATTGCATGTTGCGGGAGAGATGACCATCTATTCAGCCCTAGAGCTAAAACCTCGCCTACTCGGCGCGCTACGTGGGAGCAACAGATTGGAGCTTGAGGTCGATGGCGTAACAGAAGTGGACACGGCGGGTTTACAGCTATTGTTCCTGCTCAAGCGCGAGGCAACGGCGACTGGTAAGGAAATGGAATTATTGGCACCCAGCGACGCTTTGCAGGAAGCATTACAGCAGTACTACGTAAATAGCCGTCTAGAAAACATCTAATCCTGCTGACCACGCATATTATTCCGAAGGCTGCCGGCAATCACCCCATAACGGACCATGATATGAATCTGGATGCAGCTATACAGACATTCTTGGCGGAGAGCCGCGAGCTCCTCGACAACATGGAGGAAGTCCTCCTACAACTTGAATCACATCCCGGCTCGGAGTGTGACATCAATGCCATCTTTCGCGCAGCCCATACAATCAAGGGATCCGCTGGGCTGTTTGGATTCGATGACATCGTTAAGTTCACACACAAGGTCGAAAATCTGCTTGACCGCCTTCGAGACAAACACACACGCCTGGACGCGGATTGTATTGCCCTCCTGCTTACAAGTTGTGACTACATCAGAGTGTTAGTGGATGCTGTGTCCAACAGCCAGCCGTTAAGCACTGAGGCGCAAACCACCTGGAATGAATTAGCCAGACGCTTGGATGTGCATCTTGGGATCGCACAACCCGCACATGCTGAGCCCTCTCCTCTGCCCTCAGCCGGAGCAACACTGCCAATGAACGAAGAGCTGCTGTCCGAGCTCAATACTGCCGATTATGCCTGGCACGTGTCTGTGCGTTTTGGACGAGATGTATTACGCGAAGGCATGGATCCCCTGTCCTTTATTCGGTACCTAGGCACGGTGGGAGACATTGTGCATTTAACGACAATTATGGACGGATTACCCTCACCGGAAGAAATGGACCCAGAAAGTTGTTATCTGGGATTTGAAATTCGCCTTTGCACACAAGCAGACAAGGCAGCGATTGAAAGTGTCTTCGAGTTTGTTCGAGACGACTGCACCCTTCGCATCCTGCCTCCTCGTAGTAAATATTCAGAATATATTCAGCTCATCAACGAATTACCGGAAGATACAACGCGTCTTGGAGAAATCCTTGTAAAAAGCGGAGCCCTTACCCAAGGCGAACTGGATCGCAGTCTCAATGCGGACGGCAACCAATCAGAAATTGGTTCGACGGCGCCTGAACAGGGGCAATTGGGAGATATTCTAGTTCGTGACGGAGTGGTAACTCCTAGCTTGGTGCACGCCGCACAAGATAAACAGCAGCAAGCCAGAGAGCACAAATCGCAAGAAAGCCGCTTTATTCGTGTGGAAGCGGACAAGCTTGATCAGCTCATAAACTTAGTTGGCGAACTGGTGATTGCCGGTGCCGGCACCCAGCTTCTGGCTAAGCGCGCTGGAGTGGGAGATGTTCTCGAGTCAGCATCCACCATTTGCCGTCTCCTGGAAGAAGTCCGGAACAATGCACTGGGACTGCGCATGGTTCAAATTGGCGGCACCTTTCAACGATTTCAGAGGGTGGTCCGAGATATTAGTCACGAATTAGACAAAGATGTGGAATTAGTCATCTCAGGTGCAGATACAGAGCTAGACAAGTCTGTTGTGGAGAGAATCGGGGACCCGTTGATGCATTTGGTTCGTAATTCCATGGACCATGGCATTGAATCACGAGAGCTTCGTATAAAAGCCAGAAAACCCGCCAAGGCTAAACTAACTCTCAATGCCTATCACGACTCTGGAAGCATCGTACTCGAAGTTAGCGATGATGGTGGAGGCTTGAATCGTGAGCGGATTCTCAAGAAGGCGCGTGAGCGTGGTTTGGTTGGAGAGACACAACTCCTAACAGAACAGGATACCTACAATCTCATTTTCGAACCGGGGTTTTCAACAGCACAACAAATTTCAAATCTTTCGGGTCGTGGCGTGGGCATGGATGTGGTCAAACGCAGCATCGAATCGTTACGCGGATCCGTCGAACTGTTGACCAAAGAGGGTGTGGGCACGACGGTGCGGATTAGGTTGCCACTGACCCTCGCGATCATTGACGGGTTTCTCGTGGGGGTCGGCAACCATCGTTACGTCATACCACTGGATATGGTGTTGGAATGCGTAGAAATGCCGGAACTCGAACGAAAGGTGGCTGGACGAGAAGGTCACGTGACATTACGAGGGAAGGTTCTGCCATTCTTACGCTTGAGACATATGTTTGAACTTGGAGGGGATGCAGGCCAGCGGGAGAACATCGTAGTCGTGCAATATGCTGGCCACAAAATTGGATTGGTGGTGGACTCTCTACTGGGGGAATTCCAAACGGTAATCAAACCGTTGGGCAAACTCTTTTCGCAACTCCGAGGGTTTGGCGGATTCACGATTCTTGGCACAGGCGAGGTCGCCTTGATTCTCGACGTGCCGGCGTTGATCACGGCTATGACACAGGATATGCGAGGGAATCAGAGTGAAGGTCGAAGTCAAGATGACTCGACAGAAGACATGGCTGTTGCCGCATAAGGACAGTTTTTATTGAGGGAGGGTGCGATGTTGCAAAATATGAAGCTAGGAGTCCGATTAGGTATAGGGTTTGCGGTTGTTTTGGTTCTGATGCTTGTATCAAGCGCGATCGGCATCATGAGCTTGAGTGGTGTCAACGACACCACAAGCAAGATCGTTGGATGGAGCTATCCCAAGGTGGTGCTCGTTAACGACGTCATCAAAAATACGCTCGACAATGGGCGAACCGTCCGAAACATTTTGTTGAGCAATAATCCGACTGAAATTCAGGCGCTATACAAGAAATTGTCCGAGACGCGTGAGAAAAATGGAGAGTTACTCGACAAGCTCGATAAATCGCTGAGCCTGCCGCGTGGGCGGGAATTGTTCAAGGACATTACCGACAAACGCTCTGTCCTGGGGAACAAATTCACGGAATTGGAGCGGCTAGTAAAGGCCGGTGATCGAGAAAAAACCGCGACGTTCATCAAGACGGAATTCGCGCCGGCTAACAATGCCTTCTGGGAATCATTGGAGAATATGGCAAAGTTTCAGGCTGAACTGATGGATAAGGCGGCGAAGGAGACCGAAGCCTCGTATACCAGCGCGAGGAATGTGCTGGTAGGAACGACGCTGCTGGCCCTCATGGTCGGTATCGGTATCGCCATCTGGATCACACGATCGGTTATGGGGCAGCTAGGCGGAGAGCCCGCATATGCAGCCGAATGCGTGAGGCGGATAGCTGAAGGTGATTTAACTGGTGAAATTCGCGTTAAGGAAAAGGACCGAGGCAGCCTTTTGTTTGCATTGAAAGGGATGGTAAGCAGCTTGACTCAGGTGATCACGCAAGTGAGACAGTCAGCCGATGCCTTGGCTGGAGCCTCTGAAGAGGTCAGCGCAACCGCTCAGTCCATGAGCCAAGGATCAAGCGAGCAAGCGTCCAGCGTAGAAGAATCTTCGGCATCCATCGAACAGATGACAGCCTCCATTAACCAAAACAGTGAACATGCAAAAGTGACAAACAATATGGCCACGCAAGCCTCGAAGGAAGCCGCGGACGGCGGAGCAGCGGTACAGGAAACCGTCACAGCAATGAAGCAAATTGCAGGGAAAATTGGAATTATCGATGACATTGCCTACCAAACCAACCTCTTAGCATTGAACGCAGCGATAGAAGCTGCCCGAGCAGGAACCCACGGGAAAGGTTTTGCAGTGGTGGCGGCTGAGGTTCGCAAGTTGGCCGAACGAAGCCAGGTGGCAGCACAGGAAATCGGCAATTTGGCTGGAGATAGTGTTGGCATGGCCGAACGAGCCGGAAAATTACTTCAAGACATGGTACCCGCCATCCAGAAAACCTCAGACTTGGTGCAGGAGATTGCCTCAGCGTCTAGTGAACAGGCTTCCGGCGTATCTCAGATCAATACGGCGATGACTCAGTTGAGTCAGACAACACAGCAAAATGCCTCTGCTTCCGAACAGCTCGCGGCAACCTCCGAGGAGATGAGTGGACAGGCCCAACAACTCCAACGTGCGATCTCCTTCTTTAAAATCACCACTCGGACGGAAGGTATCGTTACGTCGGAGATCACAACTGAGAAGCCTCGCCAGCAGGCAAAGCCTGTGAACCGAAAAGCGACTGATTCCGTCGCGGTGGCGCAGACAGAATCAGTGGACCCAACCCAGTTTGTCCGCTTCTAGGAGGATAGAAATGGGAAACTCGAGTCCCTTACAAGAAGCAGCTGAAAGCGAAGAAAGCAATGAGGAGCAGCACCAATATTTGACCTTCTTGATGGCGAAGGAAACATTTGCTATCGGCATATTAGGTGTCAAGGAGATCATCGAGTTCGGGGCTCTGACAGCCGTGCCGATGATGCCCTCTTGTGTGCGCGGTGTAATCAACCTGCGTGGTCGCGTGGTGCCAGTCGTCGATCTCGCAGTGCGGTTTGGACGTCAGGCCACGGAGCCTGGTCGACGAACCTGTATTGTCATCGTTGAGGTGGCCGATGAGAATGACCATCGAGACATCGGTATCATCGTCGATGCAGTCAATCAAGTAATAGAAATCTTGCCTTCAGACATCGAACCAGCACCTGCATTCGGCGCTAATCTGCGGGGCGAGTTCATTCAAGGCATGGGCAAAGTTGAGGGAAGATTCGTAATCATCCTGGAGATTGCAAAGGTCTTATCCGTAGATGAGATGGCACATCTTGGTCGTGCCCATGACAGAACAGCTTGATCTCGCGCAACACCGAAGCATCATAAAAGCAGGAGGCGACGAGATGGAGTGTCGATGTGACTATGCAAATATCTGCTTTTGAAACTAATTCAGCTGAAATCCCTCTCTCAGACAAAGATTTTGCGAAGTTTCGTGAATTCGTGTATCGCGCGGCCGGCATTCATATGCCTGCAACTAAAAAGGCACTGGTTGCCGGACGTTTGTTGAAGCGCCTTCGCCACCATCAGCTCACTTCTTACGGTGAGTATTTTCAGTTGATTATGAGTGGCGACGAGCGAACGGAACTTCAGACTGCACTCGACCTACTCACAACTAATGAGACCTACTTTTTTCGCGAACCGCAACATTTCGACTTTCTCCGCACAACCATCCTTACGGCAAATAAGCCAGGTGACACCTTTCGAGTCTGGAGCGCGGCGTGTTCGAGCGGAGAGGAACCATATACGCTGGCGATGGTACTCGCTGATGTACTGGGGGCTCGCGCATGGGAGATCCTAGCGTCCGACATCAGCTCACGGGTATTGGCTAAGGCACAGATGGGCCAATACAACATGGAGCGAGCTGAGCGCATTTCACAAGCGCATCTGAAAGCCTATTGCCTTCGAGGAATTGGCTCGCAACACGGCACATTCTTGATTGATCCTGCCTTGCGTCGGCGCATTCGATTTACCTCTCTCAATCTAAATGAGTCACTCCCCGACATTGGACTCTTCGACGTGATCTTCCTACGCAATGTAATGATTTATTTTAGCCTAGAAACAAAGCAACAAGTTGTTAGCCGTCTGCTGACGGTCCTCAAGCCCGGGGGGTATTTCATTATCAGCCATTCCGAAACACTTCATGGCATCACTGACCAGCTCTCGATGGTTCGATCATCGATCTACCGCAAGGCCTGAGCCATGTCTAAGCCTCGCGATTTACTCGAGGTGTTTCTCCAACCTGGAGAGTTTTATTTCGGGCAGGCAAATACGCGCATTAAAACAATTCTTGGCTCATGCGTCGCAATCACTATGTGGCATCCCGTCCTTCGAATAGGCGGCATGTGCCACTATTTATTGCCATCTCGTGACAAGGATGTGGCCACGCAGTTACTGGACGGACGGTATGGCATAGAAGCTCTGCAGTTATTTGTAAGGGAAATGGCACGCCGTGCCACTGCGGTTCGGGAGTACGAAGTAAAGATCTTTGGTGGCGGAAATATGTTTCCGTCATTAGATAAGAAAGGTCCCGCTCTGGAGATTGGTGCACGGAATATCGAATTGGCGCGTGAGGCTATCGAAAAACTTGGCGTTACCCCTGCAGCTCAGCATGTCGGCGATGTTGGTCATCGTCATGTGATCTTCGACGTATGGAGTGGGGATGTATGGGTCAAACATCAACGTCTGAACGGTGTGACGAGGTCTACATAACATGAAGACGATCAATGTCCTTGTCGTTGACGATTCGGCTACAGTACGGCAGGTCATGTCGGATCTTCTGAGAAAGGACCCAGAGATCCGGGTGATTGGCGCCGCATCTGACCCAATATTCGCCATGGAGCATATGAAGAAACTGTGGCCCGACGTCATAACCCTTGACGTGGAAATGCCTCGTATGGACGGCATCTCTTTTCTCAAACACCTGATGGCGACACGCCCTACCCCCGTCGTCTTGTGTTCTTCATTGACTGAAAAAGGGGCGGAAACCACGATGCAGGCTCTTTCAGCAGGTGCCGTGAGTATCATCACCAAGCCAAAAATGGGTGTTAAAGCGTTTCTTGAGGACAGTTCCGCTCAATTGGTGGATGCCGTCAAGGCTGCCGCTCGTGCAAATATGAAGTGCGTCAAACCTGTCGTGGCATCCGCTGCGCCAATACCTCAGAAACTGACAGCAGACGCAGTACTCACTGCTGGCACGCACGCAATGGCAGCGACGACCGATCGGCTGGTGGCGATCGGCACGTCCACTGGAGGGACACAGGCACTGGAAGCTGTACTAACTAAATTACCACGCGTCTGTCCTGGTATCGTCGTGGTACAGCACATGCCGGAGAAATTTACGGCAGCATTTGCCGAACGTTTGAACAGCATTTGTCAGATCGAAGTGCTAGAGGCAAAAACCGGCGACCGTGTCATTCCCGGCCGTGCACTTATTGCACCGGGAGGACGACATATGGTGATTAAGCGTAGCGGGGCTCAGTATCATATTGAGGTAGTTGAAGGCCCGCTGGTGAACCGGCATCGTCCATCCGTTGATGTATTGTTTCGCTCCGTCGCCAAATATGCTGGTCGCAATGCGCTTGGGATCATCATGACCGGGATGGGTGACGACGGAGCGTCGGGCCTCCTAGAGATGCGCCGTGCCGGCGCACGCACTTTAGGGCAAAATGAATCCACTTGTGTGGTGTATGGCATGCCCAAAGAGGCGATGAAAAAGGGAGCCAGCGAACGGGAGATTGCCCTGGATACCATACCAGCCGAGATACTCAAATTTGCATAAGTACTATGCACTATAAGTGGTTACAATTAATGAATGAAGTCCATAGATAAGCGCCAGTCCTTTGTAGTCCCCCTCAAGGACCCGACAAGGCCTTACCGCTCATCATGCGCTCTCGACTACTTGGTGCAATGTTGGCATTCATTGGGAATACATCTCAGTCAGCGCTCAAATCTTAGTTAAACAACGGCAAGCAACGACGAACCACATTCCAGTGCGTTCTTTGATCGTTAGATAACAAAAAGTGAGAGTCACATGCCAGAGTTCAGTAAGAACCAGGCGATTATCACGGCCCTGAGGTCGGCCGGTTATCAACACATCACACTAAGCGTCGTACCAAAACGGTTCTTGTTTGACCTTGGCTCCTGCCAATCGGAGCTAGAATTCTCACGCACTTTTCTTGACGATACCAGTCTCGATATTTTGCAACAGTTAATGCAGGGGAAAATACTGCCAGCCATCAATCAGTATCTTGGTAAACGAGTGTATGTTAATGCAAATGGAATCACTGTCACACCTCGGTTTTCTCGCAACTAAGTCTTAAGGAACGTTACACCTGCCACCTACCTTCATTATCGTCTCTGCACGGGCTCTCTGACACCAGACCATTCCCACTCCACAAAGAACTAGCCGTCAAGAACTGACGAATATCTGCAATCGATTGACCAACTCATTCTTGCAAGATATGACTGGTAAATCGAAAGTTACTACGAGGACGCATGGGATCCCGAATCCGAGTAACGGGAGGAGTGTTGCAGCTGGGGCCGCATCCTGTGCTGACCTCGCACGAGAGGCTCATCCTGAACGCCCTCTGGTCCGGGAAGACGACGAATCAAACGGCGGCACAGCTGGGTCTTTCTGTAACTTCTGTCAAGGGCCTTCGTCATCGACTGCGAAGGAAATACCAAGCGTCCAATGTGGCACAGCTCGTGCGAGCGGCCCTTGCGCATGGCGATCTCAATGTAACCTAGCCATCCTGATTCACCTGATCGCAGTGTCTTTACTCGATTCCCGCCTACTTCATCTGTGCAGCACGAGCAAAACTGAGATGAATTTCGTTCACCTAGGTTGGAGTCTATCCACATGGTGACGCAGTGAAATTCGACAATCGATTGGCTAGGTAAAGCCTTAAGTCCAAGCCCCTTCAGCTTGATCGAGGCGAGAAAAATACGCGAACAGCTTTGAACAATGCTGCTCTGCAGTATCCGGGCCCGTGTCTGTCACAGAGACAGTCACGTGGGTTTTATCTTGCTTATTAGTGAGCGTGATCGTGCTTCTCGATGGTGTAAATTAGATCATGCGGCCCACGAACCCAGCATTTAACCGTATGGCCGTGAGTCGTCGGTTCAGATCCTCTCGGTCGCACGTCTTTCGAGAGCTGTTTTTGCAAAGGCTGGGCGCAGATAAAAATTGCAGCGAATTGATACTTCAATCGTGGCAGACTAGCCCAAGACTGTGCTCCATCCAATCCGAAACTTCAGTGTCAACTGAGTGTCAGCTGTGCACCCAAATAGAGCCGATTACGACTGAACAGATGTGAGGAAATGTGACAATCAGACTCGAAGCAAACCCGCTCCAGGAGCGACGATCCTTGGATACATTAAGGCTTGTGGGTTATTGTCAGAAGTGCTTGGGAAGCAAGGACTCTACCACTGAGCTACGCCCGCCCCTGGCTGATGAGAAGTCGAATCCTACGCTGGCAACGACGCTAAGTCAAGGAACCTGAAAGGCACTTGCTCAATCCTTGTACTCGGCCACGGCGAATTTTCTGCGACCGACACGCAAACGAAGCAACTGACCGACGAG
>JAHBWO010000116.1 GCA_019636945.1 Nitrospira sp. | reverse complement strand
CGATCGAACAGATCCATTCCGACTAAGTGATGGGTAATGACGATCGTGGTCCGATCGGCCTGGATCCGTGTGATGGTTTCACGGACATAGGTGGCCGATCGGTGGTCCAGTGAGGCGGTAGGTTCATCAAGCATCAGAATCGATGGCTGCTTGACGAGGGCGCGTGCGAGGCAAATACGTTGCCGTTGCCCACCGGACAAGGTGCCGCCACGCTCTCCCACAATGGTGTCATACCCATCAGGTAGCTCTGCGATGAACTCGTGGGCATTGGCCTCTTGAGCCGCTTTGACAATCTGCTCGCGTGTTGCCTGTTCGACTCCGTATGCAATGTTGTCTGCGATACTGGCTTGGAACAGGAGCGTATCTTGGAGCACCACGCCGATCGAATGGCGGAGCGATTCGCGCTCGTAGTCGGCAAGGTTTCTGTCATCGAGCAAGATCGTTCCTTGGGACGGTTGATAGAGACGCAGCAGCAGGCTGACCAGCGTTGACTTGCCGGCTCCGGATGGACCGACGAACGCCACTCGTTGACCAGGTGCAATCTGAAGGGTGAGGTCACGCAGTACAGGACATCCCTCCAGATAGCTGAATGAGATGTGCTCCAATCGAATGTCGCCGATCAAGTGATTGACCTTAACGGCGTCCGGGCGGTCTTGAATGTCCGGTTCGTTGCCGAGCAAATCAGCGATGCGTTGGGCGCTGACCATTGCCTGGGAAAATTGGGATGAGAGCTTGGACATATCCTTGATCGGACCATAGATATTCTTCATGTAGCTGACGAAGACCAACAGGTCGCCAGGGGTTATGCGGGCCTTCAGTACTTGCCAGGCCCCCAAAAAGACGGTAACGGCGGTACTGATTGCGCCGATGATCGACACCACCCGCGCCACTGCGGCAGTTGTTCTGGCCGTACGAAGTCCGGTGTGAAGGTGTTTCGTACTTTCCTGGTTGAACCGGTCTTGCTCGACCCGTTCCCGCCCGAAGGTCTGCACGACAGAGATGGACGACAGCCATTCATTCAGCCGTGAGGTCATGTGACTGTCCCGCTCCCGCTGATCACGCGTGGTCGCAAGAATGTTTCGATTTAAGATGAAGAGTGCTGTGACAAGGATCGGCATCGTGGCGAGGATAATGAGGCTCAGCTCCCAGTTGAGGGCAAACATGACCACGAACATGCCGATGAACGTGAGGATGTGGCCGGACACGGCCAATGGAATATCCGTGAAGGCGTTCTTCAACGTTTGGGTATCACCCGCGAGCTTTGTCAAGAGCTCACCAGAACGGGTCTGCGAGTGAAAGGACAGTGAAAGCCTCTGGACATGAGCAAAGAGGTGTTGCCGGATGGTGAAGACCAAGCGATGGCCGATCTTGCTCGTCACAAATGATTGGGCATACGACAAGGCACCGTTCATGGCGGCAATGACGGCGATCGATGCCGCTAGACTGCCCAACAAGGCCAATGGCCATGACTGTATGAACGGATCGAGGAAGGTCAATGACGGCGGCAAGGACTTTTGCAGCAGGATGTAATCAAAAATAAGTTTGAGCGGCCAGGGCGCCATCAGTTGCATGAGCGTGACGCCGAGGAGGCACCCAGTCGCGAGAGCCAGATGTGGCCAGGCTGAGCGTAAGTGCGAGGCGATGATGGTTCGAAATCGAGCCTGCCCTCGACGCGTGATCTCCGTCTGTCTCATCGTGGCACCGTTTGTGACTCCCGTGTGAGCGGCAGCAAGGTTTGAAAGGTATGGAGTCGTACTGCTGCGGATCGCGTGAGCTCAGCCATGAGCTGGTCTAGAAATACGAAGGCCTCCTGCTCCATCACCTTGTGATGGAGCAGGAGGCCTACCATCGGCAGCATGTCCATCTGCGATATCAAGACCTGGACAATCTCATGCGGAGCCTTCATGCGGGCCCCGCCTTTCCAGGTGTAGAGATCCAGCGTCGTGGAAATCTCGGAGAACCGGTACCCAGTGATGCCGTCCTTCCCACGATCTTTGGACAAGACCTGAAAGCCGAGTTCATCCAGCGCCCGATAGGTGTCTGTGGTGCAGCGATTCCATGGCGGGGTGAAGGCCGGGAAAAACAACTCCTCAAACGTGGATTCAAGAATCGCTTTCCCCTGTGCGATGTCGTTCAGTTGTTGCGTGAATGAACGGGAAGGGCCGAACTCGCATTTCCGCCCCTCCGGCTCATGATTCGAATGTATCCACCCATGTTGGTCCAGGCTTAACAGCGCACGGTCGGCTCGAAGGACATTCTTCAGAGTGGCCGTACAGGCGGGTGTCAGCCGACCGGGGATAATTTCTAGATTCATCGGCACGCCTCTGGCCAGCGCAAGGTCGAGCAGATGCTTCAGCGATTCCTCGTCTTCATCGACATCGTCATCTCGAAGAAAAAGATGGAGTTCTCGACCTTCGGTCTGTTTTTCGTCCAGGAACCGTCTTAGTGCGGTTTGCCATTGTCCAGGTTGAGGCATGGAGACCGATCCCCACGTGGAGCGAGTGGTCCGATTATCCGACTGTTGGGCGAGCCGTTCAATCGACAGAGCCGTTTCTCGTCCACCGTTAGTATTGATGGAATGTGGAGTGCGAGCGTGCGAACCACTCAGAGAGGCGAGGATCTTTTCTGCGAGCTGTTCAGGAGCGAGGTCAGCGGGCCGTAGCAGGGTGAGGAGCCCACGCTGCTCAAGTTTCTTGGCTCGAATGGTTTGCTCGTCATTTTTATGACCGGTAAAGGGCCACACCAGTGCGCGTGTGCCGGTATTCAACAGATTCATGCAGGTGTTGTAGCCGGCCATTGAGATGGAGAGGGTGGCTTGATGCATGAGTGATTCAAACGATGAGGTGAAACGTCGGACTTGGATATGTGAGCACTGGGCTGCGAGCTCATGGAGCTCCACATACTGCTGCTCGGGCATATAGGGGCCTGTGAACACGAGCATCCGATGGGGGAGTTTTTGAACCAGCAGTGTGGAGGCCCGAATACTACTGTCGAGCAGTTCGTAGCCCACACGCCCGCCACCGACACTGGTAAGAATCAGCGGCCTGCCATCGGAAACTGATAGGTTGTCCGTTGTTTGAACATCCGCCGACACATCTGAGCCCTGCGTCACAAACCCGGTGTACTGAACTTCGCATCGGAGATCGTGGCAGCGTGAAAAGGTCTCATCTAATGTCTGGAAGGTCGGATCCGAATGGATCAGTAGTAGGTCGAAATACCGATTCATCAGACTCACGACCCAGTCTTCATGACGAACGTGATCCGGTTTGGTCACTAGAATATCCCGCAGGCTGCAGACGACTTTGGTCGATGGTGCTGATAAGCGGATATGTGCCAGTAAGGGCAACAGCTCAAAGGCAAACCGCTTTCTCCCGAACGGGAAAAGCTCGATGATCACGACGTCTGGACGAACATGACCGACGAGCTCGAATAACGTGCGCTTTCTGGCTTGTTGAACCTGTTCAAGAGTGGTGCTCTCACCGTGGACGTTCAGACTCTGAAATTCACTGTCAGTTGTGATCGGAGGTAGATTGACGATCGTCACCCACGATGGCGTATCCACGCCGGAAAGGGATTCACCTCCGTTCACGAAAACGACGGAGCAATTCCGCAGGGCTCGGGCAATGGCCATGCTTCGGATGAGGTGCCCCATCCCCAGGACGTGCTGACAATAGATGAGGACGCGTGGCTTGTTGTCACAATCTGTTGTGGAAGCCGACTCGTTGCTCATAACCTGAATCCTTTCTGGGCCAGCTGAAGAATTTGCTCGACGGTGCGCTCGAATCCCGGTGCGAATCGTAAGTAATGCCGGTAAGCCTTATTGATGAATTGGAGACGGGCATGCCAGGCCAATCGTTCGAGCGGGACCTCCCATTCCACCTCTCGCTGGTATGTGCGGTACAGCCGAGTCGATAGGTCTTGCACAAATTGCTGGTCTAGCTCACGGAAATGCAGATCGACCATAAAATTGGCCAGGTCCTGAAGGGGGTCTCCGATCACCAGCTCATCTAGGTCGCAGAACACGAGCCGTCCCTGATGGGTGAGCAGCTGTTGAATGTGAAAGTCCCAATGGATCGGACAAGAGGGAATGGTTGATGCCGGAGGCGGGATCTGTTCGAGATCATTGGCCATGGCCATACACGTTTCCGCGAGAGTTGGAACGGCATCTGAAAGTTTGGCCAGTTTTTTGTGGGCCTCAGTGACATGGTCCGTTGTCGAATGGATGGTGAGACCGGGGACCTGACTTGTATGAAGTGACACCAAACCTCGTGCGAGTTCTGTGATGTAGTGTTCATGGTTCGATGGATTGAGGACTTGGATAAGGGGTGTCCCAGGAACGCCGCGTTGCCACACGGTGTTGATCGCAGCGCTGTAGCCGAGAGGCTGAGCAATGGCCATCGCTTGTGGATCGGCCAGGGACCGGTCCCAGAAAAACTGTAGACGCTCATAGAGCGGTCGTCCCTGTGAGTCGCAGAACGTTTTCCCAAACAGTTCGTTGATCCGATCTTGGGTAGAGTTATAGAGGGTATACCGATTGGTACAACGAATCTCCGGTCGATAATTGACCAGGTGTCGTGCCAGGACCTGAGGCGTGCCTTGTATGCCAATCTGCTTCAGCCCTTCTAGTGGGAGATGTTGCTCAATTGCCACGAGATCAACAAGATGGTGCAAATGTGGAAGTGCTGGGTCATGGGGGAATCTCCACAGGATGAGATCCTGCTCTGGGACATGGATCACAGAATTAGGAAATTCCCGGTCAGACATTCCATTCCGAATGAGTAGGTGAAAGTCCTCTCTACTGCGACCGCCAAGAAACACCTTCAAGTAAACGATACGCTGGCAGACTGGGCCAGCTGCTCCTTCTCTCAGTGTGAGCTGATAGCAGGCGGACAGCGTGGACTTATTCTTGCTGGTCGGCTTGAGGTACGTCTTCAGTTTTGCGTCCAGAATGACGCAATCCCTGATTTCAAAAGAGCCGGTGGAAAGTTCTGGAACACAGGATCGAAGGATGGGAACAGCGTCCACGAGAGTTGCGAATCGTTGAAAGGTTTGGCGTAGAGTCCTCCAATCTGGTGCTGCCATGGGCTCAGAGACAGGAGCGATGTTGAGTGGTGTATGGGTGGTCGACATCATGCATGTCCCACGTGTGCCAGGATGTTCGCGAGTACGCGATCCGCATCGAAATAGCTTTCAGCGATGTTGCGAGCCGTGTAGTGACGGTTCATGCGACCTCAGGCGATGCTGTTTCTGCATCTCTATAGTCGACTCGACCCATGGCCAGTTCCAACGGCTCCCCCCTGAGTAGGTAGGTGATCAGTTGTGGCTGATCGCCGGTTGTAATTTGATAAACGCACTGACTCTTGAGCGTCAGGTGCGGCCAGCGCTCTTCCGATTGGCGCATCAACATGCCGAACAGTACTCGGTTGGTGTTGCGATGCCCCACGATGAGGATCGTCCCACCGGCTTCATGAACAAGAATGTCTTTCAGTACTTGTTGCACCCGTTCTGCCAGATCAATGAAGCGTTCTCCGCCTGGAATCCGATGGGTGCGCTTATCGTGCTTTCGCGCATCCCACAAGGCACGGGCTTCTGGATCCCGATCATCACGAAAGCGGCCTTCCAGTACTCCAAAATGCTGCTCATTCAAGTCGGCGTGGCTCTGGATCAGGAGGCCATGCATCGCAGCAGTGGGTCTGGCCGTTTCGACTGTTCGTCCGAGGGCACTGGTATAGATCCCGGTCAAAGGCACCCCGAGGAGCCGTACTGCCAGCATCTGACTGTGGCGGATCCCCTCTTGTGAGAGCGGCGTATCGAATTGGCCAGAGACTCGTTTTTCCAAGTTCAACTGACTTTCGCCGTGGCGAACCAGGTAGATCGTGGTTGGTCGAGATGTTGTCCGGCTCATCATGGTTGCCTGCTCCTGTCATGGGTTTCGGCCAATCCGTCAGCCAGTGATTCCAATGAAAGGGATTCCGAAATTCGGTCCGCAAGGCTCAAAAGAGCCTTTAGGTGCTCTCGCTGATTGTGTTTCAGGCGAGTGATGCATCGGTGCGAACGCTCGACCACCAAGGCCACGGCGGTAAACCAGGCGAGCGTGTGTTGATCGATCTTCCATGGCGTGGACTGATTGTAGTGGTTGAGAAATCTCTGTACCGGAACTGCCATCTGGGACAACGGTACTTGCTTCGCTAACGCCCCCGTGAGTAACCCGGCAACAAAACTGCCGAGATCCAGACCGGGATGTCCCTCACAGACATTGTCGAGATCGATCAAAGCGATCCTGTCTTGTGTCAGGAACAGATTCTTCATATGGAGATCACCGTGAAGCGTCGCGGTAGGCCCAAGCGGAATGATTTTGGCCTGTTCGATTAACCGATCCTGTAGCGGAACTAGTATGGGTCGGCAAGTTGGCCGGCACTGCATCAAGACGGAAGCAATGGATTCAAGCTTGCTGAGCTGCTCCGCCATGGTGATCTGCGGAATATTCGACAAAGGGGTTGCATGGAACGTGGCGATGGTGTGGGCGGCTTTCTGCAGAAGGGGAATGCTTGCTGGGGTTTCAATGGAGTGGTTCTCCAGTGTGGTGCCCTGAATACCCTCTTGCCAGAGAGTCTTGAGGCGCGTGTCATACCTCAGCGGCCGCGCGACTCCGAGCCGCCCACTGCGTTGGGCCTCACTGTCCCAGAGTTGCCGCATCACCAGATCTGTCTGAGCCCCTTCTTCGTTGTAATAGGTCTTACCGAAGATCGTCAGTGTCTGCCTCGTATCCTGGGATGAATGAATCAGTTCAAATGATGTCTGCACCGTGCAGGTGTGTTCCCCGACATAGTGCATCACGCGGGATTTGGTGTCGGCCACTTGCCAGCCTGTGCCTACATGCGCCAGGACCCAGTTGGGTGGAATGCTCGATGTGCTCAAGGCTGCGTGGCTGGAGGCCGGCAGCGTGTGTATCTTGCGATCGTTTGGAAAGCTCCAGAGGACCATCTCGACCTCGGGAAGATGGATCAGTGGTTTCCCGAATCTCGGCTGCACGAGGGCCTGCGTTGAGGCCTTTTCCCATTGTGGCAGCGAGCGGCCGTTCGGGAACGCACGGCCGCAGAGAATCTGTTCTCCGCTCTCTCTCGTTTCGACGTTCTCGACGTCCAGCCGATAGCTGATCATGCAGGACGATGTCGGCTTGTACCGGACCTGGATAATGTCGCACTGCCGGATCAGGAAGCGGTCTCGAACACTGGTCGACTCGAACATGCCATTCCACAACGTCTTTCTCATGGCTTCTGTGTCTAAGATCATCGAAAGCTGTGGAAGTTGGACATCCATTGGAATGTCGTCGCGTCCATCACGCTGAGAAGGTCGAGATGTTTTTGTTGTTGGGATCACAGCGGTATTCATCATGGCTAGGCGTGATGTTTGAATAGTGGTCGACCATCGCGGCCTGTGCGCGTGATGCACACATGATCGGTGCAGGAAGGCACGAGGGAGTCATTCTCATGGATTTGATGCTCGAGAAAGACCAGTTCATCGCAATACTGATCGCTATTCGTGTGAGTGATAGTGATAGACACAGTTGCCCGATGTTTTCCTCCCACAGGCCTGACCAGGTCTGGGATCTGTTGAGCAGCGATGGAAATCTTCGGTGTCTTGTGCTTGTAGGGATACACGACGGTCAGAAAGCACGTGTTTGAGGCATCTTGCGTCAGCCGGACGATCGGCGCCCGCTCTTTCTTGCCGTACGACGTGGAGACAAACCCTTCCTCGATGGAGGGGCGTACGGTCGGCACAAGCGGCTGTGCAAGGACCAGCTTCGGTGAATAGACCGACAGCGTGTCGTGTGACACGGAGAGCGAAACCTCCCCTTGTGCGGGTGGTGCGAGATGGAAGTGAAGGTCATACCGGTGGGATTCGTCTGCACGCAGGAGATCGAGGATGACCCAGTACTCTCCGTTGATGAACAGCACCTTCCGTTCATGAATCCCTGGATACTCATAGCTACGGGCTATACCATGCAGATAATCCAGACCGGGCTTGCTGACAAATGAGACCATTGATCGATCAGGCTCGGGACCTGAAATCTTGAACCGACTCTTTTTCCACTCGTACCGAGTTTGATTTCGCCCATCCACCAGCACGGTGTTGTGAGCAGCCGTGTTGCGAAAACGGACACGCCAATTGACTGGTCCTGATTCATCATAGGTGTAACGGCCTGGATCTATGATGAGCGGTGTGCCGTAGGCATAGGCTTCGAAACTGAGCAGATCCAAATGCCCATGATTCCCAGCACCCAACGGGCCGCAGTCGAAGATCAGGTAGCGTTCATCCTGATACGCTTCAGTTTGGTCGCCCCAGCCGCTTCGCAACACATAATAGCCGCTATCGGGAAATCCTTTTGATCGCACAGTCGGAGCTTGCCCTTTTTCCCCTCGCGACGCGACATATAGGAGATCTTCTCCTCCGTAGAGGTCGTAGCCTTGCTGTAAGAGGTCCAAGAAGCAGCGGCTATCGCCGTCGCTGAGAGCGGGGATCAGGCCATCAGGCCTGTGGGCATAGAGTGAAAATTCCAAAGCCTTCTTCACTAATTGATCAAACGGCTCCGGCATCTCGATCTGGTTGAGGCGCGCAAGCTTGGTGATCCAGAGATAGTTCTTGAGCACCAGGTGATGGTAATCGGTGGATTGTTCGCAGTGGACTCCGTCGGGCTGGAGATCAGACTGAATGTTCCTCACCAGCTCGGTTCTGGACCAGGCGAGCCATTCGCGAGCCTCGGTGAATTCTGGAAAAACGACGGCGGCCAGGAAGACCGCACAGAGTTCCAATGTCCGATGATTTCTGGCCGGCGTGACATGGTCTCGTAAATATGAGACCTGGTGGTGTAGCGAGGACAGAAAGGAACGGTAGAAGTCTGGGGTAACGCAGCTTGCCCGGGTCGTGTTCACGAAATAGTAATGAGCGAAGATCCAATTCTGGATGCGCCGTCCTGCGACGTCGCTGGGGAGGAAATCGAGCGGAACGGTTCGAATCCAGGAGCCGGTGATGTCAACCCATGCCTTGGCGTATCGAGGATCATTCGTCTCGTGATAGGCCATGCCGAGCCCGACGGCGTAATAGAATTTATGGAGCAGGATCAGCCATTCCTGGTCGCTGCTGAGATTGGTGAGCCAGAGTGGGGAGCCGGAAAAGATGTGACGTTCGCCGTTAAACTCAAATTCATTCATCAGGATGGCATCAATCTTCTGGCGTGCCGTTTCAACCGCATCTGGGACCGGGAAATAGTGGATCGCCGTCCTGGTCTGGAAATGGTTCAGCAAGGCGTCAGCGGTCAAGTCTTGGAAGGGTTCCGCAAAGAGATGCCGGGAGTCCATCTGTTCACTCGAAGGGTGCTGACTAGTGGCAAGCCGCATGGGTTTCCTGGTGATCAGTGGTGGTCCCAACAGTTTCCATATGAAAAAGGTTGAACAGCTGTTTCGTGGTCTGACTCGAGTCAAAGATTCGGCACATCGTCTCACGCCCGGCATGAGCAAGACTGTTCCTGAAGTCGGAGTCAACCAGCAGTTCTTCGATGGCTTTGGCAAGGGCCATCGGGTCGCGCGGTGCGACCAACAGGCCGTTGCGTCGATCTTTAATGATTTCCGGAATGCCGGAGACTGATGTGGAAATCACCGGGACTCCAGAGGCCATAGCTTCGGCGAGGACGTTCGGAATGCCGTCTCGATCACCGTTGTCCACCACGTGACAGGGGAGCACGAAGACCGTCGCCTCTTGATAGATTGTGCGGAGCGCGTCTTGTGTCACACCTGGTTCGATTGCAATGTTTTCCTCAAGACCATATCGGTGAATCAGGCCCATCACTACATCGGTCTGTTCATCAGGTTCACCGACGATCCGGCAACGGAACGGGATTCCGTGCTCATGAATGAACCGACAGGCCTCGATCAAAAAGGGAAACCCTTTCTTTTCGACGAAGCGTCCGACTGACAGGATTGTTGGGATTGCCGGCGTCTCTCGGTCAATGGCCGGAGCGAAACGCGTCGTATCGACTCCATGATAGATGGTGTGGATCGGGGCACTCTGTGAGGAGACGTCCTGCAAGTGTTGGTGATTGGCTCCAGTACAGGTCACGACGAACTTCGCTCGACGTAGTTTAAGCGACAGCAGATCGCCGGGGTTCAGTTTTGGCAGATAAATGTCCTTGGCGTGGGCGGTAAAGCTGAAGGGCAGGTCGCTCAGCATGCTTGCGAACATGGCCATGGTTGTTGCGCCATGGCAAAAGTGGGCGTGCAGATGACGGATGTTTCCTGACTTGAGAACGGAGTCGGCAATCGCCCCGGCACGAAGAAAATCTTTGTAGAACACTTTCTTGGGCCACGTGAAGACGCTGCTCCGACAGCTCAGGCTCAATGTCCAGGCTTCCCATGCAGCATGCAGATATCGGAGCGGAACGGTGCGAAGGAGTCGAACATGACTCGAACAATACCGTGGAAGGTTTGCGATCAGCCAGGACAGAAATCCGCTGTCTGTTTTCTCGCTGTCTTCGGGCAGATAGGTGAGCGGTGAAATGAGGGCCTTTCCATGCGGTCCGGTACAGTTCGCTTCGCCTTGAAACGCAGAGAAGAGGTGCAGCTGAAGCCCCATCTGCTCCAGGAGCATAACTTCGTTGGTGATGAAGGCTTCTGATCGACGGGGGAATCCTTTCATAATATAACCGATGCTGCCGTCGGACGAGCGGGTCTCTGTCTTGTTTCTGTCTGGATGGGGAAAGGTGTCTGCCGTCTGCAATGGGGCTGCTTCTATCGGTACCGTTCCCGTGAGAAAGAGCGTCTTGAGTTGATGGCTCGCATGGCTGGACGTAAATTGCTGCTCAATGGTCTCACGCCCGGCTTGTCCTAAGCGTTGACGGATTGCCGGATGATCCAGAAGATGAGCGAGGGCCAGCGCTAACGCTTCAGGGTCTCGCTGGGGAACAAGAAGACCGTTGTGATCGTGTCGGACAAGTTCCGGAATGCCTGAAACTCCAGTCGTGACGACGGGGAGTCGGCATGCCATGGCTTCCATGAGGACGTTCGGAATCCCGTCGCGATCGCCGTCCTGAGCGACCTGACAGGGAAGGGCAAAGATGTCGGCACGTTGGTAGAGACCCACGACTTCTTCGAGTGGTTGTTGTCCCATCAACAGGACGAGATGTTCGAGATGGAACTCTTGAATCAGCGCTTCCATGGCGGATTGCAAGGGGCCGAATCCGACGATGCAGCAGTGAAACCGGTAGCCACGGACGTTCAGCAAATGGCAGGCGTGGAGGAGCGTGAGTAACCCTTTCTTTTCTCGAAAGCGTGCGACGCTTACGATTGTGGGGGTCGCCGACGGTGCAGTAGGATGATCATGCCGTAGCCGGTCGAAGCGGGCCAGATTCAGGCCGTGGTAGAGACGAAGGAGCGGGGTGCCGTTGTCCGACAGACGTTGGAGGTACTGCCGATTATCCTCGGTGCAGGTGACGACGAATTCCGCATGGTGCATTTTCCTTTGTAGTGTGGCTGGTGGCGTGAGGAAGATATCCTTTGCGTGGCAGGTCATGCTGTACGGAATGTCTGTCAGCCGGTGAGCGAGTTCAGCGACGCTCGTGGGGGCATTCGCAAAGTGGACGTGGAGGTGACCGATGCGTTGGTTGAGAAGTGCTGCAGCGAGGGAACCGGCCTGGAGAAATTTCGGCCATGAGGGCTGCTCGGTGGATCGACGCCAAAATTGAATGGTCGAGACATACCGCCGAGGGGAGCTGATGAAGAGCCGAAGATGGGCCCAGAACGGATTGTGGTGTAAGGTGCCGAGCGAGCGGGGCAGATAGGTAACCGATGCGCGGACTTGGCCGACCATATCGTGGGTGACAGGGTCGGTCGGCGGCTCAAGGGCGAAGACCGACAAGTCCAGTCCCAGCGCTTCCAGGTCCAACACCTCTTGCAGGATGAATGTCTCCGACACTTTTGGAAACACTTTGAGGAGGTATCCGATTCTTGGCGTGGATTGTGTCGGCATGGTCTACACCGTGGAGTGGTGCGCCCTCAGTGTCGCCCGCGAGAGAATGTCCGATGGGGGACTGATGAGAGCGGTGCTTGTCTTCATGTGCTGTGTTTCCATAAACAACTGAGTCACGGCCCTGGAGACGTTGGCGCCACCGTTCAGAGGTATCCCGATATCCTCCGGGCGAGGGGGCCGAGGCTGTTGCAACGACTGTGTGATGGCTTTGAATAGGCTCGTAGGGGTCAATTGATCCGGGTGCATCATGTCGATCAGCCCATGCGCTGCTAGGCGTTCTGCTCTGATGTATTGTTCAAGTCTCGGACGGACTCGCGGCACGATAATCCCCCGTTGGTTGGCGGTCAGAATTTCAACGACGGTGTTATAGCCGCCCATGGACACAACGAGATCGGCTGCCGCAAGATACTCGTACAGTCGTGGGGTGAAATCTAGGACGGTTAATGCCAGCTCCGGAGAGGCGGCTTGCTGGAGGCGACGGTGTTGCTCCGGGCTCATCAACGGGCCGGTCACGATGAGGGTGTCAAAATTGGGCCGTCGAGAAGCAAATCGTTTTCTGAGCATCGTGACGTATGCCTTCACGAGGGGATAGCCATCGTTCCCGCCACCGGGGGTGACCAGAACCAAGCGATCGCTCCGTAGAGCTAAGTCTCGGCGAGTGTCCTCTCGAGAAACGTCCGGTTGTGTTCTGCCCACATAGCCGCACGAGACAACCTTCTGCTCAATGCTCCGCGGAAGTCCATATTCTTTGACTGGATCATAGATCGTGCGTGAGCCGTAAAGGAAAATGGCGTGATACGTGTTCTTCAGCAAGGGGATGATGCCGGACTTGGTCCATTCAGCTTGAACGTGATCGGGATGATCCTCGATATCGCGCATCCCCAAGATAATTCTGGTTGAGGGCAACTTGGTCTTGAGGAATTGGAGGGCCGGTAAGAGTTCCCCTCGTATGCCGGCCGGGGCCTTGTCGACTAAGAAGATGTCGGGTCGCAAATTGCGGACGCTCTCGAGAATGATGCGTTGGCGAAGCTTGAGCGTGATGTCGATTGTATGCGGAAGCAGTCGTGAGCAATACTGTCCGTCGGCGTCCTTGGTGAGCGCCGGCAACTTAATGTACTCCATACGTTCAGGTAACGCATAGGCATGAGCCTGCATGGATCCGGTCAGCATGATCAGAGAGGCATGCGGGATACGTTCAGACAGATGCTGCGCAATTTCCAGGCTCCGGCGGATGTGGCCGAGGCCGTAACTATCGTGTGAGTAGAGCATGATCAACATCGGTTCAGCCTCATTCTTCCTTGTCGCCCAGGTATGCGCGGTCGGTTCATGACCACTTCCGTCGTTTGCTCATGTTCGTGTTGAAACAGCCTCTCATGTGCATCTCAGATACAGTCATGTTTGTTGGACGAGACTGATTGGATTTCGTAAAC
>JAHBWO010000115.1 GCA_019636945.1 Nitrospira sp. | reverse complement strand
CCTACGAACGAATCGACGCCCCCGCCACCCCAGAACAGAAAGCTGTTCTGTCCAAGCTGTCGCCCGAGCAAGTGAAGGCAACGGAATTGGCAGGAGGTAGGATCGTCTCCATGCTCACCAAGGCCCCAGGGAACGAGGCATCTATCGGTGGCCTGAAAGTCGTCACCGACAACGGCTGGTTCGCCGCAAGACCTTCCGGAACGGAAGATGTGTACAAACTCTATGCCGAGAGCTTTCAAGGGAAAGAGCATCTGAAGCGGATTCAAGAAGAAGCTCAGGCCCTTGTCGCTCGTGCATTAGCCTCTCAGAAATGAACGCACAGCCCCCGCGCTGGCCCCTTCCCAAACACGACTACTGGTCCACGCCGTTTGCTGTGTCGTTATTGCAGCATCTTGACCTTCAACCTGGGCTGAGGATTCTCGACATTGCCTGTGGCCATGGCATCCCCGCTTTTTATCTCGCCGAGCAGGTAGGACCAACTGGAGAAGTATTGGCCACCGATATCAGTGTCGGTCAGGTCGCTCGAGCGAGAGCCATTCAAGGATCGCAACTGCCATGGCTCAGATTCGAGTGCATGGACATGCGCGTGCTGGCTCCCAATCTGCCGACCTTTGATCGCATCACGGGAAACCTTTCCGTGATGTTTTTTCGCCCCAACCGTTTTGAGGCAGTTCGTGGGCTTGTCGAACGACTCAATCCAGGAGGCCAGCTCGTCCTGACCTTTCCTTCCTATGGAACCTTCGATTCACTGTGGCAGAGCGTGGATCAGGCCATGACCCAGCAGGGACTGATCAAGGAGCGGGAACGATTCCAGGACTATCAGAAAGAACGTCCGTCAGCGCAGGATGGACGAAGCTGGCTTGAGCAACTTGATCTTGACCGAGTGGGAGCTTTTGAGTACCCCCTCGAAGTGAAGACTGGCCCTGGCTATGAATTTCTCCATCACCCGCTTCTACGCGGCGGCTTTCTTGACGACGTGTATGAATGTTTTGAAGATCAATCCCTCGCTAACCGGTTCATGACCGACATTGCACAGGACATTGCTCAATTTACCCCATTGATCGCACAGCGGTGTGTACTTTCAGGATGGACAAGGGCTCAGCTTGAGAGGCCATGATGTTCAGCACGGCGAAAAGCTAGCAGCTCCCTGGCCGTAGCGTTGAGTTGACAGCAAGAGTCTACTGTATTACAGTCTGTATGACATTTTACTCAAGGAGAGCTATCATGGCCCTCAGAACCGTTCGTCTGGACGATGAAACCGAAAAGATACTGAAGCAAGTGACGAAGAAAACCGGCTGGTCCGTGTCCACAACCCTTAAACGAGGGGTGTTGGTATTACGAGATGAAGTGGGGCGTAGCCCTAAGCAGTCTGCATTCGAAATTTACCGCCGGCTTGACCTCGGGCCAGGTGGATATGCGATTGTGCCTTCGACCGACACCAGGCGCGGCATGCAGCTCGCACTACGTCGAAAATCTCGCCGATGATCCTCGTCGACACTGGACCATTCGTTGCGCTATTTGACCCTCAAGATGCCGAACATGGACGATGTAAGAACATTCTCCAGGCCATACGAGCGCCGCTTTTTACAACCATCCCGGTCTTAACCGAAGCCTTTCATTTACTGACACCGAATAGTATCGGTGCCGACCGTCTTCGTGACTTCATCCTCGATGGTGGTGCGTCGCTATGGTTTCTGGACCACACAGCGACGGCACGAGCGTTCGAGTTGATGGAACAGTACGGGGATCACCCAATGGATCTTGCGGACGCTTCGGTCATTGTCGCGGCAGAATCATTGCGCACCACAAAAATCTTCACCCTCGACCTGGCTGATTTTCAACGGTACCGTATTCGCCGAGGGCATCGCCATGTGAGAATCGATATCCTGGAATAAGCAGTTCCTCTACAAATTGCCGGGCCCGTTGATTTCGGCCTCGAAGTTGCAGAACGGAGGAACGGGAACTCTCTCATGAAAGCCAAGAATCTTGAGACGAAGTTTGATGAGGGAAAGGACGTGACGCCTGATCTTAACCTCTCGAAGGCACACCGTCCTGGGCATGAACAGAGCCGAGTGAACGTCGATTTTCCCTGCTGGATCATCGACTCACTAGACACTCAGGCAAGCCGCCTCGGCGTGACGAGACAGTCGGTGATCACGTTGTGCATTGCCGAGCGATTGAAGGAAGAGCGGAAAAAGGCTAGTTGAGACCTACAGGTTGGCGTCGAAGCACGCGCCCGCACCTTGTATTTGAGTCTTCGGAAGACTTCAGAAAAGTTATCTGTCCCTATTTTGCCTCACCGAGAACAACCCTGGACATCAAAACTCCAACCGTACTGTACAATTTCTAGACGCGACCCATTTTCTTTCTTGCAGGATCAGACACGACCACCCATGCCCACTGCTCGGGTGAGACGACGGAATCACCGCCGCCTCACCCGGAGAACCCACCTCACTGCACGTTAGAACGGCGCAAACGTCAATGTGCCGTTCAAGGTAATCGACGGGGGATTGCTAAGCGGGCTTGATAAGACCGTATTCGAGAACGTCATCGTCCCCGCCGATCGATTCACCGTCACACCACGGCAGTCTTCCACTATATTAAGAATATTTTCAGAGAAACAGGACCAAAAACCCTCATCTCCAGTCACATCATCGTCCAAGCCAAAGGCAACGCTTTGTACCTGACCAATGGAGTCATCCATGGTCACAAAGAAAGACTCCCCACGCCGAGGGAAGTCCACCTCCAATGCGTAGAGATGGGTGCGATTATCAATGACCCGTATATCGTTAAATGTCGGATCTGGTACAAACGTCCCTCCAACGCTGGCTGGCGCGTTCGACACCGTCAGCTGACCTCCGCCGGTTCCGCCTCCACCTCCACCCGAAATGATCGTGAGGGTCGATGGCCGTTCAGCTGATTGCTGCGGCGTCCCACTATCCTGTACCCGTAGAGTGAATGGAAAGGTTCCAGCCGTTGTCGGTGACCCGCTAATCACCCCGGTTGAGGCATTCAGCGATAATCCGGTCGGCAAAGTCCCCGAACTGACGCTCCACGATTTGGTACCTGTGCCTCCTGTCGTCACCAAGGTCGTGTTGTACGCTGTGCCCACAGATCCGGCGGGAAGCACTGCGGTCGTGATCGCCAGCGCCTGGACATTCGGTGCTGTCACCGTAATGATAAACTCCTTCGTCGCCGTCCCACCCGCTGAATCAGTCACCTTCACGGTGATCGTCGTCGTGGCAACCGCAGTCAGCGTCCCTGAGATCACACCAGCTGGATTCAGCGATAATCCATCCGGTAAGGGATTCGACCCGGTATTGAGACTCCACACATAGCCAGGGACTCCACCGGAAGCAACCAAGGTCTGGTTGTAGGCCACCCCAATGGTCCCGTTCGGGAGTGCTGTCGTCGTGATCGCCAGCTGACCCGGCTGCTTCACAAGGCAGTTGGGGAGCGTGATATCCGTCGCCGAGGGCCCGACGTTCACCGTGTTCGAGACCGGGACCAGATTGAAGGTCTGTGCATCGAATTCAAAGAGCCCGAGCTTGGCCCGGCTGCTCTTGCGCATGGCAACCGAGAAGGTCCCATCCGCAGCCGTCGCATCCACGGCCGTCCCGGTGTAATCAATGCCCTCTGTCTGCACGAGAGCATTGGCCACTGGTTGCCCATTCGCATCCTTCACACACCCGTTCACCACGATGCTGTCGAGCACCAGATCCGCATTCCAATAGGTAACACGGGTCACAGGTCCTTCATAGTATCGATTCGCGCCGGTCCCTTGCAGCGTGGCGATGCCGTCCTCCCGCCAAACCCCGTCGGTGTCATCAAAGAACCACAAGGGCATCGTGGCCGGTGGATTGGCAGATTGGGTCCTGAGTGGAATACGAATGGTCGCCGTGGTGCCTGGCGCCAGCGTATAGCGAGCTCCGGCGCTGTCGCGCACATCGATCTGCATGGCCCCGCCACTTTCAAGTGGCTGCACCGAGCCGCCGCCAGCCGCAATGCCATTGAACCCTCCCGGCATCACCCGGGGCTCCTCGGCCGGATTGATCGGCGTCACGGACACCTTCACCGACCCTGCCGGCGCTCCTCCAGCCACCGGCACCAAGCCATTAGCCGGAATCGTCACGCGAGCCGGGGAATTCGGCACAGACACGGTCCCCCCTGATGTCACGGAGACCGTCTCGGTGACTCCGATCGGCACCAGCTTGACCCCGAGACTCGTAGTCTGCCCCGAAGTCACGCGAGCGACCGGAAATGCCTCGGCAAATCGGCTAGCTTCCACACGCACAACCGAACGATCTCCCACCGGAGCCGATACGGTAAACGTGCCGTCCGCCGCTGTCGTCGTGGTCCCCGTCTCCGTCTTCACAGCCGCCCCACTCACCGGCGCATCGTTGGCCAATGAGACGACTTGCCCTGAAATCGTTCCTGTTGCCTGTGCCACAGGTGCAGGAGTTCCACTATCCGAGCCTCCGCCTCCACAACCAGCCACCAACACGAGTACCACACTCAGCACCGTGGCACCCACGATGACCGAGCATTGTTTCCCCGCCTCAAAGAATTCCCTCATCATCTCCT
This sequence comes from Nitrospira sp., assembly GCA_019636945.1. Taxonomy (GTDB): domain Bacteria; phylum Nitrospirota; class Nitrospiria; order Nitrospirales; family Nitrospiraceae; genus Nitrospira_D. The sequence continues at coordinate 9,193 of JAHBWO010000115.1, read as the reverse complement.
CCTCATTTGCAACCACCTTCGCTTCTCCGACCGCCCCATACCGCATGATTTGCACCGCACAACAATCAGCACCGAATCATGGGGCAACGTCTATAGCACCCCCCCTAGAAATTTTCAATCACTTATTTACATGTATTTCTGTTTCCTTACATATCTCATGCATGAGCAAAATGCTCTGCCTCTTTGAGCCGACTCCGAGGAGCCGTAGCTTCAACACTAGGCAAGGGCAATACCGCGGATGATGACTTCACGCTATTCTACGAATGTGTGCGCTGGGAAAGCGTTCTGTGAATCAGCGCATCAGCAGCAGGCAGCTGAGGTATGAGTTCGAGAGATAAAAAAGCGGTCAGTATCTAAAAGGATACTGAATCGAAATAGATACACCTACCACGCTGACCGACGTGCGGTTGGAAGACGAATGGTACCGGTCGTGTAACTTTACCAAACAATCCTTTTTGCTCAGTTCTCATTCCTGGAAAAGAATATTCTACTTTTGGGTCGTACAGACCAGTGCCCCGAAACTCTCGCACCGAGACAGACGCACTTCATATCCTCACAGCGTGACGATGCGCACCAAAGCACAGGACATGGCGTGCGATTCAGCTGTCTGAAAGGCGCACTGAATACGGCTGGCTTGTGGACTGGCGTGGAGAGCGTTTTCGCAGCTTCGCTTTATGAAGAATAGAGTCGGTCTTCCCAGTAACCAAGCCGGCGGAGGTGTATGACCGCAACTATAACAAATTTCATCATTTCCTCCTCAGCAGGGGGAAGAAAGATACCTCTTATCATCAGAATTTAGATTTGGCTTCGCGGAAAAATGGAGGTACCGTAACAACTACGTGATAGAAGCCTGCTGCTCCGCGTGATACGAGCTGCGGACGAGTGGGCCGGACTCCACATGGCTGAAACCCATCGCAAGACCGTCTTCTTTCAGCAGTGCAAATTCAGAGGGATCGTAGAATCGAGCAACGGGTAGATGATCCCTCGTCGGCTGGAGATATTGGCCAATGGTAATGATATCGCAATTCACGACTCGAAGAGCTCGCATCACTTCGCGCGCTTCATCGATCGTTTCCCCCATCCCAAGAATGAGTCCAGACTTCGTCTTCATCCCATGCTGCTTCGCCCTTTCCAGTAGGTCAATCGATCGCTGATATTTCCCTTGAGGTCGGATCGATGGGAAGAGCCGACGAACCGTTTCAATGTTGTGATTCAGAATATCCGGCTTCTCCGCACAAACCGTCGCAAGCGCCTGGTCGTTGCCTTCAAAATCTGGGATCAATACTTCGATTGTACAGCTTGGATTCAGCCGCTTCGTCTGCCTGATTGTTTCGACAAACACCCCTGCACCACCGTCGGGCAGTTCGTCACGATTGACCGACGTGATCACCGCATGACGGAGCTCTAGAGCTCGTACGGCTTCTGCAACACGATGTGGTTCATTTACATCCACCGCAAGTGGTCTTCCTGTCTCTACCGAACAGTAGTGGCAGCGTCTCGTGCAGATGTCGCCGAGAATCAAGAATGTTGCCGTACGGGCATTCCAGCATTCCCATCGGTTGGGACAACGAGCCTCTTCACAAATGGTGTGAAGCTGAAGCCGTTCCATGGTCTGCTTGATATCAAGATAATCAGGACCGGTCTTCGCGGTGACCTTGAACCAAGCGGGAAGTCGAGGACGGCCGTCAGCTGATAGCTGATGGCTGATGGCTGACAACCGGGGGGCGCTCGCAGACGAGGACCGGAGCTGATCAAGAGGGACGAAGCTCATGGCTAGTTACCTAGTAGCGCGCGACGCAATCCACTGTCTGAGTCTCTCAAAGAAACCCAATGGCTCCGGCTCTGCCTGTGGCGGGTCCGTATATTCCACCCAGAGTTCCTGAGAACCCAGATAGACACCGTTGCGGAAGCTCCGTTGCGTCTTGAGTTGTCGGTAGCCTTGAGCCTGTAAGGTCTGGATCAAAACCGTGAGTGCGTCATCCTGAGACGGGTGGACCTCTGTTGTGACGCGAACAGCTTCATACCTCAAAACGGCCCGATAGCCCTCACCTGCCTGCTCAAACTCAACCGGACGGCTAAATCCTCGCTCTCTATCATCCAACCCGGCCAGTTGATGTTTGTCAAAGCCAGCCTGCGCCATGGCTCATGCTAAGGCCCGGTAGACAGCCACCAGATCACTGAGTGCAAGGGTCTTGCTCTTGAGGACAGCGCGCTCGGCCTGAATGGCCTCACGGGTCTTAAGATCGGCCACACCAAGTTTCAAACAAGACGCGCCCAAGTGCAAGATTCGATCACACTCATCGGCGAGTTTCCGCTTCACGACGGGATTGACCGACAGAATATCCATCAGTTGTCGGCGAGTCTCATCCAAATGCTTCTGCAATTCCGAATCCGGATAATCTCTCCGAGCCGCTTCATCGAAGCAGCGATCGAGATACTGCGCCAGAAACACATAGAGACGAACGAGTGCCGCAGCAATATCAGTTTGATCGTTGGCTGAGACAGGCATGCGTGACTCCTCTCCTATGGCTCATGAGAAAATCCAGAAAACAATGCGTCAGGGTTCAAGCAAAACGGTCACATCATTCCCTTCGACCTTTACCTGATAGGCCTCCACCTTCGCGGATGGATTGTTCACGCAGGCACCGGTCGTCACATTGAATCGCCAGCCGTGCCAGGGGCAAGTCACAACCTGACCGTCCAACTCTCCTTCTCCCAGCGGCCCTTCTCGATGACAACAGGTATTATTGATCGCGTGGATTGTCCCATCCACATTGAAGACAGCCAGTGTCTTCCCGTGAGTCTCCGCCACAATCCCATGTCCTGGCTTGATATCTGCGAGCGCCGCAACCCGTACGAACTCCGGCATGTCTTCCCTCCAACGTCAGCGCGATCAATTGTTGCTGAACGGCTGCTTGATTTTCTTAAGCAAACTGTCGATCGACGAACCGCTGTTCCCAGTCCCCTTGAGCTCATCCGTGAGTTTCTTCGCAATCTCTCGAAACGCAACGGCTTGCGGAGAGGCCGGATCGGCCACCACGATCGGATGGCCGGTATCTCCACCATCGCGAATGGCGGGATCAATCGGAATCCGTCCAAGGAACGGGACGCCGACTTTGGCCGCAGCCCGTTCACCACCTCCATGCGAAAAAATCTCCGTCCGTTCGCCGCAGTGGCCACACACAAAGTAACTCATGTTCTCGATGATGCCCAGAAGCGGGACATTCACCTTCTGGAACATCGCCATGCCCTTTCGCACATCGTAGAGCGCAACTTCTTGAGGCGTCGTCACGGTCACCGCCCCGGCTAACGGAACCATCTGCGACAAAGAGAGCTGCACATCGCCAGTCCCTGGCGGCAAATCAATCAACAAATAATCCAACTCTCCCCAGAGGACATCACGGAAGAACGCCTGCAAGTACTGGTGGACCATCGGACCACGCCACACCAGCGGGGCTTCCTCAGGCACCAGAAACGCCATGGAGATAAGCTTTACCCCGTAATTTTCCACCGGAACGATTTTGTCATCCTTCTGCTCAGGGCCAGTGGTGCTCCCCATCATCATCGGAATATTGGGGCCATACAGATCGGCATCCAATAGACCAACCTTTGCACCGGTGGCCGCCAGCGCACAAGCCAGATTCGCGGCAACCGTGGATTTCCCGACGCCTCCTTTCCCACTGCTCACTGCGATGACGTGCTTGACTCCTGGGATCAAATTATCTTTTGCCTGGGGCTGCTGTGCCCCATGGCCATGCTCATCAGCCATATCGATTCTCCCCTCTGATTGGACTCGCCGTTCACTGTGCTCAAAGACAGGGCAATCGAGTCACCATGACACGCACACTTCAGTATCATAAACGATGGAATACGCAAAATAACATGGGCCGGTCGGACTATCTTCCGGTGCGAACAGGGGACTGTCGTGAGGGTCAAAAGACTGATGGGTCCAGGCGGCGAAGGTTGGTGGCCAAACCGGCCAGCGACAGTGCGTAGATGATCCATTTAGACGGGTCGAAGTTGTACCACTGTGGGCCATTCCGGTAATCCCGGGCGTAGGTGTGGTGGTAATTGTGATAGCCCTCGCCGAAGCTGATGAAGGAGATCAGCCAGCTGTTGCGGCTACTGTCCTGTGTCCCGTGGGGTTGACTGCCGATCATATGGCAGAGGGAGTTGATGGTGAAGGTCGAGTTGAGGACCATGAACATTCGTAACAAGCCCCCCATGAGGAGGCCGCTGATGCCGCCCAGGAGGGTGCCGTGCCACCAGAACCCGACACAGAAAGGGATGACTAGACCGGAGGCAACAATCAGCCAGTAGTGCTGATGTTGCCAAAGAATGACCGGATCGCGGCGCAGCCGGATTTGGTATTTGCCGATGCGATACGGTGTTTTATAAAAAAGCCAACCGCAGTGACTATGCCAGAATCCCCTCGTTGCATTGTAGGGGTCTTCGTCCGTGTCCGTGCGGGCGTGATGGCGAATGTGGTCTGCACCCCAAACCAGCGCCGAGTTTTGTAGTGCCCATCCACCGGCAATCAGGGCCAGGCGCTTCACCCAATTCGGGCAGTCAAAACTTTGATGCGCCACCAGCCGGTGATAGCCGACCGTGATCCCCATCCCCGTCACGATGTACATGACGAAAAAGTGCATCCAGTCAAACAGCGTATAGCCGATATAGTAGCCATAGAGGGGAACGCCAACGATCGTGGCGGTGGCAATCACACAAAAGAGGAGACAGGTGCCGTAGGAAAATCTTGATACCAGGGGCTGGGCGATCTGTTCTGTCTTGGCCATGTGTCCTCTCGCTGATAACCCAAGCTGAGGTCCACCATGGCAAACAGGCTCCGGTGAACGTGTTGCGGAGACCGTACTCTAGCGAAACCGGTTCTCGTTTTCAACCGGTATGTGGGCACAATCGATTCCCGGATGCTTTGCGTGACGATGGCTGGAGTATACTGACAATGAACGCCAGGACAACCTCCCGGGAGCAGACATGACGATGAATCCGTCTGTATTCGACGCAGCAGTACTCCGAATCGGACAGCATTTGGCCCAGTTATCGGCCGGTCGCACTCCGACCATCTTCGACAGTCACTGGTGGTCGCAAAGTGTGATCAACCTGGCGATGAAAGATCCTATGTTCAAAGTCCAGCTGTTCCGCTTCATCGATGTGCTCCCTGCCGTCGCCTCAGACCAGGCTGTCGTACGGTTGGCGGAAGAGTACTTTGGAGCGCTCCACGGCCAAGTATTCGGGCTGCAATGGGGACTCAAGGCATTGGCGGCGACGAATGTGGGAGCCACCATCACGGGAAAGACTATCCGCCATCAGGTCGAGCAGATGGCCCGAACCTTCATCGCAGGGAGCTCGGTGGAGGAAGCGCTCCCTGTCCTGGCGAATCTCTGGAAAGATGGTCGCGCCTGGTCGGTGGATTTGCTTGGCGAAGCCACGATCAGCGATGTCGAGGCGGACCGGTACCGGGATCGATGCCTCGAGGCCTTGAGCCACTTGGGTCGGACTGTCGACATGTGGCCATCAATGACGCAGTTGGAACGGGATCATCTTGGCTCTCTGCCGAGAGCGCAACTCTCCCTGAAGATCTCCGCATTGACCTCACGGTTGGACCCGATAGATCCCCTCGGCACCTATCGAACCGTGGCAGCCCGGTTGCGCCCGATTGTGGAACAGGCGGCGGCCCACGGATGCGGGTTGATCTTCGACATGGAGCAGGCGGAGACGAAGACCTTACTGCTCGAGTTATTCCGGAACCTGTTTGACGAACCGGCGTTTCGGACATTTCCCCATGCCGGCGTCGCGATGCAAGCCTATCATCGGAAAACCGAACAGGACATTCGATCTCTCATCATCTGGGCAGACCGACGGAACTGTCCGATCACAATTCGGCTGGTGAAGGGAGCCTATTGGGATGCGGACACGGTGCACTATCGTCAGGCTGGGTGGCCGGTCCCGCTGTTCGAACACAAGGCGGAGACCGACACGAACTATGAGGCCCTTGTGCCCTTACTCCTGGACCACCGGCAGATCATCCGCCCGGCGTTCGGCACACATAATCTGCGGACGTTGGCCGTCATCGAAGCGATGATGGACGCGCACCGGTGCAGTCCTGAGACGGTCGAGTATCAGATGATTTACGGGATGGCGGAACCGTTTCAGCATGCGATGGTCACACATGGCCGGCGCGTGCGATTGTATGCACCGGTCGGCCGGTTACTCCCGGGGATGGCCTACCTGGTCCGACGATTATTGGAGAACACCTCGAACGAATCGTTTCTACGAAAAGAGTATGTGGAGTCACAATCGTTGGCGACCCTCCTCGCCCCACCGGTTGTCTCCGCTTCCACCTTGCCACACTCTAGAGAACGCAATTCGTTTGTCAACGAGCCGCACAGCGATTTTTCCCGGCAAGAAGTCCGTACGGCAATGCAGACCGCGATCGACCGGGTGCGAACCGAGCTGGGGCGGACATGGCCGGCGAGCGTTCGAGGGAAACGGCTGACCGGCTCCCTGATGGCATCGCGTAATCCCGCGCGGCCTGATGAACTCGTCGCGACCGTTCAGGCGGCTTCACCGGCCGACGTCGCTGCCGTGATCGGTACTGCTGTGACGACAGGCGCAGCTTGGGGACAACGTCCCGCTGCAGAACGGATCGCGGTGGTGCAACGCGCTGCGAAACTCATGCGCCAGCGCCGGTACGATCTGGCTGCCTGGGAAATGTTCGAAGTCGGAAAGCCCTGGCGAGAGGCCGACGCCGACGTGGCCGAAGCCATCGACTTCTTGGAGTTCTATGCTCAGCAGATGACACATCTCAGTGAACCGCTGCGACTCGGACAGTATCCAGGAGAACTCAATCAGCGATGGTATCGCCCGCGTGGGGTGGCTGCGGTCATCGCTCCATGGAACTTTCCGTTGGCGATTCCAGCCGGCATGATCAGTGCTGCCCTGGTGACCGGTAACTCTGTACTCTTCAAGCCCTCCGAGCGCGCATCCCTGTTAGGAGTTCTATTGATGGACCTGTTCCATGAAGCCGGCGTACCGGCCGACGTCTTGTATGGCCTCCCCGGCGGTCCTGAGATCGGACGGGCATTGTCCGAGCATCCGGAGATCGTCACAATCGCCTTCACCGGATCGAAAGATGTAGGCCTGGGGTTATGGGCTAGCGCAGCAACCATCCAGCCCAGTCAAACCATGGTGCGTCGGGTGATCGCGGAGATGGGCGGGAAAAACGCCATTATCGTCGACGACACCGCCGATCTCGACGAAGCCATTGCCGGCGTGGTCGCCTCGTTCACGGGCTACGCGGGACAGAAGTGTTCGGCCTGTTCTCGCGCCATCGTATTGAACAGTGTCTATGACCAGTTTCTTGCACGGCTCCGTGAAGCCGTGATGAGTCTGAGGCTGGGTGATCCCTGCAATCCCGGCACACAAGTCGGTCCCGTAATTGACGATCGAGCCAAGCGGCGCATCGAGGAATTCATTGCACTGGGTATGGCAAGTCATCGGGTAATCGTTCGCCGGACGACGGAGGGACCGGGATCCTTCGTAGGCCCAACCGTGTTCGCTGATGTCAGGCCGAACGATCGGTTGGCGCAGGAGGAGATCTTTGGTCCGGTGCTAGTGGTTATGAACGCAACAACCATGGCCGAAGCGCTGGAGATGGCCAATGCGACCAGATACGCCCTGACCGGCGGGATCTACTCACGCAGCCCCGCCAATCTCGCCATGGCCCGGGAGCAGTTCGATGTGGGGAACCTCTATGTGAACCGCCCCATCACCGGGGCACTCGTTGCTCGGCAACCCTTCGGGGGACACCGTTTATCAGGGGTCGGTGCAAAAGCCGGTGGGGAAGACTACTTGGCCCAATTCATGATCACCCGCATCACGAGTGAGAATACCCTCCGTCGAGGATTCGAATCGACTTAGCAAGATACTGAAAAATACCGCCAGCGACGTTCTCACATCGCTCAGAGGCTCAACGTACCGAAGCGTACGCCTCGCCCCTTCGCTCGCTGTGGCCTTGCTGGACAGACTTTTTGAGCATCCTGACGGGATGCTCAGCGTTCATATCGCACGGAACTTTTCGGCCATCTTATTGGCATCAACCGATTTTCCGTAGACGGTTAGTGACCCTTGGCAGTTTTGATCTCGTACTCTTCCAGCTCTTCCGTGATCTCCGTCACCACGCCACGGTCTTCTTTGACGGCGGACAATTCCTGGCGCTCGGTGTATTTCACAAGGCCAACTCCTTTGGCAAACCACGCCGTCATCACATCGATGCCTGAGACCGTGCGCTTGCTGCCGGACAAGTGAATATGCATGTTCATGCGCGCTTCAACCTTGATCGCATCATGGAACGTGCCGGCTGGAACCGTGACAATATCTCGACTGATCACCTTGCTCCACCCCTGTGTGTCCACTGTTTCGTCCGTCCCATCACGATCCATATCGCTTCCGAAATCGAGCCCCGTTCGATCGAACTGTTGGAACGACGACGGCACTTTGAGGGGGAACCGAAAAATCTGATAGGGCGTAATCTGTTTTTCAAGTGGCGTGCCAGGCTCGGATCCGTAATAGACAATCCCGACTGCATCCCGACGATAAAAACTATCCGAGTCTCCATGATTGCCCGGGTTGGTGTCATGAAAAACGGTCACCATCACGCCATTGAGAGTCTTACTCCCCGAGACCGTGGACACATTCTCAAAAAATTTCCGTTCAATCGTCTGCAACGGCCCCTCGCTGATCTGACCGCGATAGGTCCACCGACTGCCGACCGTATCAGGGAAGTACTCCTCCGACTTGGTAATCGTGAAGGGCTCTTCCGCCCCACCGACCCCGGACCAGGCCAAGAAACTCAACAGCAAACAGGCTCCCACGCTCAACACCAATCGCATAACCACTCCAGGTTTCACCAGTTTCATTTCACTGCAACGACAAGATTTTTACGGTACCATAGGCATCGCAACAGCGGCAAGCAGGCGAGTGTTGTGTGGAGTCCTGATCAGCGCTTGCCTTGGTGGGATTCCCATCACATGATTTGTCACCATGCCGTCTCCGGTTTGACTGCTGTTCGGTCTCTTCCTGTGTAGTGCTTTAGGAGGTTGCGGAAAGACTCAATTGATGTGCTTCGACATGCTCAGCACAAACGGAAAATCTCAGGAAATTAAATAGCCAC
>JAHBWO010000114.1 GCA_019636945.1 Nitrospira sp. | reverse complement strand
AGCCTGGTCGACAGGAGTGTAGATCGTATCTTCTGCAATGAGTTGTGGAACGATCTGCCGACGAAATTGTTCGCTAAACACGGAGCGGACGTCGAAGAGGAGTATATCCGTCCCAACGTGAGTGAGTTTCTTCATGCCAAAATTGAAGATTGGTCAGGGTTCGTTCGGGCGTTTCAGGAGAAAGATCTCTCGGTGCTCAAGACCTTCCCGCCGTTTTTGGATGAACTGGTCTGGGAAAAGGAGTATCGAAAGGTCGAGTGGAAGGATGTGCCCTATCGGAAGACAATTGTGGAATTTCTTCAGGCCATTGATCAGAAAGTGTTGGTGCCGGTCAATCTCGGTGCCTTTGCTACTCTGAAGGAGGCCAAGCGATTGTTGGCTCCTGACGCGGTCGGGCTCAGCGTCTTCGATGCCGGGACGGGCGATCTCAACGTGCTCAACGACCCTGAGAAACCCTGCTACGGCCAGTTCGGTGGGCAATACAGCTTCATGATCAACTTTGCGTTGGTTGAGGCGGTGGCCAAACACCTGGGCTTCAAGCAGACAAGCCTGGAGCCCCAGCGGGAATTTGTGGGACGATCATTAAACACGAATGTCATTACCCTGATGGATCTCTTGGCAACCCATCCGTCGGCAGGGCCAAAGCTCCAAGCCTGGGAACAAGATCGGCTGGTGCTGAAAACCATCAAGGCACTGAATGAAACGTTTGAGAGCGCTTATCACCATCGGCTTGAATTTCCGTTAGGCCCCAATATGCCTCCTGAGGAACGCGATACGTCGAGTGCGATCTTGCGGTCATTGAAGGACAACGGCATTCCTGACACCGTGGCCTATCTGAGCGAGGAGGAACTCACGCGTGCGTATAGGGATCTAGAGGGAATCGGTTACGATCCTGATGTGATCGCAGTAGCCCTGAGTGCTCCTCCCGCTCCGATCGAATATTGCCACTTTGCCTGTCGGTAACAGGCAGTGCTTGTTGGGGCTCGGGTACATTCTGGGTGCTGACACATCCAGAAGGGAAATAAAGGAGACGGCGATGAGTTCCTTTGGTACAGGCATAGCCGGACTCGTGGGGACCGTGGTGTTCCTGATGGGCATGTTGTCCTTTTGCCAACGACGATGGCTCGTTGGTTGCGCATGGCTGATCTCGGGCGTGTTCTTGATCGGTCTCTTGACGTTCCTCGACAAGCCGGGATCCCATCCCTCAGAAGAGCCGACCACGGTACGATCCACACGCGGGTAACCTCTACCACGGCGTCGCTTCTTCCGTCGTAAGCCAGGTGGGCTCTTGAAACACATTCCCAGAAGCAATCTCTAGGCTGCATCGCATGCAGCACGTCACCTTATTCATAACAGCTGCCAGAGGGCTGGTTCCCTGAAGAGGCACAATCGCTTTCTGCTTATTCCCGCGTTGACTCACTAGCAACCCATTTATATACTTACGGATCACCCGGAGGCGATTGATATGAAAATAGCCATCGGCTTGCTCGTCCTCGTCGTGCTTCTCGTCGGCGGGGTGCTTGCGCTTCCTTTCCTGGTCGATCTCGGCAAATATCAAGATCAGTACAAACCGCAAATCGAAGAGGCGTTGAATCGTAAGATTCAGCTGCAAGAGATTCGCCTCACGGTCTGGCCAAGGATCGGCGCGCGCGTGGCGGGGTTTTCAGTATTGGATGATCCGGCGTTTAGTTCCGACCCATTTGCGTCGTTGTCGTCGTTGGACGTGGGTGTAAAGCTGATGCCGTTACTGAGCGGCAAGGTGGAGGTTGAGGAGATCACGCTCCACGGTCCGGTCATTACGGTCATCAAGAATAAGAATGGGGTGCTCAATGCGTCGACGATCGGGCGAAAAGGGGTGCCGGTTCCGGAGAAGCCGTCACGCGCTCCGATTCCCTCGACGGAAGGGCCGCTGAAACTTCTGGCGTTGCTGGCGGTGGATCGTGTGTCTGTCGACGGAGGCAAACTGACCTACCGCGACCTATCATCCGCCACACCCGCTGAGTATGTGTTGCAGGATCTGGAGCTGCTCCTGCGTGACGTTCGCCTTGGTCAGACACCAAATCTTCATGTCGCGACACTTGTGCAGCCATTCAACATGCCGGTGAAACTCGACGGGACCTTCGGCCCATTGAGAGAGACGATGGACATTGATGCCATCAACTTCCAACTCGGCATGGGAAAGACGGATTTCACCATTACTGGGAAGGCTGCGGGGAATGATGCGACGATCAACATCAGCTCGCCTCTGATTACGACAGCCAATCTGCCGGTCGCTCTTCCGTTGAAACAATCAGTTGACATCAAGGACCTCAAAATCACCGCAGAGGTGAAGGGACAAGAGGCCAAGCTCAATTCCTTGTCGTTCTCGCTCTTCGACGGTGAGGTGAAGGGACAAGGGAAGATGATCGCTGGGGCAGAGGCGCCGCCTTTTAAAGGGTCTGTTGCGCTTCAAGGGCTCCAGCTTGGTCCGGCACTCAAAGCTGTCGCAGAGACCCCTGTCTCGATCAGTGGCACTGCCGGTGCCGACCTTTCGGTACAGGGCAAGGGGTTCTCTATGCCGGATCTCACCAAGGCTTTGGATGGGACCGGTCATCTGGCTGTGAAGGATGGAAAGATTGAAGGGGTGAATATTCTCCAGGAAGTGGCCGATGCACTCAAGGTTTCCGGCATTTCAATGGGAGACGCAAAGGCCACGGCCTTTTCGACGATCGAGACCGATCTGGCGATCAAGCAAGGGGTGATCAATGTGCAGCGACTCTTGATGGATAGTCATGATTTTCAGGCGACCGGCGGAGGCACCATCGGCTTCGATCAAAAGCTGAACTTGATCGTGAACCTCAATTTGTCACAAGATGTGAGTCAAAAACTTTCAACTGCGTCGCCCGTCGTCAAGATCGCCATGAAAGAGGGCCGGCTCAGTCTTCCCCTCACGATTACTGGAACGGCTCAAGCTCCGTCGTACGGGGTTGATGTGAAGGGCCTAACCGGGAAAGTACAGGAACAGGTGAAGAAGAAGGTGGAAGAAGCCGTCGGTGGATTGCTCAAGGGCACGACAAAACCAGACGACTTGAAGAGGGAAGGACAAGAGCTCCTCAAAGGTCTCTTCGGGAGATAAGTATATGCCATCAATGAATACTGTAGATATGCTCACTCAATATGCCGTGCAGTATGGGCTGCAAGTAGCGGTCGCGCTAGGGATCGTCGTCATCGGAAGCATGGCGTCGCGTTGGGCCGGGAATTTTTCCCAACAAGCGCTTGAAAAGCAGACGATGGAACCACCGGTTCGTCTGCTCCTGGTGCGGATCGTCAAGATCGTTGTCATGCTGTTTACGGCGATGATCGCACTCCAAACGGTGGGTGTTCCCATTGCTCCGTTGATCGCTGGTCTCGGGGTGGCCGGCGTGGGCATCGGGCTGGCGTTGCAAGGCGTCTTAAGCAATGTGATGGCTGGGCTCTCGATTATCTTTAGCAAGCCCTACAAGGTCGGTGAACATATTTCGCTGTTGGGTGTTCATGGAGATGTTGAGGTCATCGATATCTTTACGACGACACTGAAGCATGCGGACCATTCCCGCGTCATCATTCCCAACCGCAAAATTGTCGGAGAGATTCTGCATAACTTCGGTACCATCCGTCAGGTGAATCTGACCATTCCAGTCTCCCACCGAACCAACATTGATGAGGCACTGGCACAGGTCAAGGATATTCTCCAGCAGCATCCGAAGGTCCTGAAAGAGCCTGCTCCCGGTGCAGGCGTGTCGTCGCTGGGGGAATCGTCAATCGGGATTTCTGTGGCTCCATGGACAGCGGTGGGAGATTATGGCTCGGTCCAGGGGGAATTGAACAAGCTGATTTTGGAACGATTCCGAGCGCGTGGGATTGAGTTGCCGTCTTCCCATCACACGGTTCACTTGGTGAACGCGTAAACGCTTCCAGTTATCCACGGCAGGCGCTCTGTCTGTCCTGTGTACGGAAAGCACGATACATTCGATCTTGTTGGATCCAGCGTGCCGATGCTAGGATAATCTCCCTTAAATTATAGGCAGGAAGGAAGGCGAACTACATGCAAGAATGTAGGGTGAACGCTGATCCGATAACCAGACATGTGCTGTGATGTTGTTTCATTCATCACCATCTCGTGAGGTGAGGCCATGAGTCGATCAACCACCACGGACCAATCTGTTGAGGCTCACCAAGGTCAAACGGAGCGTACTCCTCAAAAAAGTGAAGTCACTCATCCTGACGATCCATCGGCCAGCGGCAATCTCGACAAGATCCGGGACATTCTCTTCGGTGCACAGGCCCGGGAGCACGACCGCCGGTTTGCACAACTCGAACAGCACTTACTGCGGGAAGCCACCGATCTCCGGAATGATCTCAAACGACGCTTTGAGAGCCTCGAACTCTATATCAAGAAGGAAGTTGAGTCTTTGACAAACAGGTTGTCGAAGGAACAGGACCTCCGAGGAGAGTCTGTGACGAGGCTGACGCAGGACCTCACGCACCTGGCTGCGACCTTGGAAGAGAAGGCTCGTCGACTCGAACAACAGGCGACCCAAGCCCAGTCTCATGTCCTGCAGCAGTTGACGGAGCGTACCAACGAGCTGGCGGAGGAGGCTCGCGTTCGTCATGCAGAAACGACATCGGCCATGGAAGGAGCCGTTCGGGACCTGCGTGCCGAAAAGACGGATCGTGCGGCGCTCGCGGGCATCTTGATGGAGGCAGCTCAGCGACTCTCCAAGGCTGAGGCACCTTCCAGCCGAGGTTGAGGCGGCTCAGGCTCCCGACCACGTTGAAGGTGTGCGCCGTGCGGATCGTAAGAGTCAGTGTCACGGTTGCTTCTTCACCGGAGTTTCAGGCGAGACGGTAATGTCACGGTATGCCGACTGACCCACACAGACCTCTCCAGCATTCTCAATCCTCACAGGCACGCGTGCCCGTCGACGAAGATTGGACGCAGCTCCGGACGCTGTTGCTGGCTCCGGAGCAGACGCAACTCGACGAACTCCGTGAGCGGCTCGACAATCGATCAGTGGAACCTCGTGACGTCAGCCGGGTCCTTCCTGAAGCCTTTGCCATACGTGGAGGAGGGGACCAGCAGATGTCGACCGTCCTGACTCCCTATGTCGAGAACGGCTTTATCTCGACGGTGCGGAAGTCGCCGCAAACGATCGTTGATGCGATCGCACCCATCATGGGCCCAGCTATTCGGCAGGCGATTGTACGTGCCTTGCAGAGTATGACGGAAGCCTTCAACCACTCGTTTGATGAAAGTCTCTCCATCCGAGGGTTGCAGTGGCGACTGGAAGCGTGGCGAACCGGCCGCCCGTTTGCAGAAGTGGTCCTCCTCCATCGACTGCGCTACCGGGTGGACCAAGTATTTCTCATCCAGCGCGATACGGGGCTGTTGCTCCATCATGTTGCAGCAGACGGAGTAGTCGTTCAGGACCAACATGTCCTGTCCGGGATGCTCACGGCGATACAAGAATATGTCCGTGATTCGTTCGGAGCCACACGAGACCAGACACTCAACCAGTTCCAAGTTGGAGAGTGGACGGTCTGGGTCGAGCAAGGGTCTCGCGCCTATCTGGCCGGTGTGATTCGAGGAACTCCTCCGGCCAGTCTCAGAGAAAAGTTCCGGGATGTGTTGGATCGCATTCATGCCGAACAGGCGGATGCCCTCGTGTCATTTGAGGGAGATGCAGCTCCGTTTCAGATGGTGCAACCCTACCTTGAAGACTGTCTGCAGGCGCATTATGAGTCAGGTCCGTCACGTAATGCACCGAAGCTCTGGATTCTTGGAAGCATTACTCTGTTTGCCTGCTGCTGGTGGGGATGGACCGCCTACCAAGCTCATGTCCGATGGACTCATCTCCTTGCGCAACTCAAGACCGAACCAGGAATTGTCGTGACGAATGAGCGCTCGATGTGGGGCGACCACTATCTCGAAGGGTTGCGAGATCCTCTGGCCAAAGACCCGTCATCCTTGATCAGCGAGGCCGGGATTGATCCGTCAACGGTGACAGCCTTGTGGTCTCCCTTTTATGCACTCGATTCTCAACTGATTAGGAGACGAGCGCAGGTGATGCTGAAACCTCCAAGTACCGTCCAGTTTCACATAGATGGAGATACACTGATGGCCACTGGGTCGGCATCGAGTAAATGGGTCACTGAGACGAGGCGGCTGGCGTCTTTTGTGCCGGGAGTTGTGCGCTACAACGGCGAGGGCCTCGTCACGGTCTCCGTCCCCGATCTTCTCAATCAGATCAACCATGCCGCCATTCATTTCAGCCTCGGCTCGGCTACGGTCGAACCATCGGAACATTCAAGCCTGAATGCGGTCTTGGTGGCGTTGCGTGATCTGGACCAAGCTGTTGCGCAATCCGGACAGCGTCTGAGATTGGAGGTGCTGGGGTCGGCTGATGGGACCGGAGCGGCGATGTTGAATCTTCAGCTCAGCAAACAACGGGCCGAGGCTGTCCTCGAGATACTCAGAGGCGAACACCTGAGTGCCTCCACAATGATTCCGTCAGGGATCGGAGAAGTTCTCGACAAGCGTGTGGTGCTCACAAAATATCCTGCCCAACGAATCGTGACGTTTCGGGCCACGATCGAGCCTCTCGATCCTCAATCTGAGCCTGCTCGGCCATGATGCAGAAGAAAGTTTGCATGTTAGGGGGCTTTGCCGTCGGGAAGACCAGCCTCGTTCGACGATATGTGACCAACGTGTTCTCTGAGCACTATCAGACGACGATAGGGGTAACGGTCGAAAAGAAGATGGTCACTGTGGATCGTCAAGACATGATGCTCATGCTGTGGGACCTCTATGGTGAGGATGAGTTCCAACATGTCCGGGAATCCTATTTGCGCGGGTCCTCCGGCTATATCCTGGTGCTGGACGGCACAAGGAAGGCCACACTCGACACGGCTCGTCTGCTCCAGCAAACGGTTGTGCGGACGGTTGGACCCCTACCATTTGTCGCGATCATCAACAAGTCCGATCTCCAATCGGAGTGGGAGATTGATCCACCGGTCATCGACCAGCTACGGGAACAAGGATGGCCGATTTTCTTCGGCAGTGCCAAGCTCGGTCAGGGGGTTGATGAGCTCTTCAGTCGTCTTGCCGCATTGCTTCTGAGTTCGGCGCCTCCGCCAAGGACTTGTCGATGACGGACCAATCCCATCTTCCCGACACCGTGCTGTCCGATCATGTGTTGGCTGCGCTGGATATCGTGATTTTGGAATGGGAGGCAGAATCAGGAGAGTTTCGGCTTCAAGGGAGTCCGCCAGAATGGTGGAGCCAGCGCGTTGGTCCGGCGATCCAAGGCTCGCCGTTCTTGCATGATTATGTGGCCGGCATTCACTCGGACTGGCAGGGCAGTCCAGGCCCGATTGAAAAGTCCGGCCCGTGGACGGAGTCCGACCGGCAGGGCGGCATGATGACGCTGGAGGCACGAGCGTTATCGCTTGGGCCACGCAAGCTCGTGCTGATCGAGCGTCTTGGCTCGGACTTTGAGAACATGCGGTCCATCGTTCAGCGGGCTCGTGAACGGATGCTGGCTGAAGACGTCACCGCCAAGTTGCATCGACATACGGAGACACGCTTGATCGGCCGATTAGAAGCGAGTGAACGTACAAAGGACGATGCACTGGCGTTGCTCCAGCAGCTAGGACTTACCGCGATGGTCTTGGACGAGCGTGGACTGATCACATTCGCGACTGATCGTACGTTAGAGCTGCTTGGCCTTGCCGCCCGGGAGACTCTCGGCCGGCCATGGGATCAGGTCTTCTCATTTCGCAAGGAAGATCGTCTGTTGATGCAACACCTCCTTGAGGGCTCCACGCCGACTTGCTCCGGTGGCCCATTCTGTCTCGAGGGGGCTTGTACCAGATGGGTTGAGGTGGAGATCCACTGGGATGAGCGTCATCCCGCGCGACGTATTCTAATCATCAACGACCGCACAGAAGTTCATGCCCTCCGCCAGGCCCTCAACGAACAGGCTTCGTTCCATGATCTGGTCGGGAAGAGCTCCGCCATGCTTCGTGTCTATCAATTGGTGCGTGACGTGGCACAGGTTGATACCACGGTGTTGATCGAAGGGGAGACGGGGACAGGCAAGGAACTCATTGCGAGAGCAATCCATTCATCCAGCGGCAGAAGGAATAAACCGTTTCTCGCGGCGAATTGTGCGGGTCTTACCGATTCAATTCTGACCAGCCAGCTCTTCGGGCATAAGCGCGGAGCATTTACCGGAGCCATCCAGGATCAGCAGGGTTTGTTCGAAGCGGCGGAGGGCGGCACGTTGTTCCTGGATGAAATCGGAGACATCCCGCCTCAGGTTCAAACTGCGCTGTTGCGGGTTTTGCAGGAGAAAGAAATCACCCGGTTAGGAGAGGCGAAACCTCGCACAGTCAATGTTCGTGTGGTGGCGGCCACACATCACAACCTCAGCGAAGACGTCCTTCGAGGCGTGTTTCGGGCTGATCTGCTCTACCGAATACGAATCGCGCGAGTCCAACTTCCTCCTCTTCGAGAGCGGCGTGAAGATATCCCTCTACTGGCACAATCGCTGCTAAAGGAAATCTGCGCTGCAACCGGGAAGACGGTCGAGCGGCTGCATCCGGACACGATCCGCTTGTTGATGCGTCATCCCTGGCCTGGAAATGTCCGTGAATTGAAGAGTGCGGTAGAATTCGCCGTGATCAGTTGTAAAGGAAGCGAGATCTGCCCCACGGATCTTCCTCCGGAGATTACCGGGGCCACTGCGGTATCCAGCCCATCCGTCTTCATCCCGTTGTCGACTCGAGACGAGAAGACTCGATTCTTGACAGCCCTTTCAGAAGCGAACGGCAACCGGACTGAGGCAGCCAAGCGGCTCGGGATCAGCAGAGCGACGTTTTATCGCCGCCTTGTTGAACTCGACATCCAGCCGAGCTAACGTTCCGAAATCGTCACCCGTGTCTGTCGCCTTGGGCCAACCTGACGGTGGGGTCTGCCTTGGTGGCGCGAGGGCATGTTCTACCGGCCGAACACGAGTCACAATCCAGAAGAACGGATGACCGTCTCATTCTCCCGTCCTGCTGTCTCATGAGACACCGCGTTGGATCAGTTGAGACGTCTTTACAGAAGCCGTGATTCATAAACCTGTCGGAACTACTCGATAATCAGCACTGGTTGGTGCATCAGAATCCTGGCACGAGGATTGGTAGTGGCATCATGGCAGGAGAGCGCTATCTCGCTCGCGAAACGTTGTTCGCGACCAGGTCAGATACGAACCGAGGAGGGGATATCCCTATGACGACTCAAGGGCTCCTTGTCAAAGGGACAGAGGGTGAAGATTACCTGCTGACGACAGAACCTAATCGTGGGACGCACACCCATCGGCTGGTGGTGCTGAAAAAAGTGAATGACCGGTGGAAATCGGTAGAGGGGACTGAAGAGCTGGCGTGCCGTGAGAGGTTGATCGGCGCCTTCGTCGACTTTTTCGTTGATCTGTGCAGAGTGCTGAATTCCTCTGATTATCAACAGGCATCCGAGGGTATTCCTATAAAGTCGTCCACAAGAGTTCGGATGGACGCACGCCGAGCGCATGCCGGGAAATGAAAGTTGCTACCGAAGAGCCAACACAAAGAGCCAAGGAGTCATGTCATGAGCCTCGCGCAGAATCGGGAGTGTCGTATGGAACAATCAGCTGGAGTTCGGCAGCCAATTCGTGTGCTGATCATTGATCGTTCCATCCTGACGCTTCAGGGAATCAAAGACTTTTTCTCCGGAAGCCATGAAATCGAAGTCATTGGTATGGCCGGCACTCGACAGGAGGCGCTCCAGACCATTCAGGCCGAACAGCCGGACCTGGTCCTGGTAGAAGTTCGAGTGGGACAGGACAGCGGGATTGATCTCTGTAAGACCATTCGGCAGCTTCATCCACAAGTCGGAGTCCTCTTCTTTACCACGCAGGATGATAAGGACATCTTGCGTGCGGCGATTATGGCCGGAGCGCATGGATACTTATTGAAGAGTGCCACGGCCAACTCCATAGCGAAGAGCCTTGAGGTCGTGGCGAACGGAGGTGCCATTATGGATCAGCATTTAACCGAGCAGGTAATCCAATGGCTCCGCGAGGGCAGTACGTCAGGGCACGAGCAATGGAAGGAGACGTGCTCAAGGGAGGAGCAGCACCTCCTTTCTTTAGTGGCCTCCGGGAAAACCAACAAAGAGATCGGACGAGAGCTGAATGTCGCGCACACGGTGGTCGCCTCGCGCCTGCAAAAGATCTATAAGCGTCTCAGAATTTCCAGGCGCTCTGAAGCGGCTCGGTACTACATTGATCTCGAAAAGAAGCGGCGGAATTGACCGGATCTCTTTTGAAGGAGTGCTGATTCATGCCCATCCTCCTATGGCAAAGAGGAAGTCGATGTCCGACATCGTGTGGAAGCCATGGATGAATGGGGGATTGCGGACGAGCAATATGGAAGGCTCTGCGTGCCGAGGCCAAAAGGATTCCTTGAAGTGTTCTTGTAAACACGGTATATCCGTAAGTCCGACTAGCGCTATGAAATTACGTATCATTAAGAAGGAGGACCAATGAGGCCATCGATAGTCACGGCTGGGTTGATCATGGTGTGGTGTCTGACAACAACAATGGGGAGTCGTGCCTTTTCTGCTGATGACGCAGCAATCGTGTCACAGGCCGCACCAGTTCTGGATGTGGTCACTCTGAAAGATGGCAGTGTGATACACGGCGAAGTGATCGAAATGACCGGTGGACTCCTGGTGATCAAAAGCGCCCTGGCTGCAGATCTCATCAAGGTCAAGTGGTCGGAGGTGAGCAAGATTGCCGTCTCACATCCCATTCCATTTCATTTAAAGGAAGGGACCATTCTGAACGGGACGGTGGAAGAGGGGGACCCGGGGACGATGAAGGTGAAGGCGGGCCCGACCGGAGATGCTCTGACGGTTCCGATGGACGCGGTCACTCAAGTCAATCCGGTTATCCAATCGCCGGTCATCTATACGGGGAGCATCAACGCCGGCTACTCACAGTCCACGGGAAACAGCCATCTGCGGAACGTCAGCGTACTGGGAGATTTGGTGGCTCGAAGTGAACAATTGCGGTTGACCTTGTTGGGTCGTTACGTCTATGGAGACAACAGCGGGAGTTTACAAGTCAGGAATGCCCGGGGAACCATTAAATTGGACTTCTTCATCACCAAGCGGCTGTTCTGGTTTGCGTCGGCCTATGTCGAGAACGACTTCCTCCAAAACCTCAAGCTCAGAACGGCCATCGCCAGCGGACCGGGCTATCAATTCATCGAGCGCGGAGACTTTAATGGCATCTTTAAAGACATGACGTTTTACGCCGAAGCCGGTCCGACCTATTTCAATGAGGACTACCGCGACAATCGCCTCACCGACGATCGGGCGAGCTTTCGCGCGCGCGTCGCGATGAAATGGGATTGGCCGCTGTTTGATGGACGTATCACGCTGTACCACTACAATGAGATCTTCCCATCAGTGCAAAACGCGTCGGATTTCTTCTTCACGATGGATAACGGCGTTCGCATGAAGATTTTTGCCGGTCTGGCAAGTGGATTCCAAGTCACCACGCGCTACAACAATCGGCCACCCGCAGGAACGGGGGATACCGATAACTTATATTTGCTCACGTTAGGCTATGCATTCGACACCACTCGCAAACGCTAGCGTCCCTGTGGGGGTGTAGATCAATGGGTTCGTTGAGGAGGAAGACATCATGTTAAAGGAATTCAAAGAATTCGCCATGAAGGGCAATGTCCTCGACATGGCAATCGGTGTGATCATCGGCGGGGCATTCGGGAAGATCGTGTCGTCACTGGTGAGTGACGTCCTCATGCCCCCTCTTGGCTTACTGATGGGCAAAGTGGATTTCTCCAGCTTATTCATCGATCTATCGAGAACATCGCCGCCATCCTTGGCCGCAGCGAAAGCTGCGGGGGCTCCGACGCTGAACTACGGAGTGTTTCTGCAGAGCGTGTTTGACTTCATCATTATCGCCTTCGTTATTTTCATGTTGGTCAAGCAAGTCAACCGATTTAAGAAAGAGGCTCCCCCACCTCCACCGCCTGCGCCGCCGGAACCGACCAACGAGGAGAAGTTGTTGATGGAGATCCGTGATTTGCTCAAGAATCGTCAGTAAGATCAATTTAACCGTCAACGCTCGATCCTGTGAGGCAGTTGTCTCGCAGATCTGAGAATAAGGAGACTACTATGGGAGCCCTCAAAACCGCGACCGTATTGACTGGTTTGGTTGCCCTCGTTGGTTGTTCAACGATGCCTAACCATCCCTCGTCTTATATCAAACAACCGACCGTCTGTATCGACAAGAAATGGTATGGCTATCACCAAGGCAGCGGGTGTCCATCAACTGCGAAGGCAGTGGCCGCTGATCCGATGGCTGACCGCCTTGCGGCTCTTGAACGAGAACGTCAACGGCTGGCGGACGAACTGGACGCGGCGCGAAGACAAAATGGAGCACTGAGCAGCCGTGTGAGTGAGTTAGAACGGCAGCTGGCCGATCGCGATCATGAGATTGCGCACCTTCGTTCCGGTGCCGGTGATCATGATGCGCTATCGAGCCAGCTGTCGTCGGCCAGAGGTGACCTGGGCCAATTACAGAGTGAAAGAGATCGGCTGGCAGCGGA
Organism: Nitrospira sp.; assembly: GCA_019636945.1. Taxonomy (GTDB): domain Bacteria; phylum Nitrospirota; class Nitrospiria; order Nitrospirales; family Nitrospiraceae; genus Nitrospira_D. The sequence continues at coordinate 1,149 of JAHBWO010000114.1, read as the reverse complement.
ATTGGCTGCGCTGAAGCAACACGAGGCAGATCATGATCGACAGGCCGAAGAGTTGGAAGCCCAATTAGCGGCAGCAAGGAAGCGGATTGCAGACCTTGAAGGGCAATTGGGGGCAAGCAAGGGGAGCCTGGCACAGGCTGAGAGAGATCTCTTGAAAGCGTTGCGGCCTGAAATCTCAAAAGGGACGGTGTCGGTCAATCAAGCCGGCGATGTGCTCACCATCAATCTGGCCTCGAGTCTCTTATTTGACTCAGGACAAGATCAACTGAAGGCTGGTGGAGCTGATGCGTTGAGACGCGTCGGGAATGTGCTGAAGGACTTTCCTGAAAAGTCGGTGCATGTTGCCGGGTATACGGACAATGTGGCCATCAAGGGTGCGCTTGCCAAGAAGTTTCCCTCCAATAAGGAACTGTCGGATGCTCGGGCAGACAGCGCAGCACAGGCTCTTCGGGACGGCGGTGTGGGTAGCCTGACGGCAGCCGGCCATGGAGAGAGCGATCCTGTGGCCAGCAATAATACAGCTGCTGGGCGTGCCAAGAATCGACGGGTTGAAGTGGTCATCAAGTAGCAGTCTAATACGTCGGTAGAGGCAGCGGAAATTGTTTGGCTTCTACCGGCCTTTTCATCTTTAGGAGACATACCATGAAAACAAGAACGGCTCTCACGTACGTAGTTGTGGCAGTTTCCCTAATCGGGTTCACCACATCGACCTGGGCTGTTGATATGGGCTCGATGAAGCAACAGGTTGAGACGGTGAAAGGTCAAGCGGAGAAGGTGAAGAAAGAGGGTGGAGAAACCGCACAAAGCGCGAAGGATCTCAAAGCTCAGGATGCCATGAAGAATGCGGGAGAAATGAAAGATGAAGGGAAGAAGCTCAAAGACGCTGTCACTGGCAAGTAGCGTGTGAAAGCTGTTTCTTCCTGTTAAGGCTGGCGCGGTACGGACGCGCCAGCCATTCCAGCCTGATAGCCTCCATACGCTCCGCTGAAAGAGACCCTCGCGAAATCCTTTCTTTTCTCAAGAGATCGTCATAAGCCCAATTCGCTGAGCGAGGGGTGGCTATCAGGACGCTGGCCCAGCGGCCAGTGGTACTTCCGCTCAGATTCCTTGATGGCAAGGTCGTTGATGCTGGCGAAACGCCGTCGCATC
>JAHBWO010000113.1 GCA_019636945.1 Nitrospira sp. | reverse complement strand
AGCTCTGCTCGAAAAGGATCGGGAGACCATCCGTTCCCATCGAGCAAGTTGAGCCGTAGCCCGAACCAATGACTCCCGCGATCGGATCAACCCGACCTGTCCCCACATGATCCGGCGCAAAGAGTTTCGCACCTTTTCCACATCCTCAAGTCGACCACCGTGGCCACGTGGTAAGGGCTCACGTAACTCGATCATACTCGAGGTTGAGCTGCGAGCAGCCGACGCGATGGCGGCCACGCCAGCCCTCATTCCAAATACAAGCCCTTCCAACAAGGAGTTACTTGCCAACCGGTTGGCCCCGTGTACACCGCTGCATGCCACCTCTCCGGCCGCAAACAAACCCGGCAATGTGGTCGCTCCGTTGAGGTCGGTTGTGACCCCTCCCATCATATAATGGGCGCTTGGCGAGACCGGGATCCACTCTTCCGTAATGTCGATATCGTGACGAAGGCAGGTTGCATAAATCGTGGGAAAGCGACGTTTCACAAAATCTGATCCCAAATGCGTGACATCGAGATAGACATGCCGGGCACGCGTCGCCGCCATTTCCGCCCAGATTGCCCGTGCCACGATATCCCTTGGGGCCAACACACCGAGAGGGTGGTATCGTGTCATAAACGACTCACCCTTATTATTGCGTAGCTGACCACCTTCCCCGCGCATGGCTTCCGACAACAAGAACGGTGGGCTTGATGGCAGATAGAGTGACGTTGGGTGAAACTGGACGAACTCCATATCTTGCAATTCCGCCCCTGCACGAAAGGCCATCGCCATCCCATCGCCTGTGGCGTTGGGAGGATTCGTCGTCCTGGCAAAAACCTGGCCGGCGCCACCGGTCGAAAGGACAACTGCCTTTGCGGGAATGATGAATTGCTCCCCGGAGTTTTCGTCAAGGACCACTGCGCCGCAACATCGCCCTCCCTCGACGACAAGATCGACTGTAAAATGATAATCCAAGCGGGCAATCCGCTGTTGTCGAACCGCCTGTGCCATAAGGGCTCGGACCATCTCATTTCCCGTTGCGTCGCCTCGCGCGCGAAGAATGCGGTTACGGCTGTGGGCTGCTTCCCGCGTAAAAGCAAATTTTCCGCCGGCCTTGTCGAATTTCGCCCCCCACTTGATTAACTCCTGAATTCGATCCGGCCCTTCTTCCACCAGCACACGTACGGCCTCTCGACGGCACAGCCCATGGCCCGCCTTCACCGTATCCGTCAAATGGATGGCGACATCGTCCTCTTCACTCAAGGCAACGGCAACGCCACCTTGTGCAAAGATCGAATTGCTCTGAAGTGGATGGCCTTTGGTGAGCATGATCACTCGCCCGACCCGGCAGAGCTCCAAGGCCGCACGAAGCCCGGCAACTCCGCTGCCGATGACAAGAAAATCTGCTTCCGGCACAGATCGCGGCATGGTTTATCGTGGGGGAGAGGACGGCTCGGATAACATCTGCTTGGTCTGCATCCCGAAGGGCAAATCACCCTGCGCCCCACGCAAGAGAATCGAGTGCGTTCCGACCCATTGCAATCGGGCATGGCCACGCTGCCGGGTGCCCGTGTCATTGGCGTCTTTTTTCCATGTCCCCTGCCAATTGACGAGCACATCGAAGGCGTCCTTTACCAGCATGACCCGCTCGATCCTGAACTCAAGCGTAATCGCATGAAACGCCTCAAAATCCATCTCCGCTTGTCGTTGCAACTCTTCTGTCGCATCAAGGGGGGATAGCATCGACCGAAACCCTGCCCGATCCTTTCGCTCATACGCGCTTCGGAGGGATTCCAAAGCCTGATCAAGACGAAGCAATCGCTCATGCTCGGCGGGGTACTGAATCGTCTTAGACGGACAGCCTGTGACAAGAAAGGTCAGCAAGAAAAGCCATCCCACATGCAGAGTCGGTGAAAGACTGGCGCGCCGGGCAAACATAAGAAGGGCAGTATACCATAGGGGAAAAGCGCGCCGTGAGCTTGCATTTTTCAGAAAAAGCTTTTAGACTCCCCCCTCTTTGGAGATACTAAGCATGTCAAGCGTCTTGAAGAAACGACGGAAGAAGATGCGCAAGCACAAGTACAAGAAGTTGCGCCAACGTCAAAAGTTCCTTCGCCGGAAAAGCTAAACTCAGCCTGCGTGGCGGGAGGACAAGGCCGTGTCCGAGGGTAAGGGCAAGAAAGTTCGAATCCGCGTACGGACGGTCAGTTGTACCTACGTGGGAGACTTCCTGGTCCCCCCGATGCGAAATCGCGTCTCCGACGCGATTAACGAAGAGGCACGTCTGTTCATTAGCCTCACCGATGTGCTCATCAACGAGAAGGAGCAGTCGGATTTTGTCGCAGTCAACAAGAACCTGATCGAGTCAATCGTTCAGATTTAGCCGAAACCATCCCCCCACCTCCCGCCACTCCGATATCGTGTAACAAGGCTGACCTGACCGCTCAATGCCATAGTCAACCGAACCACCTGACGTGCAATGGTGATCTTTAAGCGATTCCTGCCGTTCGTTCGTCCCTACGTCCCTCGCCTGTTGCTGGCCGGCCTTCTCGTGACTGGAGTGGCTCTCATCAACCTCACCTTGGTCCGACTGGCTGGAACGCTCTGGGACGTGATCACCGTTCAGCATGACGCAGACAAAATGACGCGCTCCATCGGCTTGTTCCTCGGCCTGGTGATTCTCCAGGGACTCTGCTCGATGGGCCATAGTTACCTCACCGCCTGGGTCTCCCAGACTGTCGTCGCTGATTTCCGCAAACATCTCTTCGAGCACCTCCAAAAACTGACGCTCAGCTTTTTCGCTCGCCGACGCACAGGAGAATTACTCTCCCGGTTGATGTCCGATGTCACGGTCATTCAATCCCTCGTCACGGAAACTCCCATTGATGGAGTCAAACAACTCGTGACTTTCGTCGGCGGCATTACGTTCCTCCTCTTGATGAACTGGCAGCTCTGCCTCCTGATTCTTGTCCTGCTCCCGTTGTTGGTGGTCGTCTCTAAAATGTTTGGTCGACGGTTGAAATCCCTGTCGACCGCGATTCAAGATCACACGGCTGCACTCAGCACCCTGACCGAGGAAGTCATTTCCGGCATTCGCATCGTCAAATCATTCGTCCAGACCGGACGGGAGCGGACCCGGTTTGCCGATCAGGTCGAGCAGACACTGCACCTGACGCTCCGTCGAGCCGGCATTATGGCCGTCTTCATTCCGGTCATCAGCCTGCTGACATTCTCATCGGCCACCGCCGTCCTGTGGTACGGAGGTCGCCAGGTCATCGACGGTGCGGTCACGCCAGGTGAGCTCTTTGCGTTTGTACTCTTTGCCGGCATCTTGATCGGGCCCTTCAGCTCAGCGGCCAAGATCTTTACCCAGATCAAGGAAGCCCAGGGTGCGACACAGCGAGTCTTCGAGATCCTGGATGCCCAGCCAGATATCGACGACCGACCAGACGCGCACCCGCTCGGAACAATCGCAGGCCACGTGCGGATGGAAGACGTCACCTTTAGCTATGACACCCGTCATCCAGTACTGGTTCACCTGTCGTTTGAGGCGAAGCCTGGCGAATTAGTTGCCTTCGTCGGGCCAACCGGCGCCGGGAAGACCACGGTGATCAATCTGCTGCATCGGTTCTACGATCCAATAGAAGGGCGCCTGACCATCGATGGACGAGATCTGCAGGACGTGACCCTGGATAGTTGGTATCGGCAAATCGCGTTGGTGCCACAAGAAACCATCTTGTTCGGAGGTACCATCCTCGACAACATTCGCTATGGGAACAGAGAGGCGAACGAAGCCACTGTGGTAGAGGCAAGCCAAGCGGCCCATGCACACGACTTCATCACGAACTTACCAGATGGGTACCAAACCGTGGTGGGCGAAAAGGGGGTCAACCTGTCAGGCGGACAGCGCCAACGAATCGCGATCGCTCGAGCCATTTTGAAGAATCCTCGCATCCTCTTACTCGATGAGGCCACCTCATCGCTCGATACCGAATCGGAACGCCTGGTGCAGGAAGCCCTCCAACGCCTCATGGAAGGCCGCACGACATTCGTTGTCGCCCACCGCTTGTCAACCATCCAACGTGCCGACCGAATTCTGGTCTTGGATAAAGGGCAGTTGGTGGAAGAAGGCACGCATACGCAATTGATGGAGCACAGGGGGTTATACCACTACCTCTACACCATCAGGCTCAACGAGCCGACGACCTGAACGATCGCTCCAGCTTCATCCCAACCGACAGACCTGTGGCACTCTCGAAACACCCAGGTTGGACTACCCACCGCACCCCCAACGGGACCTTGAAGCACGGTATAATCACCGTGCCATGGCCCTCGTTCACTACCATCGGATTTTCCTTCTCCTGATCTGTTCGTCATGGCCGACCATGGTGCAGGCCGTGGAGCTGGGGACCGAGGTGACCGTATGGGTTGAATCAGGCTCAGCCGTCGCGACCAGCCCGCTCAGTGGGCGGAGGGAAATACCGTTGGGTGTACAGGAAGTGGTGATCAGTTCGGGTGCGAGCGGGCTCAACGGCATCATCGTGACATCTCGTCGCCTCTTAGGGTTTTCCAGCCGTGCTCTGACCTGGGTGAAGATAGAACTGGGCGTGAACGAGAAAACCTTTGAGCGGAAGATCCTCCCCACCTTCACTCTTGTCAGAACGAACCACAATCTATACGGATTCCGTGGCGTCAACGGTCTATGGCTCAAAGAAGCACTGGGCATACGAGAACAAGTGCACCGATTTTACAGCAACGACTATGGAGCGGTCTTCATCACCAATGAACGCGTGGTCGGATTCACCCCACTCCTCGGAGGCTTCGCCTCGAAACCGTTGGACGTGCATGAACAAATCGTAGGAGTAGATAACGATAATGGGCTCATTCTGGTTTCCACCACCAGACGCACACTCGTCTTGGGTAGCCGGTTGAGCGGATGGGAAGAGTTCGAATGAGTTACCAGCTTAAGACAATCGCACAAGATACCTGGCGCTTCTGCCATTCAAACTTTACCCTCCTGTAACGTCCCTCTAACCCCAGCGCAACAGGACACTGGTAGCATCAGGGCACTACTAAACAATCAAATGGAGGATCAGATGGTAACAGTCGGCAATTTGATGCAGACAGAACCGGTGACCATAGAAGCTGGCACGTCGGTCATCGAGGCAGCGAAACTCATGCGAGCCTGCAATGTAGAAAGCGTATTGGTGACGCACAAAGCGAAAATCATCGGCATCGTCACCGAGTCGGACATCGTCAAGAAATTTGTGGGAGCCGAGAAGGCATCGTATTTTGTGCCGGTTGATGCCATCATGAGCAGTCCGATTCCCGGTATCGAAGAGCGGCGGCCATTAACGGAAGCAGCCGACCTCATGGATAAGCACCGCACGCTCCACCTCGGAGTGACAAAAGGGGGTGCGCTCATCGGGCTCGTATCGGTCCGAGACTTTCTTCGACCGGTGTCCATCGACGAGTTCTAAACCCCTAAACCGACTCGCGTCACCGGCCAGGCCACGGTATCTCCACTCCTTAATCACTGTCCGTTTGAGGACAGCAACACGACCACCTTGCCGATGTTGGTATGTTGTTCCAGCATCGTGTGGCCGGCTCGGAGATTCTCAACAGTCAGACCGTTCAGCACCCGATTCGCCGTGGCACGCATCCTACCAGACTCAATTAAATCCTTTACCTCACTCAAAATCTTTCCCTGTGACTCCAGGCGATAGCCGAACATCGACTTCGTAAACATCAATTCCCAATGGAGACTCACGGCTTTTCGTTTAAAGATCGAGATATCCAGTCCATCGGCATCGTCAATCAGCCCGATTTCGCCGAACGGCGCAATAATCTCAGCCATGTTGCTCCAGTGCTGGCCTGAATGCGTCGTACTGAAGATACAATCGACAAACTGGATCCCAAGTGCCCGGATGTCCGCGACGAAGCTCTGGTGTGACACGACATGATCAGCACCGAGGCTGGTCACCCACTGTCGGCTCTCCGGACGAGACGTCGTGACAATCACGGTCATGGGAGTTTTTAGTTTGAGCCATTGGATCGCCTGCGACCCAACACCCCCGGCGCCACCGATAATGAGCACCGTCCGACGATCAGACCCAATAAGCCGCATCTTTTCAAAGAGCATCTCATAGGCTGTCAAACTGGTCAGGGGAAGCGCGGCAGCCTCCGCAAAGGAATGATTCTTCGGCTTCAAGGCTACGAGCCGCTCATCCACGAGTTGCCTGGTTGCGTAGGAGCCCGCCCGGTTGAGGTCTCCGCTATAGAACACCTCGTCCCCGACCTTGAAATGCGTCGCCTCGTTGCCGTTCGCCCGTACAATCCCTGCAGCATCCCAACCAAGAATCACCGGTTGACCATCTATCCCGGATCGTCGTGAACGGATCTTGTAATCAATCGGATTCAACCCAATAGCTTTGACCTCAACCAGGAGATCACGGCCAGTTGGAATGGGATCCGGCAGTTCCGTCCACTGAAGATTGAACGCATCCAGCGTATGTGCCTGTGTGTAGCCAAGGGCTTTCATGTGTGCCTCCCAGTTCTGGCATCTACCATAAAGATCCACGAGCTCGGAAGACAAGGCCACCCATGATTGGGCGAATATGGGAAGTTGACCATAATGGAGCCACAGAAATTCTGTTCATTTGAATTGGGCAACGGAAGCGAGGGAGACAAATCGAGTCTGCCTCACTGCAGAGAACTCGACAGAGGCTCCGCCCTCTTTACCATCTCGAAAGTTTGTGACAACCATTGAAGACGGGGTATGGTCGGACTGTTGGTTGGTCAAGGGCTGGTCGCGTGGGATACCTGAGAGGACCTAAAACGGTAATACTTCTTTCACATCCTGCTGCAATCTGATGAGGTCGTACTTCACAAGAAAATTGATTCTGAATCCCTCTCCTGGCACATCGTTTTTATTAACTCGTTGCCCCCACAGAAACCCTCCGCCGATCGTGATTCCTTCCGCCGGGCTATACATGAGATTACAGTCGAGATACTGCGTTCGCTTATAGGTCTCAGCAGGAGAAAGTTCCGTTGTATTCACCTGAAGGAAACCGTAGGTCACCGTTGACCTCCAATGTTCATTCCAGAAATGCTGAATGGCCGCATAGCCTCCATAGGTCGGCTGCACGTTAATGGATCCCGACAACTCATATCCCGCGTCAAGATTGAGATTCTTCGTATCGTTAAAGTATCGAGTGATCCCTTCCCCGTACACCCCCTGAAATGCAATATTGTCTCGACCCCAGAGCCTCACAAGCCCTGATGCCATTATCCCATAGCCGAATACATGATCCGATTGCCCTGAGCTCGTCACCCCACCGACGGAGCGAAAGAGTCCCGCAGTGTTGAAGTGGTAATCGTCGGTTTCATACCGATAGCGAAGGACAAAATCTGGGAATGGACTGGTTGAGGACACCGATTGAGCAGTGACCGGATTCGTTGAGGGGATCCCGGAGGAAGGCTGTTCAGCGGCGACCGAGATGGCATGTCGTGTGGCCAACCGGTGCGTATATCGTACTTGAGGGCTAAACTGGAAAATCCAAGAATTCGGGCCATTGAAATCCACTGTTTCGGGGATCACATCCGAATCGTGAAAGGTCGACCACGTTTGCCCAACGAGAAGATTTTTTAACTGCGCGTAGAAATGCCGCAGGCGAAAATTAGTAGTGTTCCCGGGGCCGACAAAGTCAAATTCGATATAGGTTCGTAAAACATTCCATCGAGTATCCGTCCTCGTTTCAAGGCTGATGCGCGAGGCTCTTGCCGCCATATTGTAATTTGATGCATCGAGGTTCGGTGTTGGAATAGATTCGGTCCGAAACTGGTTGATATTCCCAAGCGCACTGAAGTCATAAATCGCGTCGGTCCTGATATACCCTCCTACCCTGATCAGCGTATGGGAACCAGGAAAGCGGAAAAATCCGCGAAGGGCGGGGTCAAACGGTGCATTATCCAGTCGAGCATCCGCATACGCATCTTCTGTGACGGGCTCCCGTTCGCGACCTCTGGCAGGCACCTTCGTTTGAGTTCCCGATGAATATTGTTCATCCGGCTGCGGCTCTCTTTTCCTCATGTCTTCAACTGATTGTTCAAGCTGCTTAACCCTGGCTTTCAAGTCCTCTATCTCTGCCTGCTGAGTCCGTGCTTCAGAATTTTGGACATCGGAGCTGGGACCTTGCGCAAATGCCCAGGGCGACGCATATGTCACACTCAGAACTACAAACGCATATGCGATTACCAAATTCCACCGACACCGGTTCCTTCCACTCATGGAGAAACAGTGACTCCTAGTCAGCTTTCCTTGCTCTTCGCTCATTCCCGTTGAATGAAGATGATTTACCGGAAGTACGATCTCACAGGTAAGTGAAATGTCTGTGGCGAGGAGAGACAAACTTTCGTGACTACTTCGGTCATGAAAAACCTACGAGAACAGAGAAGCTTTTGCAACTGGCAAATTCTCCGTAACGCTCAGAGAGCCATCTCTCCAGCAGTGTTTTCTCTCGGTAAATCGATGCTGGCTTGAATCGGTGTCTACTTCACCCTGGAGAACTCGGCGGGGATTCTGATTTCCTTGCCGTCTTGGAGGTTCACGACAAACACGGAAGCGGCGCTTGGATCGAATTGCTCGTAGGCGAAGAGAGCCGTAAATCGAGACCGATAGGCAGGACCGTTCGTTTCATTTTTTCTTCCACGCTCGGCTTTGCCGATGTCGATGGCCTTGATCCGCTTCGACCCTTGCTGCAGCTCAATCAGCGCACCCTCGGCGAAGTACTCGTCGTCGCCGCAAAGTTGCACCTCGATCTCCATGTTCGGCATGTCCATCACTTTCTTGATGAACTCTTCCGGCATACGAATGTCCGTTTTGCGTTTCTTCGATTCCGCAGCCTCCTGGCGGCCGAATGCTTCAAGCCGGTACCGCTTTGTACGGAGAACGGCGCTTGCTCCGCAGGGATCCGTTTCAGGATCGGCACCGACACGGGTCGCCAGCGACGCTTGCTGAAGGACCTTCTTCACCTCGTCCTGGGAATTGGCTTTTTCCATCGGAGTGCGCCCGGTTTCGAGCGTCTTGTGGGCCTCTTCTGAGGACAAATTTACATCGATCGCCCAGACAGAATGAGCCCCTATTGCCAGGGTTCCCATCAGCCCAACGACCAATCTGATCAAACCACCAAACGTCATGGATTCAGACTCACTCTCATATAGGCACGATCCTGCCAAACAGGCCTATTCTCTTGATAGGGGCGCATTGTAGGGGAACCGCCCTGCCTTTGCAATCACACCGCGAAGCGATGCCAGTTCGCATAGGGCTTGCGGTGATACAGCTCCTCGATATCGAGCGCAATCGGATACCCAACTGACTGCAACAGGCGAGCGACGAGTTTCAGCGGTAGACCCACCACGGTGGTATAGTCGCCGTCGATCCGCTCCACGAGGTCTCCGCCAAGTCCTTGAATCGCATAGGCTCCAGCTTTTCCCAATGATTCCTGGGAAGCAAGATATCGGCTATAGACATCTTCAACATCCACTTTCATGGTCACGTGTGTTGTGGCCGCCTCAACTCTGTCAATCCCTCGCTCCTGACAGCAGATTGCAACCGCCGTATGGACATGATGACAGCGACCAGCGAGCCGACTCAGCATGATGCGGGCATCCTCAAGATGAAGGGGCTTCCCCAAGAGTTGCCCATCAAGTTCAATGACGGTATCACTGCCAAGAATGAAGTCTTGCAGGCGAACCTGGGCGACGCAGCGGGCCTTTTCACGCGCAAAGTGCTTGGCCTGTTCGAGCGGCAACCATCCCGCCATCGGATGCTCAGGGAACTCGGATGTGCATACTTCAAAATCAACACCGAGCAGGGCAAGAAGTTCCTTACGCCGGGGTGAACCGGATGCGAGTACTAGCTGCATCGTGACGCCAGAGTTTCGGCCATATCGACTGATTCATCGTATGGAAGGACCACTCCACTCTGGGGTCTTATGTGAAACGCCTCGAGGATGGACTGGAGTTCCTCAATAGACGATACACGTACCATCTGGGCCCGAAGCGAAGCAGCATGGGGAAAGCCTTTACAATACCATCCCAAATGCTTGCGCATGCGATAGAACTGCTTGTGCCCAAAGATTTCCACAAACTGCTTGGCATGTTCGAGCAGAACGGCAAAGCGCTCGTCTAGCGAAACAGTGCTGAGCGACAAGTCGGACTCAGGCCCTCTCTCGCTACTCGATTGCCCCCGGACCCACTCCTTGGGGCGAAAGAACCAGGGAGCGCCAAGCACTCCGCGGCCCACGAGAACACCATCAACGCCGGTTTCACGAACCCGACGTGATATGTCGTCGAGACACTGAATGTCACCGTTCCCCAACAGCAATGTTCCGGTTCCTTGTACCAATGAAGCCGCTCGTGCAATCGCCGACCAATCCGCTGCCCCCCGGTACATCTGTTTCAAGGTCCGTCCGTGGAGGGAAATGACCGTCGGCTGTTCCATCAATAACTGCTCGACCCAGGCCTCCACCGTCACCGATTCATATCCCAGTCGGGTTTTGACGGAAACCGGAAGTCTCTCCCGTCGGCTGACCGGTTGCGCACCACGCTGTCGGTTCATCCGTTCAAAAACTTCGACACGTGCAGGTTTGAAGCCCCCTTGTTCAAGGGTCTGCCCGCCTGCCCAATCGTCGATGCCGCGCTTGGCCGCCTGGATCAGCGAGCGCGCCAGTTCGGGGGTACGGATGAGGCCGGCGCCGGATCCCGACGCCGCGACACTCTTGGAGGGACACCCCATGTTGATGTCCAACCCATCGAATCCCAATTCGCAGACCGCTTGTGCTGCTAAATAGAAAAGCTCCGGATCATTCCCGTAGAGCTGCGCGACGATCGGCCGCTCAATCTCGCTGTACCGGAGTGTTTCCAAATGGATTTCCGGAGCGCGGCACACGTCATGAACATGTGTAAACTCCGTGAACGTCACGTCCGGCCTTCCGTGAGAAGCAACGACGGACCGGAAACAAGCGTCGGTGACACCGTCCATCGGGGACAGTCCAACTATCGGTCGAGGAAGGTGCTGCCAGAAATTCATGTCAGCTCATTGCGCAGTCGGGATTGGTTCGTTCGCAAGGCGATAGGCCTGACGGAGCCCCTCAGCCTCTACTCCAGCCAAATCCCCGACGTCGGGGGCCACTTCATAGACGAATGCGACAAATCGATCCACTTTCAACAAGAAGAAATCATACAGCTCTGCGATCGGCTGAGGGTCACGGAACCAGAACGCCACAAATCCCTCCAACGCAACCCCTCGTTCACGAAGCCGACGGCATGATTCCACGAACATATCCGTAATCTCACCGCTCCAGTGTAGGATTTCATAGGGGAGATACAGAGAGTGATAGAGGTCTAGCTCGTGGGTGTATCCCGGATCCTCATTCCACTCCGGCCCCCTTGGCTCCACCTTGCCCAGTAGAACGTGAACATAGCGCTGGTAGGCTTCTTCCATCGTCCCCCTGCTCGATGCGGATGCCGCTGACCCTAGTACCGCTTTCGATTCACACATAGGGACAGTCTTCTCGCTGTGATCTCCCTTTTGGAAGACCGCCGCATAGCGTCGGGAGAACGCAGCAAATTCGTCCACGATCATTTCTGCTGGTTTCGTATCCACTTCCAAGGCCAGCCCCCTTAAGTTGGCGAGTCGTGGATGGCACAAAATCTGATCAAGCATCTCGAACAAGACCGGCGGAATGGGGGCTGCATGGGCATCTGTCCAGGCCGGCAATGCGGTCTCATCGGCACGTGGTACCCGTTGACTCGGATGCGATCGGATTGATTCATGAATATCAAGGCCTGCAACATGAATCTCGACAACACGATTCAACGGGAACGCATCGAGAAATGTCTCAACGAACCGCGGCAACGAGATCGTCCGATACGCTCCGGTGTAGCGATACACCGTCCACAGATGCCCCACATCAAGGACAAGACCACATGGCGACTGGTCGCAAATCACCTGAAAAAACATCGGGATGGGCAACGTTCCCGCGACAAAGTAGGTGAGCGGCGGCATCTCAAGCAAAACCAGCGGCCTGCTCCCATCCAGCAAACAACCTAGTTGATCAAGCTGATATTGCACCGCGGTGGCATTTTCGGCCACAACCTCCGCACTCCCTCGTGTATAGAGCGGCGGCAGATAGGTTCCATAGCAGTAGCCGGCAAAAACCTTGGCTGCGCATTCGTGATTGAGCCACGCACTCTGCAGAGTATGGAGGTGTTCGCCCGCTTCACATACGGCTTGTTGAAACAGTTCGGACTCCGTCACTCCGGGTTGTGTCATCCATAAGCCCTCGCCATGATACGTCAATCGTGCATCGACGACTTCGCCCCTTGTCACCGCCAAGGCCCGCGTCGTATTCCGAAAGATTTCGAAGTACGCCGGTGGCACTTGACGTGCGAGTAGACTTCGCCGCAAGCTAGGCAAATCCGGGGAGTGGACATCGACAGACAACCCCAAACCATGCAACGGAATCGCCTCAACTCGACTCAGGAATTCTTGATGAGCAGGCTCTCCGCAATCCATCTTTGGTCCTTCCGACAGGGCCACAATTCGCACCTAGTGTATGCCGGAAAACCATTGAATGACAAGGCGTTCAGCCCTTCATGGGCCCAGAGAACCTTCTGCTATACTTGGCATACATTGCGACGGCCAGGCGAGCAGATTCGTGAGAAGAGAGGACCTGGCTGAGCGATGTTGGAGAAGGATATTCAACGGCTGCGAGGGGAGGATCCGCAGACTATTCTGGTTGGACATATGATGACACCCGGTGTAGTCCAAATTCCCGGAGATATATCGGTCACCGAAGCGGCCTCACTGCTAGAACGCGAACGGATGCCCTGTCTTTTGGTCAAAGATACCGAATGGCGTTTTGGACTCATGACTCCGACCGACATCGTCAAGAAGGTCGTGGCTCAAGGACTCGAACCAGACGATGTCGAAGTGCGGACCATCATGACACGTCCGGTCCAATTCATCGAGTATGATCGAGCCATAGATGAGGCCTCCACCCTCATGATGTCTTCGGGAACCCCGATCCTCATCGTCACCAAGGAAAACCAACCGGTCGGTGTGTTGACTGCCCGAGACCTCGTGCTGTCACCCAAGCGATGTGTGGCCAATATTTCGGCAACGGTCAGTATGTTGGAGGGAGAGGGCGCAGGAACAGCCCATCAGAGCACCATCACCCAACTAAGCCATGCCGGTGCGTCGCTGATCTCTTCCGCCTTATTGTTACCCGGAGCCCGAGTTATTCTAGGCTTCTCTCTCTCAGAAACGATGAGTCCCCTCACGATCAGAGGGACCGTGTTGAATAACGCCGGCCTTGAGGCCGTATCAGGTGTGACCCGCCCCATCTTGTCCACGCCGCCTGCCGTGGAAATCCAGTTTCTGGACCTTTCCCCGGCAGATCAGTCTCGAATCAAAGCCTGGGTCCTCGGGCAGCTTCCCCCCTCCCTCAGTTCATCGTAGACTGGTCCTGTTTGCATCAATCTTTGACCAGGACCCGATCCGTTGGTAAGCTTTCTTATTACCACTCACAAGGACAACCATGACGATGACCAGCAAGTCTGCATCGCTTCGACCCCGCCCCGCCTTATCGCGGGAGGACATCCTCCAGCAGATCAGCCTGTTACTCGATAGTCCGGAAGACGACCTCCATGCCGCACTCATGCGTGAGCTCATGACAGGGCTGTTGAAGCTGCATGAGGCGCAGCTGGATCTCCTGGATGTCAAAATCGTCAACCGCGCGGTCAAAGAACTCCGCCATGCCTTCGGTGTATTCCATGGGTATCGCGACCGCAAAAAAGTGAGCATTTTTGGATCTGCACGGACTCCCTCCGACGATCCCAATTATCAGCTGGCCCACCAATTCTCCCAGGCCGTTGTGCG
>JAHBWO010000112.1 GCA_019636945.1 Nitrospira sp. | reverse complement strand
CCTGGAACATGGAGCGGTCAAGTACCAGTGGAACTAAGGCTGGTGCGGTCGGAGTGATCTGATGCCCAAACCTGCGTGCCAGCTGAAACCCGAATCCGTCGCTCCCGGTTTTCGGTAACGATTGACCGCCGGTGGCGAGCATGACGCGAGACGCATGTGTAATGCCATGGCTGTGTTGCACGAGAAACCCGGTGCTGGTGCGGGAAATTGCATCGACACGGTGGTCCGGACAGATCGTCACACCGGCGCGTCGAGCGCTATCGATCAATGCCTGAAGCACGGTGCGTGCCTTATCAGATACGGGAAAGAGCTTACCCGTCGATTCATGCTTCAACTCAACGCCGAGGGAAGTGAACCAGGCGATCGTTCGCTCCACCGGAAAAGCCGCCAGCACATTCCGGATGATGTTGCGATTCCCGAAAAAATCTTTCGGTGTCACAATGTCGTGAGTCACGTTACATCGTCCCCCGCCCGAGACAAGAATCTTCGCTCCAATGTGTTTCGCGCCGTCCAGCAAGAGGACGCGACCGTCGCTTTTTTCTTGTGCGAGCGTTTGTGCTGCAGCGATCGCGCCGGTCAAACCAGCCGCGCCTGCACCCACGATGACGATAGTGGCAGGGTGATCGGTCATTTCATCACCTGCTTCTTCATAGGGTGGTATTGGTGTAGGCCTATTAAGAGGGCTGCACGCTGTGTTCTATCGGAACATTGGTAGGGAGCTGCATGAGAGGGCACGACAAGTCTTCTGATGATATATGTGAATAAGTCGCTCATGATTCCGTGCAAGATTTTGAAAACAGAGAAGGAACTCCCGTGTCAGCGAAAGAGACAGGAAAGAATATTAGATAGTTTTAACTGACCGTTAACACGACGTTAATGTTTCAGTGTTAAGAGAGACTGGTCGTCATTATCAGGAGGAGGGACTCCATGACCTGTCGAAAATGCAAAGGCTTGATGATTCAAGAGCGTCAACCAGCGGTGTCTTCCAGTACCGTCATCCTTCGTTGCCTGAATTGCGGCTTGATCATTGACCCATTGATCGAGCTGAATCGCAACAACCACATGCGAGCGAAGGCCGCGTAGAAGAGACTCTCCATTCCGCCCTACCGAGTAACGGTGGAATCGACAGTTCGGATGGAGTGGGTGTCGCGTGCGCGGTCAGATCGAAAACTCTGCCCACAAAAATGTATGGTCGGAAGGTTCTTTCGCTCGTCGCGGCTCGACATCCACATCCGCCTTCACGCATTTATCAGCCAGCGGTGTGGTCGCCATCATATGATCAATGCGCCAGCCCTTGTTGGCTGCCAGTGAGCTGGGCGCACGGTAGTCCCAAAATGTGTATTGTTGACGTGTGGGGTAGAGTTTCACGAAGACATCCTGGAATCCCCAGGCGACGGTCTGTTCATACGCAGCACGGGCTGCCTCATGGTAACACACATGATTGAGATGTTTCTCAGGGCTGTGGACGTCCATGGGCCGAGGTGCCACGTTCATATCGCCACACCAGATAGCCGGAGCCTGTGGTGAAAGATGTTTGGTGAAGTAGTTCCGTAGCCGCTCATACCAACCAAGCTTGTAGGTGTATTTCGGGGAATCAATTTCAAATCCCTGCGGCACATAGGTGTTCACGATGGGAATCCCATCAATGATGACTCTCAGTAAACGGGAGTCGTCAGGCTCCCCACCATCATCGAATCCGTAAAAGACCGCCTCCGGCTTGTGACGGCTGAGAATGGCGACGCCGTTATAGGATTTCATGCCGCGAAAGGTAATGGCATACCCGCTGGGTGCCAATGCCAGTAACGGGAATTCACTATCCTGAACCTTGGTTTCTTGCAGACAAAGGACATCCGGCTGGTGCTGTTCAAGCCAGGCGAGCACGATCGGCAGCCGCTTGCGTAAGGAATTTGCATTGAACGTCGCGATTTTCATCGGAAGATGCTCCAGTACAACCTGTCGCATCCTAACAAAAGCACTCTGGGGCAACAAGCAGAACGAAGACCCTATCGAAGTTGGTTATCCGGCTATCATTCTGAGACCAGGGATCTGTAAGGCCCTGACGGTTTCCTGTAGGACTTTGACTACTTGCGGGCGGGTGTAGCCTCGGCGCCAGGCGAAACCGATTCGTCGGCCAGGTACGGGCTGCGCCAGCTTGATCGCAACCAAGCGCTTGTGTTGGTACTTGGCTGTGAGGGCACTGCAGGGCATCACGGTGATCCCAAATCCAGAGACGACCATCTGACGGATGGTTTCTAGGGAGTTTCCTTGCCAACCTTCTGCGTCGGAGCGGCTGAGTTCAGGACATGCCTCCAGGACTTGTTGTCGGAAGCAATGACCGGCATGAGGCAACAGAACTTTTTCAGTGCCTAATTGTCGGGAATCGAGAGACTTCTTTTTCTGCCAGGGATGTCCGACGGGGACCACAACCTGAAACGGTTCATCATAGAGGGCGGTGGTGAGTATGCCAGGTTCCTCGAAGGGAAGGGCGATCATGATGACATCGAGTTTCCCACTCTTCAACATTCCAGCCAAGTTCTGTGTGAGATTTTCTTCGAGTTCGAGCGGCATTTTGGGTGCTCGTGCGTTCAGCAATGGAACCAGATCGGGAAGGATATACGGTCCTACTGTCGCGATCACTCCGAGCCGCAGAAGCCCATTCAACTGATCTTTGCCTTGAGCAGCCAAGATCTTGATTCGTTCGGCTTCTTCCAAAACTCGTTGAGCTTGATGGACGATTTGTTCGCCAAGCGGAGTCAGCTCCAGCTTGTTCTGTCGACGCTCAAAAATGGTCGTGCCTAAGTCATGCTCCAGTTTTTTGATCGCGAGACTTAAGGCTGGCTGTGTGACGAAGACTCGAGCGGCAGCCCGGCCGAAATGTCGTTCTTGTGCGACGACCACAACATAGTGCAGCTCAGCAAGCGTCATCTGTTCTCCCGGGCTTCCAGCCCATAAGCACGGCTTATGTCCGGACAATACATTATCAATTGGACTAAGTACAGCAGGCAGAGTATCTTCCACTCCTGCAGGCGGATGACTTTCACAATATTCCAGTCCGTGAATCATGGTGTACGCGTGGGATCATCGACAGGCATAAGATTGTCTCGGTGGTGACGTTTCTGTTCAAGATCAACCGATTGAGTCGATGGGACAAGTCATGGTATGACAAGCTCGAACCGCAGTTCGGTGAAGCGTTCACGGCGGTCTCGATAACCGTCGAGAATGATCAGCTGGAACAAGCGCGATGGAGTGAGTGAGCCAAGGGTGGGCATCAACACACACATCAACGTGTGCAGAGAGGAGGATGTAATGGTACAGAAGACGATAGCACGGAGCGGGCTATTCATAGGGGCATTGGCATGTGGACTGGTGGTGGCCATGCCGCTTGTCCCTGTGATTGGTGCAGAAGGGCCGGGGCACAAGGTGTTTGCGGCAGAACCGGTGACCCTGCCGACGATCCCGGGGTTAGAAGATCCGAATACGTATGTGCCGGCTGATAATCCGCTTACGAAGGAGAAGATTGAACTAGGACGGGCGATCTTCTTCGATAAGCGCATGTCAAAGGACAACACAATCGCGTGCGCCAGTTGTCATATGGCGAAGAAGGGATTCGCGGACGGCATGCCCGTGTCGACCGGAATCAAGGGCCAGAAGGGCGGCCGAAGTGCGCCGGTGTCATTCAATCGGGTCTACAGCAAAGCACAGTTTTGGGATGGTCGAGCGGCGACGCTGGAAGATCAGTCCATCGGGCCATTTGCAAACCCCATTGAGCACGGGTTTGCCAACCATGACGAAATGGTGGCCAAGATGAAGAAGATGCCTGGCTATCGCAAGCTCTTTCAGGAGGTCTTCGGGGGGGAGATCACGATTCAGGATGTCGGTCGAGCGGTGGCCAGCTTCCAGCGGACGGTGTTGTCTGGAAACAGCGCGGTGGACAAGTACGACATTGGTGGAGATCAAAATGCCTTGAGCGATTCTGCGAAGCGTGGGCTTGAGCTGTTCCGCGGGAAAGCCCGTTGTACGCGCTGTCATTCCGGATTCAACTTCACTGACGAGAAGTTCCACAATTTGGGAATCGGCTGGGATGACAATAAGGTCGATCTCGGTCGATACATGGAGACGAAGAATCCAGAAGACATCGGGGCTTTTAAGACTCCCACCTTGCGAGAAATTGCGCGGACTGCTCCCTATATGCACGATGGGCGGTTTAAGTCCTTGGAGGAAGTCGTGAAGTTCTACAACCAGGGTGGCGTGAAGAATCCGCACCAAGACAATACAATCATCCCTTTGGAAATGACGGATGACGAACAACAGGATTTGGTGGCGATGCTCAAGTCGCTCAATGGCGAGGGATGGCAGCATGTTGCCCCGCCGAAGTCGTATCCAAAATAACTCGAACCGTTCACGATACTGAAGTGTAGGGGAGGGCCATCGCAAGATGGCCCTTTTCTATTAGGCCCGAGGCAAGGACTCCTGATTGTTCACGTGGAGAAGATAACGACGGATGATGGCCTGCTCAATGCGGGAGCGTCCCCGATCCGGAGCCGGAAATCGGAGTACCAGATGGATCTTGCCGGATTCCGGCAGTTGAATGGTGATACGGGGTTCCGGGGAAGGGGCCTCGAGCAGATTCGCTTGTTCTAAGAGCTTCATGTGCCGGACAGCTTCCTCCATGAACGGCGCACATTCGAGTTTCGCCGCTTCCAGGAGCACGCGCTCCGATCGTTGCCACTCGTCATCATTCTTGATCGGTACGACCACCGTATACAGCCCATACTCTTGCTCGGGGTTTTCTTTGATCAAGGGGTTTGTGAAGAGCAAGCTGTTGGGGAACACAGTGACGCGTCCCGTGTAGAGGTGAGCGGACTGCCCCGGGCCGATCTCCAGTAACTTCGTGGCGAACATGTCGTGGTCCAACACGACTCCGCGGTGGCCTGCGATCTGAATTCGATCGCCGACACCATAGACCTTGCCACCCATCCGAAGTGCCGCGCCGCTCCAACAGAGAATCAGCTCTTTGGTCGCCAGGACCATGGCGGCAGCCAACGCGACCAGTGACACGGCAAATGCCTGCAGTTCATGCGCCCAGATCATGACCAGGCCAATGAGGAAGGCGAAGACGACGGAATTTCTTGTCGTGACCACCCATCGACGTTTCGACTCCATCGACAGTGTCGGGTTCCCGGCAATCCACCGTACGATGAGTGTTCTGGCGACGATCAAGGTCAGCAGCAGAACCAGCGATTTCAAACTGTCCAACGCCACCACACTATCGATGGAGAACCATTGGTTCTGAGGCACGGGCATCCTCTATTTGGCAGTCAGTGTCTCGCGGGTGCCAGGAACGCATTCTTCCCGGCTCCAGTTCTTGAGGGTCTTGTCTTCGGCGAAGGTCAATGCATAGCGGTAACAATAGAGTGTCGGTTTGGTGGTCTCCGTCCCTTTGCCCATCATACTCGTGATTGAATTGGAGGCATCACCGAGCATGGAGGATCTCCACGAAGTCAGATCCTGCTCGCTGAGCGGGAAGCGGTAGGTCCAGAGGCTGTCTCCGCCGAGCGCAGGCGTTTTTGCAGTATGTGGAGGACCAAGTCGTTCACGGATGTCTTCTTGCGTCAGCCGGCCAACCCCTTTCTTGAGGTAGGCATCGCGCCAGGGGCCGCCACATCCGGAGAGGCTCATCACGAGCGTGATGACCAGGGACCACAGAAGGAGCTGGGAACAGTTGTCGTGGGTGGAACACCTCGAACCAGGCATGCTGGAGCATACGCTACACTGGACGATCGCCAAGTGCAACTCTCTCGGCATCTTCTGTGGCGGGGTCAGTCCGATGGATACAGCCCGCTGGGCGACTGGATTTATAGATGACTTTTCGGTACCTTACTCCGCGAGAGGAAGGAATGGGCGCATTACGAATTCTTACCGTGTGTCTTGCTGGTTGGGGTTTTCTGTTTCTGCCCGATGGGTTCGCGACAGCGGCAGAAAGCCGAGCAGCGAAACCTGAGACGCTGCTCGTTCAGGGGAAACCGCAGGACCTCAACGGGGCCAACGGCGAAACCAAATCCGGAGACAAGGGCAAGTCTTCCACAAACAGATCTGCCGTCTCCTTTCCTGAACTCCATGGAAAAGATGGCGCACCGATGATGTTGGTGCCTGCCGGAGAATTTATCATGGGAAGCGACAGGGGAGATGAAGACGAAGCCCCTGTGCATCGAGTGTATCTGAATACGTTCTACATCGATAAGTTTGAAGTCACGAATGCACGATTCGCCAAGTATGTCGAGGCGATCCAGAGTGAGCCGCCATGGGGATTTTCTGATAAAGAGACTCCGGTGGTTCATGCCGATCGTCCGGTGCGCTGGGTGAGCTGGATGGATGCCATGGGGTACTGTCTCTGGGTCGGGAAGCGGCTTCCCACGGAAGCGGAGTGGGAAAAAGCTGCGCGCGGGACGGACGAGCGACTGTATCCATGGGGGAACGATCCACCGACACCGGTGCATGCCGTCTATGGGCTCAAGGAAGGTGGTGCGGAGGCGGTGTCGGTCATCGGCAATCACCACATGGGGCAGAGCCCGTACGGGGTCCAGGACTTGGCCGGTAATCTCTACGAATGGGTGATGGACTGGTACGCGGAAGATTTTTATTCCAGCTTTATCAATAACCCCGCCATCAATCCCCGTGGTCCCAGCGAGGGGACGGCAAAAGTCCAGCGGGGCGGGTCATACATCAACACCCCTTATCGACTTCGCTCATCGTTCCGGACCAAAGGCGATCCAACTGAACAGGACCCGAACGTCGGTTTCCGTTGCGCACAGGGTGTTCCCAAGTAGCCGAAGTCTTGAACGATCTGGTCGGTGACCAGCATATCTTGTGGAACTGTCAGGCTAAGGGTCTAGGCTCACCACCACAAAGGAGTGGCTTGTGAAGCAATATCGGGTGAAACCAGGTGGCCAGCTCTCATTAAAACAGTATGATCCAGCTGACACCGGCGACTACAAACAAAACGATCAAGGTAAGGAAAAGGCCAAAGCGGAGACAGCCAAGCTCATCGCCAGCCTCGATGGACTCCAAGAGCGACTCTATGCCAACGCCACTCGATCTCTCCTCATTGTGCTGCAGGGAATGGATACGAGCGGAAAAGACGGAACCATCAAGAGTGTGATGTCTGGAGTGAATCCGCAAGGCTGTAAGGTCGTGGCGTTCAAGGCGCCGTCTAAGGATGAATTGGCTCACGACTTTCTCTGGCGCGTGCACCGTGAAGTCCCTCCTAAAGGCTACATCGGGATCTTTAATCGTTCCCATTACGAAGACGTCTTGATTACCCGAGTGCACGGTTGGGTATCTGGCAAAACGGTCAAGCGCCGCTTCGACCAAATCAAGGAATTCGAGGAGTTGCTGACTGAGAGTGGCACGACCGTGCTCAAGTTTTTTCTCCATATCTCAAAGGACGAACAGAAAGAGCGGCTGACGGCCCGTATTACCGATCCGGAAAAACGCTGGAAGTGGAATTCGGGAGATCTGGAGGAGCGGAAGTTGTGGAATGAGTATCTCAAGGCGTTCGAAGATGTCATGTCGGCGACCAGTACCGACTGCGCCCCCTGGTACATTGTCCCAGCCAATCGGAAATGGTACCGCAATCTCGTGGTCGCGGATCGCATCGTGAATGTATTGGAGAACATGAAACTCAAGACACCTCCAGCGCCGGACGGTGTGGATTTCAGCAAACTCAGAATCGTGTAGTGCGCGGCCAAGGCAGTGGGTGAAGTGCCGTGACGGACACTTGGTCATGGGTGAGGAGTGAAGGAAGGAGGAGCGTGGCAGGATCGCCGCGCTCCTCCTTGCTGTTTGCGGGGACTGTTTCATGAACTGGATTATGCTGACATGGTGCTTGCGGCTCCTAACCGGTGGTGTGCTTCTGGCCTCGGCTTTGGGAAAGTCACTTGACCTTCAGGGGTTTTCCGACGTGTTGGTCACCTATCGTCTGTTCCCAGACTGGTCTCTCTGGCTGCTGGCGCTTGGGATCACGGGGATCGAGTGGGGGCTGACTGCCTGGATTCTTGTCGGATGGCGATTGCCGACGGGGGCACTCTTGGCGATGATGTTGAACAGTCTCTACGCCATAGGGCTCATTGTTACGCTCTTTCGCGGCCTCGATCTTCCGAACTGTGGATGCTATGGCGTATTTTTTCCACAACCGTTGCGGTGGTATTCTCCACTCGAAGACCTTGCGCTGGCTGGCATTTGCTATGCATTGTATGTCGGTGCTCAGGTGAGTCGTACGACGCTTGACACGGTTTCCTAATAGGCGTAAGGAAACAGGTGCGGCCCATCTATCAATCGAAGTTCGAGAGATCGGGTAGACCGCGCGGCTGCCATCCAGGTCTCTCGATGACGTCATCATGAGAGGAGGGTGGACATGGACGACACAACGCCACCTGGCCCATCAGGCCCACCGATGCCGGAGTGGGTTTCTCATCGATTCTGCTGACCGACTTTTTCGCAAGGCGTGCCATTGAGGCACAAGGTGTCCTTCACGAGAAGGCGAACAGCCATTGAGCGGAGAAATATTCGGGGCAGAAAGTAGGCAATCGCCAGGGAGTGATGAGCTCTTCCCTGGTTGGAAACCCAAGGATTCCAACGATCGCGTGGGTCTTGTGGGCCGCGACAACACAGAATAATGTCGGCGTCCTAAGCGCCAAGTCACGGGCGACCTCCCACCTCAGTGCAAGGTCGCCCGTTCTTTTTTTTCAATCCTCATCAGGCACACCTCTTAATCGACGCACACAAGAGTCCCCGGTAGGCGTTTCTTTTTTCGGACAGCTGCCCTACCATAGGACGATGGGTGAAAAGAAACCTAAGAACCCACCGTTGTCCAAGGGGACCAGACGTCGTCGGAAACCGGGTGGAAGCTCTATAGGGTTGGCCGCTGGTGAATTACAGGCTGCAGCGCCGCCCGGAGCGGTGGCTGAGCTTCATCAGCAGATCGAAACCGATGGAGGGAGAGTGCTCTCGGCCTACCGGGAACCGTATGGCGGACTTTGGCTGGTCTTGGCTGCCCTCCCGATCGAGTTGGTTCAACCGACGCCCTACCAGCGTAACATCTCCGACACGCATGTGCGAAAACTGGAAGGAGTGATTGGAAAAATCGGCCGCTTTCTCGATCCCATTATTACCGTTCGAATTGCAAAGTCTGATCATGCGGCGAAATATTGGACACCGAACGGCAATCATCGCTTGTCCGCAATGCGGACGCTGGGAGCGAAGAGCATCATTGCCATCGTGGTACCTGAGGCATCCGCTGCCTATCAAATTCTCGCACTGAATACGGAAAAGGCCCATAACCTTCGTGAAAAGGCCTTGGAAGTCATCCGGATGTATCGAGAGCTGGTACAGCTCGATCAGGTCACAGAAGAAACCTATGCTTTGGAGTTCGAGGAGCCGGCATTGATCACGTTGGGGATCTGTTATGAAGAACGACCTCGATTCAGTGGCGGGGCGTACCATCCGGTGCTGAAGCGGGTGGACGAGTTTCTACAGAAACCCATGATGACGGCGTTAAGCATTCGTCAGCAACGTGGTAAGTCCGTTCTAGCGCTGGATGATCTGATTGTCAAACAGGTCGAAGCCCTCAAAGCCAAAGGGCTGACCAGTCCCTATCTCAAGAGCTTTGTCGTGGCTCGTGTGAATCCGATGCGGTTCCGTCCCAGGGATGCCCCATCCTTGTCGTTCGATGAAGCCCTTGATCGAATGACCCAGGCTGCGACCAAGTTCAATCCCGAGAAAATCAAAATGGACGATCTGGCGAAGTCGGGGGGAGTCGCGGACGAGGTTGAGTGAGATTGCTCCAAAGAGTTTGCTCTTCGTCCGTCGTCTTGTTTATACGCTGAGATCCCCTTTAGAATAATTTGTTGAGCGTGCTGCAAGGAGGACATTATGAGTCTCGCGGATAATAAGTGTGTGCCCTGTCGTGGGGGCGTACCCCCCGTGTCACATGATCGTGCTCAGGCCTTGCTGAAAGAATTGGGCCGAGGGTGGGCACTCAATGCCCAAGGCCATCTCGAACGGCTTTTTACCTTCCCAGACTTTGCGCAAGCGCTGGCGTTTGTGAATAAGGTGAGTGCAATTGCGGAGGCGGAAGGCCACCACCCAGATCTGTATCTCGCCTGGGGTAAGTGCAAGGTTGAGATCTGGACGCACAAGATCAACGGCCTGACCGAGAGCGACTTCTTCCTGGCAGCCAAAGCCGATAGAGAATTCGAGCCGTTCAGGGCGACAGCAGGCTAAGCGACGTACAGTCTTCTACAATGAATGTACGAGGCCTCAGATGAGTGACCAGGCACAAGTGGCGCTCGTCAATATGCCGTTCAGCTATGCCAAGTATCCCTCCATTCAACTCGGCACGCTCTCTGCCTTGCTCAAGTCCAACGGAATTCCCGTCGACTGTCACCATTTGAACGTTCGGTTTGCTCACCTGATCGGCGTTGAGCTGTATGAATCCATCTGCGAGAAACGTGCACTCTTTGGCGAGTGGCTGTTCTCTTACTTGCTCTTTAAAGAGAACCCGAAGCGGGCAGAGTACCCACAGATTTTCAAGCCGGTCTTCGAACAGGCGGCGCAAGAGAGTGGTAAGCCGATCGGCTATTTTGAGGAGATGGCCACCCGCATCGCACCTCAATTCTTAACATGGGCGCTGCGGTCGATCGATTGGGGGCAATACAAACTGGTTGGTTTTACGTCAACATTCGATCAGAACGTCGCCAGCCTCACGATGGCCAAACTTATCAAGGATCTGTATCCAGAAGTGACGATCGTCTTTGGCGGGGCCAACTTCGACGGCGAGATGGGGCTGGAACATTTCAGGGCGTTTCCCTTCATTGACCACGTCGTGGTCGGGGAGGGGGAAGACAGCTTCCTGCCGCTGGTCCGCCAGATTCTGGCTGGTAAGAAGAGTAATTATCCCAATGGAGTGACCTATCGAGAGGGCGACAAGATTATGCTGACCCCAAATGCGTCGCTCTTTTCCGATTTTACCAAGACCGGCCCGCCTGATTACGACGATTACTATCAGCTGCTCACCGAGCTAGGCGGCAAGGCACAGGGGCTTGATCGGATCCTATTGTACGAAGGCTCGCGCGGCTGTTGGTGGGGAGAGAAACATCACTGTACGTTTTGCGGGCTCAATGCGCAGAGCATGAAGTTCCGAGCGAAGAAGCCGGCGCAGGTTTTAGCAGAAATTGCTGAGCTCTCCCAGCGCTACGATGCCGTTCGGTTTCGGTTGGTCGACAACATCATCGACATGGGGTACATCGACAATCTGTTCGGAAAACTGGCAGAAGATCATTGTGATCTGGACGTGTTCATTGAAACGAAGAGCAATCTGCAGAAGCGCCAGATCAAAACGTTGGCTGCCGGTGGAGTGAAGTGCATGCAGCCGGGGTTGGAAAGTTTGAGTCTCAATCAGCTTCGTGCAATGGACAAGGGCGCCACGCCGATGCAGAATATCGTCTGCCTCAAGTGGAGCCTCTACTATCACGTGATGGTTTCGTGGAATATCTTGCTGGGCTTTCCTGGAGAGACGAACGAGGACTACCATCGCCAGCTTGAGTTGATTCCGTCACTGCTCCATCTCCAGCCACCCGAAGCAACCGGCAAGTTCTGGCTGCAGCGGTTTAGCCCCTACTTCACCAGACCACATGAATATGGTGTCCGGATCACCGGGCCAGGCATGGCCTATGAATATATATACGACGCCCGGCAAGTCGATCTGAAGAAGGTCGCCTACGATTTTGAATATGAATTGGATGACTGGCCAGTGGATCCCTATCTGTATCAAGAACTGATTGCTGCAATTGAAGGCTGGCAGCGAATGCATAGGTTGGGAGACACGCCCTTCCTGTATTACTCCAAAGCGCCGAACTACGTCACGATCTATGATGGGCGTAATCCGAAAGAGCCGACTCGTCGACGATATGAAGGGTTGGCGGCACTCGTCATCGAAATCTGCAACGAGTCAGGGAAAAGCGTTGAGCAGATCCGAACAGCAGCGACGGACAAAATCGAGTGCAGTGAGACGATCCTCAAGCCAATCCTCAACGATCTCATGGCTTCACGGATTCTCTACGAAGAGCGTGGCAAGTATTTCACTCTGGCGGTCCCTGAAAATTCACATCTCTGATCGACACTGCGCCCTTACATCGAGAGTTTCTCGGCCACCTTCCTCATCTGCACGCCATGGACGAGTGACGCGCCGCCGCGGATGGCGCAGGCCACGTGGACGGCTTCCGTCATTTCTTCTATGTTTGATCCATTTTCCAGCGACGCCTGCGTATACGCATCAATACAGTAAGGACATTGCACGGTGTGGGCGACGGCCAGGGCAATGAGTGCCTTCTCTCGTTCGGTCAGTGCGCCTTCAGTAAATACCGCATCGTAGTAGTTCTTGAACTTTTCCCACAAGGCGGTATTGCCTTTCCCAATTTCAGCAAACTTCCCTAAATCATGCGAATGGTAATACGAGTCCATGGGAACCTCCTCTGTCGATCGGATAGGAAGAGAAAAAGCGAAGGCCGGAACGGTTAGGCATTGCCGGGAGGGATCGGGTCGATTTGAGCCAGGGCCTTGGAGAATCGCTCACCGACGATGTCGGTTGCCTTCGCCATGAGATCCACCACTTCTTGCCATTCCGCGGGCAGCAGGTCTTGCTTCAACTGCGGATGGATGGCCCATTGGGCTTCAACCTGTGTGCCTTTGCGGCTGACGAGGACGCGAAGCAATTCCACTTCCCAGGTTGGGTCACCCGGATTGTCACTGGACGCTGGGGTATTTGGTTGTTCAGACGGAGGAACGGCGCGTGCCATGAGATCCTTTGTTGCTAAATCGTAGGAACAGCATACCGTATCCTCAGTTGGATTGTATATCCGTGTGACGGACAAGCGGTGTGGATTTCCTGTGGTTTCACGTCTGGTGCGGTGCTTGGTTCAAGAGGGTGAGCATCGCTTCGTGGATCCGTCCGTTACTGGCCACGAGTTCTTGCCCATAGATTGAGAGATCCTTTCCGTTGAAATCGGTCAAGCGCCCGCCGGCTTCACGCGCGATGACTGAGCCAGCGGCCATATCCCATGGGTTGAGTCGCACTTCCCAGAATCCGTCAAACCGCCCTGCCGCCACATAGCACAGGTCCAAAGCCGCTGACCCTGTCCGTCTGAGCCCCTGAGCCTTCAAGGCAAATTTCACAAAATGATCGAGGTTGTTCCGCTTGGTTTCTCGGATGTCGTAGGCGAAACCGGTGACGAGAAGGCTACCGTCGAGAGCCTGTGTGTTGGACACATGGATGGGCCGACCGTTTACACATGCCCCACGATGTTCCATGGCCGTAAACAGTTCATTCCGGGATGGGTCAAAGACAACACCGATGATACACCGCCCCTCGTACTCGAGGCCAATGGAAACGCAATATGCGGGATAGCCATGCGCAAAATTCGTGGTCCCGTCGAGTGGATCGATGATCCACCGATAAGGGGAGGATCCTTCCTCGTCACGACCACGCTCTTCGGCTAGAAAACGATGATCGGGGAAACGAGTCTTCAGATGATCGATCACGCACTGTTCAGCGGCACGGTCGGCATCGGTGACCAGGTTGATGGGATTTTTGTATTCGATCTGAAAGCCTGCTTCGGCATAGTGCAGTAATAGGGCTCCAGCTGCTTGACTCGCTTCGACCGCAGCTTGGAGCAGGATGTCGTGTGGTGGTGATTCGGGAGGCATAGGCACGCCCGATTGTAACACGACCGGACTTGCGGCCAAGGAAAATCCTGCTACTCTTGCCAAGGCAAGTCTTACGCTCACCAACAATCAAAGTATTACTTGCTTGCAAGAAACAGAACTGAATAGGCAATGTATTATTAAAATCATAAAGCTTGACATGGTTTCTAAGCAATGATATAAAGCAAGCATGCTTTTCGTGAGGAACTTGTGGAGGAATTAACAGAT
>JAHBWO010000111.1 GCA_019636945.1 Nitrospira sp. | reverse complement strand
CGCTCAATATTCTCCACCTGCACGATCGCGGCATCGACAATCATCCCGAGGGAAATGGCTAGTCCTCCCAAGGACATCAGATTGGCTGAGAGCCCGACCCGTTGCATGATCAAGAACGTAGTCAGCGTGGCAAGCGGTAAGGTCAGGGCGACGACCAGCGCACCGCGCAGATTTCTCAGGAACAGATAGAGGACGAGGACCACAACAACGGCGCCCTCCAATAAGGCCCGCTCGACCGTGTCGAGCGCCCGGGTCACCAGTTCAATCCGGTCATAGAACGACGTGATCGTGACACCATCCGGCAACAGCCGATTGATCACTCCGACCTTCTCCTTCACCGCTGAAACAACTTGTCGGCTGTTTCCCCCTCGTAGCATCACGGCGATGCCTTGCATCACTTCGCCGGTTCCGTCCCGTGTGACGCCGCCTAAGCGAACAGCATGTCCCAGGCGAACCTCCGCAACGTCCCGCAGGTAGATCGGCGTCCCCTGGCGGGCCGTTACGACAATGCGTTCCAAATCTTCAGCCGAACGAGCTAGACCCTGGCCATAGATCACCAACTTGTCGCCGCCCCGCTCGATGTAACTGCCGCCGGCATTTTGGTTATTCTCGGTCACTGCTGCCTGAACCTGCCGCAGGGTGAGGCCCAGGCTGGTCAAGCGATTGGGGTCCACGAGCACGTCGTATTGTTTTGATAATCCACCCAGAGTGTCGACATCCGCCAGCCCTGGTACGGCACGCAGCATTGGACGAATCACCCAATCATGGAGCGTCCGTAATTCCTGAAGACTCTGGGATGGCCCCTCCACAAGGTACATGAAGACTTCGCTGAGGCCGGTACTCACGGGCCCCAGGGTAGGATCGGCTCCTGGCGGTAATTGAGAACGGACACGGACCAGCCGTTCCAAAACCAACTGCCGGGCAAAATAGTTATCGACGGCATCCTCAAACACCACCGTAATGACTGAGATCCCGAACCGCGAGACCGATCGGAGTTCCGTTTTTCCAGGCAAGTTGATCAACTCAATTTCAAGGGGAAACGTGACAAGGCGCTCGATTTCCGGAGGCGCTAAAGACGGAGCACGGGTAATGACTTGGACTTGGACCGGTGTCACATCAGGAAAGGCATCGATCGGCAGAGAGCGAAATGCGACCGCTCCGCCGATACTCACGCCGAACGCCGCCAGCAGCACGATGACCCGCTGCTCAAGCGATGTGCGGATCAGCCGTTCGATCACAGCGGGCCTCCCATCGACATCTGCCCGCGAAGCGCTTCGGACTTGAGCGCGTAACTGCCTTCCGTCACGACCTCATCGCCTTCCTTGAGTCCGGCCTTGACCTCGACATACTCGTTCGATGACTCCCCGATTGTGACCTCGAGCCATTCAAACCGCTGCGAGCCTCGCGTGACGAAGACCATGGTTCGGTTGCCGACCTGCTGCAGCGCAGCACGCGGCATGGCCAAGACCGATTGTTCCTGCGTGCGTACCGTCACCTCGGCGAACATTTCAGGACGTAACCGCCGGTCTGAGTTGGGAATCTGCAAACGTGCCGTTACCGTCCTCGTGGCCGGATCAATTATGGCCCCGATATAGGTAATAGCACCCTGAAACACCGTATCCGGATAGGCTGCAACTCGAACCTCCACCGCAAGACCGGCTTTCAGCATCCCGATCTGCTGCTCGGGAAAATCAGCCCTGACCCACACAGTGGAGAGATCCGCCACGGTGAAAAGCGTCTTACTCGAATCGACCACTTCACCGACCGTTGCATTCCGCTCGATGATTTCACCGGAGAAGGGAGCCCGCAGAAACACCTGCGCCACTTCGGCATGGGGCAATTGTTCGGCGGACAACCGCTCGATTTCTCGTTCCGCCATACCCAATAAGTGAAGTTTTTCCTCTGCTTCGTAGAGCTCGGCTTTCGCATTTTCATGCTCGGCCTCACGCCGCTGATATTCGCTGATCCCGATCGCACCCTCGGCCGAGAGCGCTTTGGCCCGTTCAAAGGCCTTTTCCGCCACCCTCATGGCCGTCCGCCGCTTGCGATATTGCAGCTGAGCCTCACCAAACGCCGGACTATCGAGTAACAGCAGTCGCGCTCCGGATTGTACGCGATCGCCAAGATTAGCGTAGACAGCCACAATGCGTCCCGGCACTCGTGGACCGAGATGGGCCAACCGGTTCTCATTGGGCAAAATCTTTCCTCCCTGCGCCTTCAGCGACATTCGCATGGCGCGGCGGCCTACTTGCTCAGTACGGATCTGTGAGAGCAGTGAACTCCCGTCCGACAGCTCAATCACACCGGCTTGAGTCGCAGGCGCTATCGCTTGCGAGGGTCTCTTCTGCGTCTCATCCTGTGCCGGCTGGCACGAGGCGGATACGGCAGCAATCGCTATGACGACAGCAATCCGCCCAATACATTCCGGCGCGATAGCCTTCCTGGAAGCCATCTTGGCACCTTTCCTCTCGCCATGGCTCTTCGTCCAAGGCGTGTCTCTGACTATGGGAGATATGGCAAGCGAACCAGAAGTCTATGCGGAAAGACTGGGCGGACCACGGGAGGAAAGATCGTAAATCAACCCTGTAGGGGAAAACAGAGCAATGGTCTCAGGCTCTTGCAAAACACGAGGCTCACAATTCAATGATACAGCAGACCCGAGCGCATGGGCCTGGCTCAAGAACAAATTGTAAGATTTCCGATCTGAATCAGTCAGCAGCGAAAACTCAATCTCGAGATGCCGATGTCCCAACCCGGCCACGGTGGTGAAGACATCGTGTGAATCGGCTGTGAGTGACGAATGGCTCTCCACCTCACATTCGAGATCAGGCGACATGACCGTATGGACGGTCCCACCATGAAGATGCCCTGCTCGTCCATGCAGATGATCCGCGTCTGGATGCACATGGAACAAGGGAACTGCCAGCATCCACAAGGACGTCCAGACCAGGACCATCAGGCGAGACCAGGAAAGTATATTAGGGCCTACTCGTTTCACACTATGAGGCTAGCACAGTTGTTCAAATGCATCAAACATGATGCGCTGTACCTATCGCCTACACTTCTTCATGCAACAAGACTGATGCTGAGGACACCAGCCGGGCGAAGCCGTCAGAACCACATTCTCACGCCGACCACGAATCGAATCTGACTCGGATCTCCTCCTTGCTGACGTACTAGCCTGGCCGTTTCACCGAAACCGCGGTCGAATGACACCCCGATATAAGGAGCGAATTCTCGCCGGATTTCGTAACGCAGGCGAGCCCCAAACTCAAGATTGTTCAGCCCCGAGCCGGTCGTAAACTCTTCGACTTTTTGGATAGCCAGATTGGTTTCAAATCGCCCTTGAAGAATCAAGCGTTGGGTGAGGAGAAAATCTTTCGTATAGGAAAGTCGCGCTGAGACAGCACCACGCTGATCAATGAACAACGCCGATTCGAACTCATAATTGTAGGGCACAATCCCCTGTAGCCCGATTACTCCCATCCCACGCGACACATTCCCTCCACGAAACGACTGT
Organism: Nitrospira sp.; assembly: GCA_019636945.1. Lineage (GTDB taxonomy): Bacteria > Nitrospirota > Nitrospiria > Nitrospirales > Nitrospiraceae > Nitrospira_D. The sequence continues at coordinate 10,653 of JAHBWO010000111.1, read as the reverse complement.
GTTTCCATTCGGCCCCCGACTTGAAGATCGTAGTGCTTCCAGAGGAATCGCCCATAGAGCAATTGGAAGTCCACATCGTAGTCCGCCTTGAACGCGGTATCCCGCTGCCCTTCGCTCTTGAACCAGAGCCGGTTGTGATCGCCGCCGTACCAACCTTCGAGATCCCAGCGGTAGTCGCTATTGCTGCCCTCTCCACCCGTACGGGGTCGATACTCAAGAACATCGACCAACGTGAACAGCCGGTGTTCACGATCCATGACTGGACTGGGCCAGTCCGCTCGCAAAAGTCCATGCACGTGTGGTTCGGTTTGCGCCCGGTGCGGCGGGGCCAACACAACGCTCTCTAAACCGGAAGATCCGTGTCCGGATTCCGCCACAACGGTCCCCACGCCCACGACTATACTCAGGGCACAACCGACAAACCTCCCCCAGCAGCGTTGGATCGTTATCCCCACTGGTCGCATCTCTGACTGGTTATGGATCAACCTGAACAACGCGGAACATCCCTGCGTCCATATGTAGGAGGAGATGACAGTGAAAGGCCCAAGGCCCTGGTGCATCGGCGCTGACGACGACAGACAATCGTTCAGCCGGCTTGACGACGACCGTGTGTTTCCGAGGAAGATACGCACCTGAACCGTTGTCGAGATACATCCACATTCCGTGCAGATGAAGTGGATGTTCCATCATCGTGTCGTTGACAAAGGTCAGCCGCACTCGTTCACCGTAACGGAACCGGATCGGTACCGGCGCATCAGAGTAGGTCTTACCATCGAATGACCACATGTAGCGCTGCATATGGCCGGTGAGATGCAGCTCAACCTCTCGCTCAGGTGCTTGTTGGTCCGGGTAAGGAACGAGACTTTTCAAGTCCGTGTAGACCAGCACGCGTCTCGAACTCTGTTCAAACCCTCTGCCCGGTTCGTGCATCCGGCTTCGTGAATACTCGGCGATCGTTTGGTTGCCGGTGCCATGATGGTCAGGGCCATGCTTCACCGGTGATGTACTTGGGATGGGCGAATGGCGTAGGAAGCTCTTCTCTTTTCCTGCCGCCTCATGCGTTGTTTCCCCATGCATCATGCCATGTTCGGCTGTCTTGCCATAAGACGAGTGTGGTGCAGTTTCTTCCACAGCATGAGTGTCATGGCCGCCGTCATGATTCGCCATCCCCATGTCTTCCATGGTTCGAAGCGGGCGGGCTCGACGCATAGGAATTTCCCCACTCATTCCGTGCCGAGGAGCTAATGTCCCGCACGCATAGCCGCTCCGATCCATGGTTTCGGCAAAAATCGTGTAGGCACGATCCTCGATTGGTTGCACAATGACATCGTAGGTTTCGGCAGGACCGAATCGAAACTCTTCCACCATGACCGGCTGCACATTCTGGCCGTCTGCCTGGACCACCGTCATGGTCAACCCTGGAATGCGAACATCATAAAACGTCATCGCGGCAGCATTAATGAAACGCAGCCGCACTCGTTCGCCCTGCCGAAAGAGGCCGGTCCAATTGTCTACTGGAGGCAGGCTGTTCATGAGATAACTGAAGGTAGCACCAGTGACGTCTGCAAAGTCGGTTGGATCCATTCGCATCTCATCCCACATCACATAATTCCGCATCGCCGACCAGAATCCCCACCGCTTTGCATCTGAGACAAACTCCCGAGCATCGCGCTTCTGAAAGTTGTAATAGCCGGAGGACTTCTTGAGGTGGTCCATCATGGCTTCAGATGACTCGCCGCTCCATTCCGAAAGCATGACGACATACTCCCGGTCATACTGAAACGGGTCCGGTTCAATCGGATCGAGAATCATCGGCCCATACATGCCTTGTAATTCCTGACCACCGGAGTGGCTGTGATACCAGTAGGTCCCGCTTTGCTTGATGGGGAAAGAATAGCTGTAGGTCTCTCCAGGCTGAATGCCCCTGAAGCTCACCCCGGGAACTCCATCCATGTGCGAAGGCAAGAGTATCCCGTGCCAGTGAATCGATGAGTCCTCCATCAACCGATTCGTCACACGGATCGTGACGTCCTGACCTTCTCTTAAACGGATAAGCGGGCCAGGGATGGTCCCGTTGATTGTCGTAGCAGTCCCAGTTTGCCCATCCATCGTGAAGGATCGTTCACTGATCACCAGGTCAATCACCTCGCCTCTGAGTGTCGAGAAGCCTGGATCGGAATGAGCGGCAGGAAGCAACGTATGATTCACACAGGAAGGAAGAAGCGGATACACTGCGGCGAGCAACCCTAGCGCTCCTGCCCGCTTAAGCAGGAGACGTCTGGATATAATCTGGTCATTCCTCATCGTTGAGCTGCACGCCCAAGGTGATTAGAGCGCCAGTTTACGCAAACGAAGCGCGTTGGAGATCACGGAGACGGAACTAAACGTCATGGCAGCACTGGCTATCATGGGGCTAAGAAGCACGCCAAAGAGCGGATACAATACTCCAGCCGCCACCGGCACACCCACGAGATTATAGACGAAGGCAAAGAAGAGATTCTGTCGGATATTCCGCATCGTCGCTTTGCTCAACCGTCTGGCCCGAACCAACGCACGAAGATCGCCCTTGACCAGCGTCATCCCTGCACTTTCAATTGCGACGTCGGCACCGGTTCCCATTGCGATACCGACATCGGCGAGCGCCAGAGCCGGTGCATCATTGACCCCGTCCCCCGCCATTGCCACGACACGACCGTCTGCTTTCAATTGGGCGACAACCTCGCCTTTCTGGTTGGGCAACACTCCAGCTCTGACATCGTCAAGGCCTAACCGTCTGCCCACAGCATTGGCTGTCTGCTGATGATCGCCAGTCAACATCACCAGCCGGATCCCGTCCTCTTTCAGCATTCGGACAGCATCTCCGGTCGAGGCCTTGATCGGATCCGCCACGCCCAGCAATCCTCCTGCTTTTTTGTCGATCCCGACAAAGACGACCGTCTGTCCTTCTTGCCTGAGTCGGTCTGCCTCTGCCTCAAGGGTGGCCAGCTCACCGCCCGTGACACCGATCGTCTCCCTCAAAAATGCCGCCGTCCCGATGGCCACAGAATTATTCTCAACAAGACCGGAGACTCCTTTGCCTGTAGTTGATTGAAACTGTCTCGACGTAACCGTGGGAATCTTGCGGCTCCGTGCGCCGGCCACGATAGCCCCTGCCAGCGGATGCTCACTTCCCTGTTCAAGACTCGCAGCCAAACGGAGCACTTCTTGTTGGCTCCAGGCAGGAGTCGTATGGACGGTCATCAAGGCCGGCTTCCCCTCGGTTAAGGTTCCGGTCTTGTCAAACACGATCGTATCCACCTTGCCCAAGACCTCAAGCGCTTCTGCCTTCTTCACGAGCACACCAGCTGTCGCCCCCCGTCCTGTCCCGACCATGATCGACATGGGTGTCGCTAACCCCAAGGCGCACGGGCAGGCAATGATCAATACCGCTACGGCATTCACAAGCGCATAGGCCAGCTTGGGTTCAGGCCCCCAGAGAGCCCAAGCAATAGCTGTCAGAACTGCCACCGACACGACAAGCGGTACAAAGTACCCCGCTGCAACGTCGGCCACCCGTTGAATCGGAGCACGGCTCCGCTGCGCATCACTGACCATCTGAACGATCCTTGCGAGCAACGTCTCGCGACCAACCCGTTGCGCCCGCATAAGCATGCTCCCGGTGCCATTCATCGTCCCGCCGGTCACGGGCACTCCGATCTCCTTCGCGATGGGAATCGATTCCCCCGTGATCATCGACTCATCAACCGAGGTACTCCCTTCCACCACCACCCCGTCGACCGGCACCCGTTCACCCGGCCGCACGCGCAACCGGTCCCCCACATGCACCTGATCCAGTGAAACATCTTCCTCGCTCCCATCCGGACGGACCACTCGTGCTGTCGCCGGAGCCAGTCGCAAGAGACTCTTGATCGCGGAACTCGTCTGACTCCTCGCCCGCAGTTCCAACACCTGTCCGAGCAACACCAGCACTGTAATCATGGCGGCTGCTTCGAAATAGACAGCAACAGTTCCGTCAGGTCGATGAAAAGATGCAGGCAGGAGCGTTGGTAGCAGCGTCGCCAGCACACTGTATCCAAAGGCGGCCCCGGTCCCAATGGCGATGAGTGTGAACATGTTCGGCGCACTGTTCACGATGGAAGCCCACCCGCGTTGAAAGAACGGCGCGCCGCCCCAAAGCACCACCGGGGTAGCCAACAGCAGCTGCGCCCAGTTCAGCACCGCCCCTCCAAACCGATGGTGTAGCGGCATGCCGGGAATCATGTCGGACATGGCGATGAGCATCGCCAACACCGCTGGTCCCAGGCAAATCCAAAATCGGCGACTCATGTCCTCCAATTCAGGGTTGCCAACGTCTTCCGCTGAGACTACTTTGGGTTCAAGCGCCATTCCACAGATCCGGCAGGCTCCCGGTTGAGTCTCCAGCACCTCCGGATCCATTGGACAGACATACTCGACGACGCCACCAGCGGGAATCGCTACAGGTTTGGGGACTCGCTGGCCAGGTGGAAGCAGGTAATACTCAGGATCATCACGAAATTTTTCAAGGCACCGCGTGGCACAGAAGTAATAGCTTTCCCCCCGATACTCGTATGAACCGGCAGCCGTGGCAGGTTGCACCGTCATCCCGCAGACTGGATCAATCTTGCCCTGCCGGACCGGCTGCATCATAGGAAGCGGCTTGCGGGAAGACGGCATTGCGACAAGATTGACCGGCTTCTTGCTGAGTGCATGCTCGGGATCCATGCGAAACCGTTCCAAACACGACACCGCGCAGAAATAGTAGGTCGTACCTTTATAATCATACTGACCCGCTGCTCGGGTTGGATCGACGCTCATCCCGCAAACGGGGTCGACCTCCGTCTTACCGTGAGCACGCGAAGCATCATGGGTATCTTCAATATCTTCACTCATGTGATCATGTCCTGCATGCGGTCTCCCGCAACATCCGCTCGATGATTCATTCATCATGTGTCCGACTCCTTTCATTGTATCCGGTATGGCAACTCATTGTCGCCTTCAGCATTACAGACGGAACAGGTCGTCAGATATTACAGAAGACTACGGGACAAACGTGATGGGTCAAAAATAGAGGGAAAACCACCGAAACCAATGTAGGTTGTATAGACGAGGCAGCCTGTTACCCACAGGCGCAGTTGAGGCACCCGTGTTTACTGCAGATCCCGCATGCGTCTTCGAGAGAAGCCCGCAAGGACTGACGAGCTCGGTGCAAGCGAACCGTTAGATTGTTCCGTGATATCTTGAGTTCTTTTGCAACCTGTTCTGGCGATTCGCCACCGAGATCGATGCGCTTGATGAGGTCTGCATAGTTTCCTCGGAGGCTCGGAATAAGATCGTGAAGGCAGGCACATGCGGTAGCCTGTATCTCATCAAGAGCTGGTTCCTGGAGGGTGCCGGAACGAGTCGATTCCTCCAGGAAGGCTTGATTACGGCGAGCCTCAGCTCCCTGTGCACGGTAATAATCGGCTATCGCATGACGGAGGATGCGGTAGAACCAGGCAAGCACACTTTCCTCATTGTGCAATGAGTGAGCGGAGGCGACTGCTCGGGCGAAGCTTTGTTGAAGAATATCGTCCACGAGGGCTTCTTCGCCGACCCGACGGCGAACAAACTTCCTGAAGGCCGATTCATCCTCCAGAAGGCGTTGAATGATGCCGTGTGCCTTACCCTCCGCCATCACAAATCGTCATTCGTTACTTTTTTGCATCCGCTTCGAGAATGCTTCGGATGATGGTGAGGACGTTCTCCGGCGTCATGTTCACCCCATCGACCTTAATGTTTCCGTCCAAGAGGATTGAGGGCGTCGACGACACCTTGATCCGCTCACCCCACTTCCGCCCCTCTTCAAACAGCTTGGCCGGTTTTCCACTTTCCATCCCAGCCTCAAACGCCGCCACATCCAAACCGACCTCCTTGATCAGCAAGGAGCGAATTGAACGATCCAACACCCCATCGAGTTTTTCCTTGTGAATGGTGCGAAACAAAACAGCCTTCATCTGATCGCCCTTGCCCATCATCTTGGCCTGCTCATACATATCAAAGGGGGTCGGCAGCTTCCCCGGGATAACTGGAAAACCAACCATTGTAACTTCAACGCGATTCCCGAACTCTTTCACGAGCAGAGGAACCCCCGTTTCTTCGAAGTGATGACAATGCGGACAATAGAAATCCGCAAACTCGATGACTTTGACTTTCCCCGGTTGATGGGTGGACGTCTCATCCTTGAGAATCTCGAATTTCCCCTTCAGCTCCGGCTTGGTTGCCTGTGCGGCAAGTGGGGCAAGCACCAATCCCGCCACTCCCATCGCCCAGACCACCGCCGTCCACCTCGACCTCATCCGATTCTTCATGTCCGACTCCTTTCTCAGATTAAGTGGGCGAAGGCTATTATAACGGATGGAGAGCCCATGTGCGCTTTGTTATAATTGCTTCCATGTACGGACTCCTTGTTGCAGGCCTCTGCGCTGCCATCCTCATCTCCGGCTGTGCTTTCACCGGCGATCACACTGAGACGCTCTCGCCCGGCGCGCCTCCGTTGACCTTTGTGCAAGTGAAAGCCGCCCCTGAGTCCTATAACGGACAACCCGTCACATTCGGAGGTAAAGTGCTGGGAGCGCGCCGGCTCAAAGAGGGGACCAGAATCGAAATCCTCCAGTTGCCATTGGCCGACTCCCTTCAACCGACCTCGGATCTCAGCACCTCCCAAGGTCGGTTCGTCGCACTGCGGAAGGAGTTTCTTGACCCCGCGACCATCCCCGCAGGCACGTTCATCACCGTGACGGGTGAGATGGCTGGTTCCATTACCCTGCCGCTCGATGAAACGGAGTACACGTACCCGCTCATGCATGCGACCAGTCTGCGTGTGTGGAGCGAGCAGGATGAGGAGGCTCCGCGCATTCGCCGGCCTCTCGGCCCTGGCCCCTATTGGGGACCCTACTGGTCTCCCTATTGGCACCCCTGGCCGTATTATTGGTAAACCCAAGAGAGCAAATCAGACCACGGTGATGGAGTCATCCTGCGTCGTCTACTTACCGTGCTGAACATGAATGTATACGAGGTCAATCCCATGGAGATATACAGATGAAGAAGATGAGCCGCCGGAAGGATCTACAGGAGAAACCTGCCTCTTCAAACCTGAGTTCGTCGGTCGTGGCGACACTGAAAGAAGAGATCGTCCATTGGCACTACCCGCCGGAACATCGGTTGACTGAAGATGGATTGTGCAAACGGTTTGGGATGAGCCGCAGTCCGATTCGCGAGGCACTGCGCGTCTTGACCTCCTATGGCTTCATCAGAAAACTGCCCAATCGAAGCTATGTGGTCAAGCAGTACACGACCGAGGAAATTGAGGAGCTCTATGAAGTGCGCCAGGCGCTGGAACTGTATACTGTCGAACGCTTGGCCAGTAAAGATACCCTCACACAGCATCAAGCTGATCTTGACGACCTTCATCACACGTGGACGGAACTGCTGAAGGAGCCGTCGAAGCAATCGGAAGAATTCGCGATCCTCGACACCCTTTTCCACGATACACTCGCCCGCGCCTTGGGGAATACCTTTCTGCTCAGAAACCTTCGAACCATTAATGAGCGCTTGACGCTCTTTCGAATGCTGGATTTTGAAAGCCCGGAGCGCGCCGAGAGAACATGCCGCCAACATCTGGAGATTCTGAATCGGATCATTGCGAAGGATGCGGTTGGTGCGCGCGAAGCCATGCAGGAGAACATCGAAGCGGGGCGGAATCATATCAGAAGCACGATCAAGGATGCATTGGCTCGATCGTATCTCAAGAAGAGGTAAAAGACGCAGCTGCGTAGTTATTCGACAGCGGGTTGATTGGTATCGTCGCGCCAATACACCATCGTCACTCTTGCGAATGGTCAGGTGTGCATCATCTATCAGTGAAAAGAAGCCGATACGCGCCCATCGTCGGCCCTCTGTTCATCCATCTCCGTCGCTGCTTGCTTGTAATACGCCCTTTGTCCGTTCCAGAGGAGATCAGTTTCCTCTGAGCAGTACGGAATCTGAGTGCCGATTGTGAACTTCGCCGATTAGGAGGCCATCGGCTCCAAGGCTAGGCAGAATCGGTCGAGAGTGCGTTCAAAGAGAAAGAGCGCCGTGTCTTCGAATGACGCGGACAAAGCGGCCTCGGCGGCAGCGCGGACTTGGGAGGCAGTAACGTGGAAACGCTCCGCGATCCAGGCTGCATCGGAAAGATCTTCCTCTGTGCCGCGACGGAGTTTGGAAACGATGAAATCCACTGGGGCTAAGAGCGCCATCCGAAGTCCTGGTTCTACTCAACAGCATTAATTTGGGATGGATCGGTCAATCCATCCAAGCACAGACACTTACTACTAAGCTTTTCTGTCATCTTTCGACAAGTCATCGCGACTAAATCAATGAGACCCGTGCTGAACAGATCCACCGCCGCCCTCGGGAATGATTCCATCTATCTACAGGTGCAACATCCCATCCGAAGTCATTCGGTAGCATTACCATAGGCCGTTCGCCGCCATCGCCTGATGTCTTATCTCTCAAGGCTGATGTACTGCCACAAACACCTACTCATCACCAGTTCGATTCGTCTAAAATAAAGGGCGGGGCCAAGGAGGAGGCAGCCAACCTTCGCCCCGCGCTTGGTCCGAGTCGGAGGGTCACCTACTCGGACAATACATAATATCAAGTACAAATAATTCTACTCCGTAGAAGTTATAGCCAGTTTTATACGGCACTCCTGACAACCTGTCTACCAACACGTACTCACCGATGCTACAAAATCGGTGCCCTGAACCGATAGGCTCCATCCCCCTATGAACGCTCGGACATCGAATGTGTACCGGTCATGACTTTCTTGTTACTTTCAACCAAGCCAACGATGGACTCACAAAAGATCCGCAAGCTGCTTCTCCCGATTTTCGTACCGCGTAGCCGTCCCTCCTCCACCCATCGATAGATCGTCCAACGGCTGACTGAGAGTAGTTCCGCCGCTTCTCCAACTCGAAGCAACGTTTTGTTCATGGTGCCTGTTGTCACCCTGTTTGCTTCACTTGTCATATGCATTGAGATCTCCTTTCCGTAATAACGGCGAGGCAGAGACAAGGAGAGAATTCTCCTGCCACGAGCTGCTCTGGCCCAGAGGCAGCCACTCCAGCAAGACACGTCTCTCCTAAACCAAGCCTGAATACCAGTCGCTACAGGGAACGACCTTCAAGTCGCCAATGGTTTATGCAAGAAACGTCGGAGGGCCGCGGAATAAGCGGTGCGAAAAAACGGAGGCAGGAATCGGGTCAACGTGAACGACGATTGTTTGCTCAATGAGATGGGGCGTGGAATTCAGTACAACAGAAACAGATTCGATACCCTGTCCGGCTGCACAGAGCCAAGCACAAATGCCGGTCGAGTGGGTGCCGGCCTGGTGATCCGCATGGTGCTCGGCATGGGCCACGCTGGGGGCAACCATGGCCCCGTTCACCAGCATGAGACAGGTCAACAGCAACCAGACGAACCAGGATTGTTTTAATCTTACCAACATACTGCTTCGATTACTTGAGCGATACCGCCTTTATCGGTTTCTCTAATGCGCCCGTAAATCGCTTCAATCTCTTAAGGCCTGTCGCCTTCGCCCGGACTTAGTTCGCCAAGCTATAGACAATCGGCAGACTCACGACAATCAACGGCTTTCCGAGAGCCTGTTTCATGTGGAGTGGGCAGGCGAGCCTGACTGCTTCGATTGCTGCCTCATCAAGTGTGCTATACCCAGAGCTCTTCTGAACAACTACATCAGCCAGCTGTCCATCAGATCGAATGATCGCCCTTAAGATGACTTTTCCCTCTTGACCATTCAAACGAGCTGAGCTCGGGTAGCGCTTCAGTTCCGCGACTCGCCGCCACAAGGATTCGGCCAGCCATCGGTTATCGGTTTTCGCCTCAGAACCTGGCGCCGCAACGGCAGTGGCCGTACCTTCCCGAGAAATCGAGACATCAGAAGTCGAGAGGGGAGCCGACTCAATTGCCCCAGGTTCCTGATGAACTGGTTGAGGGTCAACCGATTCCGGTAAGGCGGCAACCGCGACAGTCTCGGATGCCTTTGTTTCTACAACCGGCTCAATTTTGGAGATATCGGCGTCGACGACCCCTTGCTCGGCTGGCTCTTCACGAACCTGAGGAACCTCCGCCATCTGTTTGATTCTTGGCAGTGGCGTCTCATTATTCTGTTCTATCGACGTGACCGGGCGGGAAGTGTCCGCCACCGGCTTGGGGCGTGATGGGAACAGTTTCTTGACCGGCGGTGATGCCGAAGTGGCAGTCGATTCGACTAGCTCAGATTTTGAGGCAGGACTTACCCGTTGCACTAATGCCACGTCCCATGTGAAACGATCTTCCTGTACCAGAGGCGTAATCTGTGTAGAAAACGCGAAGGCTAAGCCTATAGCCACTCCATGTAAGGTCAATGAAATGGCCCAGGCCGGGATCATAAATTGTGGTTTATCGATCGATGTCATGCTTCATTTATGACTGGTCGCAGGCCGCGATAGCAACCCCAGCATTGCCGGCAAAAGCAGCGTGCGGGACGGAGGCCAGGGGAGAAATCCTCTCGTCCCGCGCTGATCCGAGCCGGAGGCAGCCGGCTCGAAC
>JAHBWO010000110.1 GCA_019636945.1 Nitrospira sp. | reverse complement strand
AATACCGCCTGCTTTCTCTATAAATGTACCGCCTATTATTCCCCCAAGGATGATCGCGGGATCCTTTGGAACGATCCGGCTTTAGGAATTACCTGGCCGGTGGCTCAACCAATCCTCTCACGAAAGGACCAAGCCCACCGTCCCCTTGCTGCCATGGAGGGAGAGCTACCGTTCTACACCCCCCGCACTTGAATAGAATTCCGCGTACACTCTATGCAACCTCAAAAAACAGACGGACTAGATCAATTCTCGCGAATCAGCCCTCCATAACAGGCAGGCTAGGTCTCCTAGTGACAGCGCCGCTCGGAATGTGGTATCCATTCTCTCCTGGCCTTTCCGGTCACGTCCCCATCGTCTAGCCTGGCCTAGGACATTGCCCTTTCAAGGCAGTAACACGGGTTCAAATCCCGTTGGGGACACCACATTTGAGGGCGGGGTTTGCTGAGAGTCTGAAACTCCCAGTAAATTCAAAAAGTTGCCGCTTCCTTCTACCACAAATTTGACCTTCCCAGCCTCCTCCACCGATCCGAACGATAGGGGCGCGTCCAAGAGTCGTTTCAGGATGGCTTTCGCCTCTCGCGGCTGACGGGAAAGTAGTCCCTGGATATCGCCCAGGCGGGCTTTCGCTTCACGTCGAATACAGGCAACATCCCACTCATTTGGCCCTATCGCTTTGAGATGGTCAAGCTCGGCGGTCAATTCCCGCTGCTTCGTTTCTTCGCGCTTCAACGACTCAAGCAACGCCTCCAGGCTTCCCCCTTGAGCAATGGCCTCCGTCAGACGGAGCTGTGCGGCCTTCGCTTTAGTCAACTGCTCCTCGACCTTCGCCCGTTCCGTCCGCACACGGGCTTGATCTGGCTGAAGTCGCTCCATCGTCTCCTGAAGGGCACAGTCGAGTACACGCGGATGCAACATATCGGACAACGTCTTGAGAACTTCCTTCTCCAATCCTTCTTGCTCGGCCATGGTCGCATTACGGCACACTGAGGAGCCTCGCTTGAGATGATAGCTACACGTGTAGAACTTCCCTCTCCGTCGATGCGATTTCGACGAACCAGGGCCGCTCATCGTGATGGGTCCCTTACACGTGGCACACCGACAGAGCCCGGTGAGGAGATACGGGGTCTCCACATCACGAAGACGCGGGCCTGTGCTCGTGTGATTCGTGGCGAGTCGGGCTTGGACAGCTTCCCAGAGCGAGGGCTCAATGATACGCAAGTGAGGAGCATCGACTCGAATCCAGTCCTTTTCGGCGCGCAGACGGCGCTTCATCGTCCCACCACGAACGATTTTTTCTAGGGCATTCCAGACCATCTGACCTCGATATAAGGGACGATAGAGCATTTCTCGAATTGCACTCCCTGCCCACCCGCGTGGACTCTGACGCGGAGCAGGAATGCCTTCATCGTTCAAGCGTTTCGCAATACCATGGAAACCGAGGCCATTGGCGTACATCGTAAAGATCCGACGCAGCACCTTGGCTTCACGTTCATTGATGACATAGACAACGTGCTGCCGACTTCCATCAGGGGAAAGCACTTCCTGATTGTCATATCCAAAAACACGGCCCCCGGTCACGTGGCCAGCCTTGGCTTTTCGCATGAGGGCATCATATGTTCGCTGTCTGGCTCGATCTCGTTCAGTTTCATCGGCAAAATTCGATAGTTGAAGGAGAAGCTTTTCAAGTGGGGTATCGAGAGTGCATTCCTTCTCATCCAGGTAGGTATACACTTTCACACCCGAATCGACGATTCTCTTTAGATGGTAGGCAGTTTCAATTTGTTCACGACCGAGCCGGGACCCCTCCGCCATGATGAGGAACTGAAATGGTGGCTCGTGTTCAATGTCATTCAGTAGTCGAAGGAGGCCAGGCCTCTTCTGGAACTCGGCACCTGAAATCCCGTCATCGATGTAAATATACTTGTCATCGACCATCCAACCTCTTTTTTGCGCAAAGGCTTTGCCGTGTTCAATTTGGCGTGTAACGGATTTCTCCTCGTCACTCACGCCACATTGCTCTGTGCTTTTCCTGGCATAAATCGCGCAAAGCATTCGGCCCTCCACTTCAATAGACAAGACCCTGGCACATCACGGTCAAGGGAATGATGCTCTTGGGGATACACCTGAAATCACTTGGATCTTGGGAGATCTTCCCTTGTAGTTCTGCCGCGTCAGAAGGTGTCTTGACCAATACTGCATGTATGGATTTGGGAAGGTCGAAATCACCAGGGGCTCTCCACTCCCGCTCATGCAGCCAATTAGATTCCCACTGCTGGCCTTCTTCTGAGAGTTCTAGAGTAACCACCCGCCATAGCTCATCTTCAGGTATATCGAGCATCCGTCGTTCGTCAGCAGAAAGATACAACACCGGACGGGCACCCTGATTCCGATAGGCCGAGAATTTTTGGATCACTACCCCATAAGGCTCGTATCGATTGCTGTTATCCTCACAGCAAACATACTTGAGAGCCATGAATGGTACATCCATGAAACAAGTAGCCTTCTGACTCGTACCTACAAAATAGCGTGTTGTTCCATAAATGCGACCTTCACGCAGGATGCTCTCAAGGATTTCCAAACCGCCACAATCGTCCGTCTTACGAGTCAGGTGTATGAGGTAAGGTGTGAGATCAGGTCTCGCGTTGTGCGGCAACTCACGGTCATAAATGGGTGACATCTCTCTCCTCCTATCGCATCGCCCTCACATGCGAGGCTCGCAAAGTGATACGGCCTACCATTTACGATTTCTAAGCTTGGGAAATCCCTTCTAAGGCCCTCAAATACTGTTTTACCCTTCTCTGTCAACGCTGCACTGATGCGACGCTTCTTATGATCTCGGCAGAATGGAATGAGTATCTGTTTGAGAAGTAGCCTTAGACAGGAGGCGCAGTCATAACTAGGATTTCGGGGGAGTACTAGTGCAAAGGAGGAAAGGGAAATAATATCTGGATTATTGAACTTGACCCCAAACAGATAGGATCCGATGAGATAGTACGACCGCTCTTGCTCTGGGAGGGCCCAAGGTCTATTCCTGTCCGATACGTGTGTACGCTCACTATGGAAGGCATCACGGAAGTTTTCATAGTATTTTTCGTTCACATCTAGCGCCTTCATGAGGCTATCCGCTTCTTGTTGCGTGAGCTGATGGATTGTCATATCCATAGGCTTAATCGATCAGCGCCCCCACCTTCACTTTCAACGCCCTTGCTAGCTTTCGCAGACTACTGAGCTGGGGATCGTGCATCCCGATTTCCAGCCGTCCGACATAGCTCAACGTCACTCCCGCTCGTTTGGCCAGCGCGGCTTGCGTCAGCCCTCGTTCGGTGCGGAGCTGCTTGAGCCGTTTCGCCAGTCCTGAGGCCATGCACCATGATATTACCGTTAGAGAATATTATTCAAGAGGCCTTTCGTGGCTGCAAGTCACGCACCAGCGCATTTGCCAGCAAGTGAGCCAGATCCGCAATCAGCTCCGGGGTCCATTGAATCGGTGGAAACTCAACCTGTACTTCGTCCGCCATCGTCCGTTGGTGTCGTGCCTGAGGGGGCACTGTCGAAAGATGCAGTGCCTTTGGTTTCCGGCGCCGGCTCACGATTGCTCCCGTGTCCTCATCATCGTCCGATTCTCGGTTCGTACCGTTTGCCGTTCCTGATGAACGCGAGTAATCGGGGCGCTGGGCGTTGGTCGCACAAATGTTGAATGTGCGCGTGCGCGTCGTCATGTACGTAAGTTTTCCCGCATGCAAAGCACCGATACGGTTTCGTTTGCCGTTGGACTTTCATGACGTTCCTCGCTCGCCGTCGAATCCATGTTCTTTGACCCGCCAGGCACCTAAAATCCGGCCTTGGGTGTCGGTCTTGGCGACACTGATGATCCGCCAGAGAGGGAGTCGGTCTCCATTGAGCACTATCACAATCCACCTTCCTGAGTCGGACCATTCACAGGCAGCCACGGTTCCCGCCTCGCGTTCCTCGTAACCCCCACGGAGCCTATCTTGCTGGTCTCGATAGCAAACCAGCCATCCGGCTTGAAGCGGCGGCTCCGGCGTCACACAACGGACCTTATCCGGCACGCGCGCCAACAGCTTTTTCCCCTCGCTCTCGGAAAATCGGACCGCCTCGCCGGGTCGCAAACGCACTTCTCTGGTTGGCATTCGCACGCGGAGCGGTACGGTGGATTCAATCAGCATAAATCCACGACCTCTTCTTCAGACTCTTGAACACTTGTCTGTGGATCTGGCGAGACTTGTGTTGTTGCGTCCGAACCGTCCGGTGCGTCCGACATGTTTGAACCGTCAGAAAGCCCATTATCTGAACCGGACGCACCGGACGGTTCGGACGATCGCATTTCAGAAACTTCGAGTGTAATGAGCCTGGCGCGCTTCTTGTCAGCCGATCGATCCCACTGAACAATGATCCCAGCGGCACGAAGATTTGGTGCAATCCGTCGGAGTGCATCCGACAAGCTTTTTCCTGACTTCGGCCAACTCCGTTGCATCTGCACACGCACATCCGCTTTCGCTTCCAGGCGTGCCAAGAGGTCCGTCGCCGTCCCGATCCATTTCGGGGTTTTTGAGAGCAATGCTCGTAATGGAGGCACAAGTGGTGATGCGTCGAGGGCCAACGCGTACGTCGATGCGGTGCTATTCAGGTATGCTTTGAGAAAGGTCCCTTTTTCCCAACCCTGGCTTGATTCGATTGCGACACCCCATTTGGCAAAGTCCGCCATACGGGGTAGTTCGGCCAGTTGGATGCTGCCAAACGATTTGAGACCAGCAGCGACAGCCGTGAGTAAGGCCCCTAGAATTCGTGGATGCGCTGTACGGAATCTAGCCTTGAGGGAGGCTTCATCTTTCCGCTGTGCTGGATCAATGGATGGGAGCTGAATTGGAATAATGCGTTCAAGCAAATCAGAACGGTTTGCTACTTCGATGATGCTGGTCAGCGCCACCGGTCGCGTGGCATCGAAAATCTTCTCCTCATCGTCGGTGTACAACACGCGAGTGGAAAAACCGCCACCAGTCGCAAGGCGACAGAGGTTATCCGAGAGGTCATCACTGATACGACTCAGATTATCCAGCACAATGAGCCAGCCATTGGCGGCTGAAATCATCAAATCACGGGCATCACGGGGCTCGCGTCGCAACGGAGCAATATTCGGATCAATGCAGTCGCGCAGAAATCTAGCGTTGGAACTTTTTGCCGTTCCCTGCTCACCGAGAAACGTGAGAATCGGATACGGTCCCATTGGCCGAAAGCACGCCAACAGATACGCAAGGACTAAGTACCAGTCCTCAGGGCGTTGCGGGTCAAGGTTCAGAAATGTTCGTAACTCCTGCACATCTCCACTGGACACTGAAGCTGGAATTGGTAGCGGGAGCATTCCCTTGGAGCGGCGGAATTTCACGGGTGATTCATTGAGCAGCTTCCACCCTTCCGGCGAAATCTCTACGACTTGCCAGGCATCGTTTGCAAGATCGAGGTAGAGGTTTCCTTCATGCTCAGCCACGCGTAGATACACAGGGATCTCATCCCCATCGTACAGGGCCTGTGCCTCAAGAGTGGACAGCACATCCGTCATGGCCTGTGCACTCGGAGCCGAATGCACTGTGACAAAATATTGCCGTCGTAACCAATGCCGAAAGGTGGTAGACCGGAGAGACCAGGTTTCGACATGCTGGTCTACCGGCACGGTGGCGTACGGACTTTGATCGGGCGTATGGAACAGCCGCGCCTCTTCGGCCAGAGCAAGAAGTAGTTTGGCCTGCTGCATCGTGAACGCTCCTCGTTGTACTCAGTCCGTCATGCCCGTAAGGCCACACGAAGCTCTTCGAGATCGACTAAGACCTTGCGACCAAACTTGTAGTGCGGGAGTTTGCCTTGTCGAAATTTGCGGTAAAGCGCGTGAGGACAGACCGCGAAATGTTTCGCTGCCGCTTGGACCGGCCACAGCTTTCCATCAGTTGGATGGGACTGATGTGTACTCATGATGGCCAGTGTAGGCCCCAGGAGTACCGTCTGTAGATTAGGGTTTAGTTTGGAAAATTAATCCCTAACTCGTAGGCAGGTTGGTAGATGTCTTGAAGAACACGGATGGCGATTTGCTTATCCGTTCCGCTGAACTTGAGTACGGTCTTCCCGATCACGTGGAGTGGCACTCCAACCGCTCTGGCATCAAGAACGCGGAGATAGCTGGGCCATTCACCAGGTCTAAGCCGTCGGCCTATCTTCTTTCCGTATTTGTGCTTCTGTATCTTTCTGAGGAGATCCTGAATAAATGCTTCCTGAGGCCCAAGTGGTTTGCTCAGACAGTAGGTAACATGGAGTTGGTCCTGCCGAAGAACGGTGAGAACTCGTTCATTAACCGGGCCTTCCAGAATTCCTCCAAACGCACGCTCGAAATGTAGTCCAGCAGGTGTCATACACCGAGGATTCGGCAATCTGTACCCCAGGTCATAGCGGGCAATTCGGCTTAACGCCTGAAGGAACGCTGTATCCGCCTGTTCGCTGTTCTGATGGACCAGATACTCTAAACTTGCCCGAAAAGCTGGATGATCCGGGAGGACTACAGGAATCTTCTTTGATTTTGGAGAGGTGGCCTTCGCCCGCGCAATCTCGTATTCGTAGGTGGGTGTGGCATGTGTATCAAAGTCTTCTCGGTAATCGTGCCGACGACGGAGGAATTCCCATCGCCAGTACGTGAGATCGAGATCATCGGGTTTTGGATAGGCGGCAGTGTCCTTCCAGTCGGGTACGTTCCATTGGGTATTCAACGAAATGGAAGGCTTGGCCTTGTGGGCCTTCTTCTCAGCCATGGTCCCGTTCCTGTCGGTCCTGGAATAGAAGGAGCAGGGTACCCGCGCCAGGAAACGCTGGCCGCACGATCTCTCGAATCGTGCGTTGCCATTGACACAATGCATCCTAGCATGGCTTGATCAGACGGAAACAACGAGAAAAGAACGGGTGGAACTCGCAGGAGAGTGTGGCCATCATGGTGTCGCCACAGATTCTCCCTACGGAGTCGGTATCGCTTCTCGATTTATTGTGGCAACTACTGGGCGTAAGCTTTCGTGTCGTGCCAAGGTACCTTAATGACTGGGCATGGCCCAAGGCGGCAATTATCAAAGCCGTTGCAGACTTGACGATATAAAATTCAAACCAACACCTCTTGATCGTACCTCCGACGGGTGCGAAGCGACATCTTCCCACCTGCCCAGTGCTTTCGAGGTGGGCAGTCCCGGTGCCATTTATGACTGCCCGTTCTGTCCCATGTTGCCGACACCTGTAGGTTCAACGGGTGCGATGGTCGACGGGAAGTGAGCCAAGCGCTCCCTCTGTGCACGAACCCTTCGGTTGCCGCCGTTCTTTGAAGCACACACGTTTCGGCCCAGGGTGGTACACGTCAAACCAGCCAACGCACGACGCATGCCATGCATACTCCTTGTTGGTGCCCGACTCGCAGCCGACAAGGGAAGACACTGCAACCGTACAGCTCTCGTGGATCGATGAGAACGTGTAGCAGTAGGAAGACTCCCGGCTGGGGGTTGCGCATCCGCCAAGCAACAGAACGCACCCTATAAGCGTGGTCCAATTAAGTCGACCGAACACTTGCATTTCTGCCTCCTTGTGATGTCTTAGTGTTCTTGGGGTGATCTAGATCGGACGCGAGAAAATCAGCCCGGGCACTGCGGGCACCATGCGGGACGCGTTTCCTCTGTTTCGATGGTAACGGTTCTCCACTCCACCTTGACATCTGTGTAGGATCCTGCTTCGTCTCCATCGCGGTCAATCCGAATCGTCACCGTTTTTACGGCTTCGCCACCTGGGCGATCGTAGTGCTTGGCTCCGTGAAAAGTGACATCTTTCTCAAAGAATGTACTACCATTGGGGGTGACTCCCACAATCTTGTGCCCATCGGGAACTGTGTAGAGAAGGTCCGTCGTGAATCCTTCTACTCTGGTGTTGTCACCGTGACGTTCTCTTGCGTGCATTTGCACAGTGCCCGTGATCTGCATGGGCGTCACAGCAATACTCGCCCATACCCTTGTGTGAGTGGGATCATCGTCATCAGTATCAAAATCCTTGTCGCCATGAGTATGCGGAGGCGTGTAGTTCGTCACTCCAAGATACTGTGGTAGAGACTTCCGTCTGGGAACCCAGGCCAACACTGATACCTCCCCCTGATCGTTCATAGATTGACCATTCCAGTACCCTATTAGGCTCTTCTTGGCGGGAGAAAGTAATGCACGAACGATGTCCTGACCAGTCAGATCAATGGTGGCGTGATATCTGGACGAATGTGAGACGCGACTATCAAGGTTGAGGACTGTGTTTCCATCGCTCAAGTTAATGCGATACTGGATCTTCTTGCCGTCATTGCCTACGTCTCCCAAACCGTAGCCAGATATATTTATGACTTTCCATGTGTTGGGATCCAAGTTCAGATCCGCTGTGGTCGGCAACATCTGACAAATCAATGGGGGCGGGGGCGGGCTTACCGGTTTTTTGAGAAGTTCCTCCTGTATCCGTATAAGCAGTTTTCTAGCTCTCACGCCGACAGCATCAAGCCCGCACTGAACATTCTCCTGAGCTAGTCCCGTGGTGTTGCCGACCACATTCTCAATCTCAGCGCGAAATGTTGCAGTATCTGGGACTCTTTTCAAGAGGTCGGTAAGGATCTGCTCGAAGCTCGCGGCATTCGCATTCAGATCGTTTATCGCTGAGTCAAGCTGGCTGTTTAGTTCGGCAGCCTGTTTCGACAACTCTTCAGCGGAGGGCCCTATTTTCCCTATACCGCATCCACTTAGAACAACACAGGCCACAAGGGCACATAGGTAATGGAGGGCGAAACAGCTCGGACGCCGTTCTACCTGTAAAGAGACGTTCATCTGGTTCTCCTTTTTTTCTAGGTGTCTGTGGGTATCAGCAGATTAGAAGCTATTCAAAATTGATTTATGAGGGGACCTCCCTCCCGCAACGCAGCGGTATCTGTCGGAAGGCATCACATTTAAGGACAGCCGTGCATTGTATGGACCCGATCCACAGCCAACCATCGCGGCGAGTAAGATAGGGCGATGAATCCGCTGCTTTTCTGCCTCGCCCTCTTGTGTGAAACACACTTGAAATCGCTCATTCATACCGCAAATCACCTTCGCTAAGTGATACCTTGGTTAGAGCCACATAGTTTTACTTCTGCTTCGTGAACTTGAGCTTCGCTTGCCTAACAACTAGTGCGAATTTCATACCGGCGATTTGTTGGGCACGAAGGAGGCCCTCGGTGTGATCCGCTTCCCTCTCTCTGGCTAGCCGCACAACACGCAAGTCGTTGTATGTACATAGAGACTGCTCGACGGAAGGCAGGCCACAAGGCTCCAGCTGGTCTAGCAAGTGATCCCCTGGAGGACAACTTGACCGAGGTAGAATGCCCCAAGACTAAGCGGACAGAGTGGGGAAAAATGCCGTACAGCTTCCAGCGAATCGTCAGCTGACCGGAGAACGCTTCGTGACAGCTCCATAGCCATCACGAAGACGTACTTCATGTCTCACGAGGCTGAAGAGCAGAAGGCGCAAGTGATGGCGTAGTCTAAGGGGCATGATCGGAGATTGTGGGCCTTACAGCGTTGCGTGGTTGACATCGGACATCCGTGGCAAACTCACTACCTTTCTGGCTGGCGACCACTTGTCGTAAGGCTTGGGCCCACTTGAGAACCGCCGCCGCTCCTGCGGATGGGCACGGGCCACCACATGACGAGCCCGGCCCGATCCGGTGGAGTGTGCACACACGCCACACATCACACCAGTGCGACATCGGCAGGGGCCTTATCCGCCGCTGATTTCTTCGGCGCTTGTTGGCTGTTCGGCAAGCCGAGATTCATTGTGCCGGTTGGCTTGCCCTGGAATGATGGGACTTCGGCATAGCCGCTCAATCGGAAGTCGATGCCCAAGGCCAATGCCTGCAACACCTCAGCGCTGTATTTCAGCGCTTTCAGTCTCGACGCCCGCTTCGGTTCTTTCGCTTCAAACCGTTCTTGATCCACCCGTTGGATGTAGCTGGTCAGACGCAGATCTTCCCCGAAGACTTCAACGTCCTTCAGTGCCCGCATCGTGGACCCCCATCCGTTATCCGAGGCGATCTTATAGGCCTTCATTTGTTCATGGAGGGGAGCCGTCTGCAACCGTCGCTGAATATCCAGTTCACGAACGGCGCTCACAAGGGAATCACTCGATGGTTTTGGAGCCGCCGAGATCACAGCGGATTCCGATTCATACGCCTGGCGTCGTTCGGCAGCCTTCTTCTCGATTACTCGGAGCTTGTCATGCGCCGCCCGCACTGCTTTGGTCATCGCTTTGGTTCGGCCCGCCTCGGACAAGTCCGCATTGGCCTGCACCCGTTCTTCCTCATCTGCAAAGACAGTCAAAATGCTCTCAGCTTGGTCGAGTATGTCGGTCAGGGACCCGACCACGTCGGGATCAAGACCCTCGAATTCCTGTTTGCTCAAGGCAGCCGCTCGAAGCTGTTGCACCTGTGCCCGTAGGCTTCCAGAAATTGGCGCTACGCTGTTCGTCGCAATCATGAGAACCTCCTTGTGGTTATTTAGGGTTCGACGGTTTCCCATCGGGAACGGATCACTTCAATCGGCACATTCTTCAGTCGCGCCTCACGGTGGAGTAGGCGTTGCTCCTCACTATACGGTGTCTCAAGAATGGCCCCCGTCCAGACATCCATGAGCCAGGGGGCCTGAGTGATGCGACTCGATTGCATCGCCAGCACGCCACAACAGGCATTCGCTAAATCGTCATGTCCGCCTGGCACATGATCGATGCTATCTTTCCCGCTGCGAGCGGTGTGCCGTTCAAGTTGTTGGAGTTCGAGTAGAAGCGGCTGATAGTCGAGGAGGGAAACGAGGCCCGTGGTGAACAAATGCAAGCATTCTAAATACAGTTCGCTTTTGTTCAATTCACTATGACGATAGTGAATGCTTTCTTTCGCGAACGATTCGACGACCCATTGCCCTGCGTACTTGTCACCGGTCACTGAAGAGAGTCGGTACGCTCGCAAGAGGTTGCTAAACTCTTTGACCACGCTTTCCGGGCTGAACGGCGGTTTAATCCCTCGGCAGACATCCAACACCACCCGATCCTTGTCTTGATGGGCAATCGCGAGTGTGAAACTATCGTGGCTCCCACCGCTCGGATCCGCGAACCCTTGATAGCGCATGCCGTGGATGGGAGGCCGCTCCCTCACGCCCACCGTCACCGCCCGTTCAATCAGCCCAACGTCAAGAAAACTACTGAGATCATTTCGGAATTCCGCATACCATTCACTGCGGGCGGCTGTGGCATCGGCTTCTTCCGCTTTGGTAATCACGCTGGAAGGAATGAGCGGGTTGAGAAGTGGAGTCGGCGCTTGAATCACTAAGGTTGAACTCTCGTTGTTGGCAAAATGTCGTTTCCACTCGTTGTACAAAATACCGGAGCGCCGATAGGCAGAACTGATGCCAATCAATTTGGAATGGGGAATGGTCGAAAGGCTCGGTCGAAGCGCGTTCACCACTTCAAAATCGGGATTCGCGCTTTCTTCGCTCCTCCAGAACGCCACTTCGTCAAGAATCGCAGCGGCTACGGTGTACCCGCGAAGAGATCGAAAATTGTTCGTCAACACTTCAACGGTGACATTGTTATTGAGATCAATCGACTCCGCATCCACGCGAACGATCATCGACTTCAGCATTTCGACTGATTCCAAGGTGTTCAACACATACCGGTACAGAGTACGGGCTTGTTTCTTGTCGCCACTCATCAGCATGACGG
The DNA here is from genome assembly GCA_019636945.1 of Nitrospira sp. Taxonomy (GTDB): domain Bacteria; phylum Nitrospirota; class Nitrospiria; order Nitrospirales; family Nitrospiraceae; genus Nitrospira_D. Next base: position 2,566 of record JAHBWO010000110.1, on the reverse strand, counting down.
TGACTCGTTCACCCACAGCGACGTAAGGGCGATAATCGACGAAGGCGGCTAAGTACACGCCAATGATACTGGCCATGCGGCTTTTCCCGCTCCGTCGCCCGGCTGCAATCCACACTTCATCACATTGAGTGGCTGGGGCATGGTCTCGCCCACTTAGTTCTTGAAAGATCGTTCGCTCCTCATTGGACATCTCAAGACCAAAGACGGCCCGTAGGATCACGACCCAGGCCCGCCAGGAATCGAGATCTTTGAACAACGACCCAAACAACTGTGGATCTTCGATGGACTGAACGATGTTCACGGCGTCGCCTCACTCGCGTCGGTCTCGCTTGTCTCGGGTGTAGGAGCAGGCAGAGCCGGAGGCTTGGGCTTGGTGCCGTTCAGATACTCGCTAAGAGAGGGCAAGACCTTGGCCCTTCGCTCAAGCCCAAGTTGGACCATGGCACGGATGAGGCTATCAGCAAGTTGCTGTCGCTGAAGGACGACCGGATGAACGGCTCGCTTGCGAAGATTGATGAGGCTGGGTTGCTGGAGGAGCCAGGCGTCAACGCTATCGAGGAGTAACTTCGTCTTGACGGCGACATTGATAATCGCCCGTTGCTGGGTTGAGACTTGCTCTGATCCGCCAAGATCAGCGATCAGTTCATCCCGCCAATGGTCGAGCGCCTTGCTCACGCGGGTTCGGCGGTCTAAGGCCCTCGTACCCCCCGCCTTGAGGGCGCGTTTCATCAGGCTAATGCCGTGCCGGAGATTGCGGGGATTGGACTTCTGGCTTGGTTCTGCTGCGTCCACAGAGCCTCGGTTTTCTGCTAGGCTGCGTCTACAACGACGCGAAACCTAAACGGCAAAACCACACGCCCAGACGCAGTTTTCCCCGTTGGGGACACCAGCCTTTTCAGCCGATGCAAGCCAAACCTCTGGAAACTCCTTCAGGGACAGCTTCCACTCCCAATTTACTGTCAAGCTGAGTGATCTGCTGTCCACAAAACAAATGACTGAACGCCTGAGCAGCAAGGAACACTATCTATTGCTGTCGTATCTTGATACACTATACCTGTTTCATCGCGTCAGGCCACGCATGAAACGAGCGCAAGACGGCCTATTACCGATATTGTGCCTGCCGAGATTGTGATCGGAAGTCTAACCTGAGCCCCGTTACGCAGTACCAGCCTTGGGTCGCGCCTTCCTTTTGCGAAGTCCTCTCGCGTCATGGACAATGTCATCATTACAGGAGGACCCCACGATGGGTTCAAAGCTTTACGTCGGTGGGTTGCCGTATTCGGTGACCGAGCAGCAATTGACTGAAACATTTGGGGCGCATGGCACGGTGGCCTCTGCAAAAATCATTGCGGATAAGTTCACGGGACAGTCGCGTGGATTTGGCTTCGTGGAGATGTCCTCAGACGCTGAGGCGCAAGCCGCGATCACGGCGCTCCATGGCTCAGACATGGGTGGCCGCACGTTAACCGTCAATGAAGCGAAGCCAATGGAGCGTTCTGGCGGCGGTGGTGGTTTCGGTGGCGGCGGTGGTCGTGGTGGAAAGCGCGACCGCTGGTAAACAGCTCGTGCTGATCGAAACGCAAAAAGAATCTCCGGCCCAGACCGTTCCGAATCTGCTCCTTGATCGCATTACGCGGCGCGGGCCGGAATTCATCCGGAAAACGGGATTACAACACTGGCCAGCGTCGACATTGAGAACACCACTTGCTCCCGATAATAACCTCTGACTCCCAGGTATGCCTGATTGATTCTGCTGGTTCCATTCACCTTTCATTGGAATCGGAAAACCAGAACCTACCCAACAACCTCTTCCGCAAGGCACTGTGATATCGCCAGGACTGACACAATATCGGGACTCAGAGCACCTTGCAGCTCTTTACAAGTGACCCTGTTTCTCCGACCAGATTACGCCCCCTACAGTGAAGTCGCCTTCGGCAACACAGTCGAAAAGAAGCCTATCCCTCAAACGCATGACTACATTTATGACAAAGAAATTTAGAGGCGACTGTTTCCTTCCAATCATCGAGCTTCTTACTATAATTCTTCGTCTTCAATCGCCCATAACCCACCCAGACGCCTAAAAAAGCAAGCGATGAGGCAAGTTCCGCTACAGCCATCTGCGATTCTGATCCTTGTGCGGGACCCATGCTGAGCATGACGGCGGCATTCGCTGGAATCCCAAGCAGAAACCCCTGGAGATAGGCCCAAGGGGCTCTCGGAGGGTAATATGCTTTGGGGATATCATTGATGGCCTTATTCGACGTAGCTCTTCGGATAATGTCACCGACTCGTTGAACCTTCTCAGCACTACAGCTCGGACAAATTCGATCAATAGACATCAGCCCTCTCCTCTCTCGACACAAATCTATTCCGCGCCCCACAACCAACCATCTAGTCTCCAACTCCCGTAGAAATACCCACCCCTCTAACAGAAGCACGTGACGTCATACCCTAGCCTCCTCGTACCAAGAAACGACACGGCCCGGAACCCCCTGGGGAGTTCCGGGCCGTTCGATTCACCGAGGATCTGACTGCTTAGTACACGCTCTTGGCGCCCTGCACCTGG
>JAHBWO010000011.1 GCA_019636945.1 Nitrospira sp. | reverse complement strand
ACTGTATGATTGACTGACGCTTGAATGGTCAACAAGATGCTTAGATTGCGATAGCTTCCGCTGGGTTATTACAGTTTTTGATCTGATGAACGGAGTGGCGATGAGGGAGGCTCGGACTCGTTAATCTGTGTGTGCTCGTGACGTGGTTTTGCCGAGTGTCAGCCAGAGTACCAGATATCCGACCATTGCCGAGAGGAGCGATCCGAGGAGAATCCCGATGCGCTCATCGAACAACGCGGGTCGCTGCACTTCCTCAAAGGCGAGGCCACCGATAAATAGACTCATGGTAAACCCGATTCCACACAGGATGGCGACTCCATACAGCTGAATCGCTGTGACCCCCATCGGCAGACGGGCAATCCCCAGCATGATTCCAGCCATGGAGAACAAAAAGACTCCGAGCGGCTTTCCCAAAAACAATCCTAGCGTGATGCCCAGGGAGACTGGGTGCATGAGACTTTCCAGGGATACCTCACTCAGGGAGATTCCAGCATTGAAGAAGGCAAACAGGGGCAAGGTGACAAAAGCCACTGCCGTGTGAAGTTCCTGCTCCAGGGACCGAAGCGGTGAATGGGTCTTGTTTCTTCCATCCGTGAGGGGAATAAACATCGCCAGAAGGACACCGGCTAGAGTGGCGTGCACGCCTGATTTTAACACCGCAGTCCACATCACGAGACCGACTAAGGCATAGAGGGGGATGGCCGTCACGCCATTGCGGTTAAGAAAGAAGAGAACCACAAGACAGAGGCCCGCGGTCCACATCATCGTCGCGGAGAGATGAGCGGAAAAGAAGAAGGCAATAATCAGAATGGCGCCGACATCATCGAAAATAGCGAGTGATACCAGAAATATCTTCAGTGAAAGAGGAACCCGCTGACCCAACAAAGAGAGAATGCCCAAGGAAAATGCCGTGACGGTGGCGATAGGAATGGCCCAGCCGGCCATGCCGGCGGGATTATCATAATTGCCCCACCAATAGATGAATCCGGGAACCACCATCCCACCGAGCGCGCCCAGTGCCGGAAGCCCCACATTCGACAGATCGGATAGTTCCCCCTCCAGGAGTTCCCGTTTCAACTCCATCCCGACCACAAAGAAAAACAGTACCATCAGGCCATCGTTGATCCAGAGGAGAAGGGGTTTCTGAATCTGAAACTCCCCAAACTGAACTCCGGCTGGGATTTGCAGGAGGCTCTCATACAGATGCTTCAGATCGGTATTGGCGCACAACATGGCGAGGGCTGCGGCAAGAATCAGCAGAATGCCGCTGGCGGACTCTAGCCTGAGGAATGTGCGAATACTGCTAATCATTGAGCCAGTGCCGATGCGTTCGGTACATAAAGTTCTGGAATTGTCTGGGCTGCGAGATTCCCAACCTGTTGTACGTACACTCTGTTCACATCTCGACCGTCAAGACAATACCATAGCGTTGCGGTGACAGAACCTTCCTACTCCGTAACATTGTCAACAATGAATTCATCTCCGGTGGCGGTTACCCATCAATCGCGTAGGCATTCACAATGGACTCCATTGACACACCCTTGGTTGGCCCTGTAGGGTGAACGTGACGTATTGAGCCACGCCGACTATCCCATCTCTCGCGCGTCCCTCCTCTTCCTGCGCGTCTGATTCCCTAGTGTCCGCCGCTTCTACGCCAGAAGTCCGTTCTGTCCACGAGCCTTGAGCGCGAAGGTGGGGCTTGGGCAGATGGTGGTTTCCCCACATCATGGTAAAGGAGAATCGTATGAACCAGGAACAGTTCGGGCAATTTTGGGATCAATTGAAAACGCCGCTCAAGGATTACTGGTCAAAGATTACTGCGGAGGACTTGCTGGAGATCCGTGGGGATTTGGCGACGTTCGGGTCGGTCATTCAGCGGCGGTATGGAGAATTGCAGAAAGAGGAAGTGCGCACGTGGGCCAATCGACGGTATTGCCACTGGTCAGGAAACTATATCGGATATAAGGATCCGGCGCCGGCGTCCTAACGGCCATTGTCGACCGTCCTTGCATCCGACGTCCTGTTGGCCAGTTGATGATGACGAAGGCGCAATACGAAGGAGACGTGAGATGAAAAAGATCGTTATCAATAAGAGCTATGAACAGTTTTTCGTGAGTCATAAAGCGTTCATCCGATTACGCGAGCTTGGGCAGGCGGAGGCACTACAAGAGATTGACCGGGGCGCGTATTGGCCGCTCGCAGCGGGACCAGAGGAACCGAGCTTGAATCGATGTGGAGCGCTCATTCCACGGGATGATGAGAGGCTCGTGCAGGTCGTGGAAGAACTGCGGGCAGCGGCCAACGGCCATGCCGCAGATTTGAAAGTCGTCGAGATTCCGGACGGCGTGCAATGGGTCATCAACAAGACTGACGGAGTGGAGCATGTGAGCGAGGTGCATCGCACATGGGAGTGATGCCATCATCGTAGAAGACAGGATCGGAGCTCGGAGATGAACGAGAGTCGTCAAGATGCAAGCGCAGGCAAGAGTCTCGAACCCAGTGAGATCGGCGAACCGGCGCTTAATACAAACGATTTGACTTGCCAGGAAGCGCAGATAGAAGAGCTGCTTTCAAAAGGAGAAACTACTGAGGACGAATCCGATGAGGAGCAAGACGACAGTCCTGTGGATCCGCATCCTCCCAAGTAACGGAGGGTGATAGCCCCCACGATGCCTAGGTGAGTCCTTCGATACGTTGGCAGTGGCTTCACGCCGATTGCGGTCAGAGCGGGATTGTTCGCGTGGCCGACACAACCACATGAGCGGTTCTCCTGAAAATCCACTCGGCTCCTGATCCCTGAGCGCCCCAACGATTTTGTGCCGCCTATCTCACGAGTGATCTTTCTCGTCTCATCGTCGTGTAGATAGCAAGTTAAGTTGTCCGGTGTATGTAGCACATGATCTGTCCGGTGTTGCCGCTCCCTGGTTTTCACCCCCGTGCCGAAATTCTTTCGTGCACAGTTGCCCGAGGGACGACGATCGGACGGTCGCGTGACCGAACGGTCGAGTCCTTCTGGTGCCCGGACTCACCCTCGGGGTCGATCAGCTGGCCCTCCGCATCATAGCGCGCCAAGCACCGAGGGCCATGGAATACCGCCAAGGTTCCATCCGGATACTCGTGGACTCGCACGGTTGCCTTCACATAATGGAATCGATGCGAGTCGGGCGGAATTTGGAGACTCCGGCCTTGATACCGCACCGTATTGTCGTTGGCGACGACGCGGGCCTCCTGCACACAGAGCACATCGGCCAGATTGGCTCCCACCCAGGGGACAAACGCGGTGCCGGGTTCTGTGGCAGGGACCGCAAACCGCTGGTTGTAGGCCGGGACGAATTGGGTACGGAGCCACGCATTGGCCGCGGCCATGTCCGTGATCCCGGCTACCGCCAGCTCTTTGGGCAGCCGATTTTGCAACGTGCGGAAGGCGCGCTCTGACCGACCCCGCGCTTCCGGCGAATAGGCGGCAATCAGCGTGATGCCCAATTGCTGCAAGGCCCGATGGACCTGCGTCAGTCGCGCCTTGTCCACCTTGCCTCCAGCTTCGGCGGTATACCAATAATGCGAGCCGCGATCGACATAGAGTGAGCTAAACAGCCCCTGCGCCTCAATGACCTCCCGCAGACCGTGGAAGCTGCTCATGGTCCCTTCTTCCTCGACGAAGAAGGCCGAGTAGAGCACATTCGTCGCATCATCCATCGTCACAATGAGATCCCACTGGTAGCCCGGCACCCATTCATGGGTCGAGCCATCTTGATGGAGCATCATGCCGGGCAACGGTTTGCGAGGCCGCTTCTTGCGATGCGCCCCACGGCGAGGGGCACGGGTAACCTGGCCCGCCGCGTGGAGCTTCTTCTTCGTCCACGTATAGGAGCGCGTCCCGCCATGCTCCTGTTGCCAGTGCTCATGGAAGTGCTTCACAGTCCAGCCGGTGTAGCGGCTCTCATACAGTGTGACCATCTGCAGAACCTCGTCGACCGGAACCGCGCGCGCTGAAGCCCGCCCGAGCCGCTGATCCTTCAAGCCCGCCACCCCGTCGGTTTCATAGCGGGTACTCCAGCGGCGAAAGGTCCGCTCGGTCACCCCCAAGATCTCTGCGGCTTCCCTCATCGTGAGTTCTCGCCGGTGTCGCCGCTCGTACAGCTCTTCAAATCGCATCCGTCTCACCTCCTGTAGGACTGTCGCCCGTGTCATGATGGCCCTCCTTGAGGGCGCACCCTAAACCGGACAGATCACGGGCTACAAAAAGCGGACAGATGATGTGCTAGCTACATCTCGTCTCATCGTCGTTGACAGGGGAATTGGCGGATGGTACGGTGTCTTCATCGAGTTAGATGTTCCTGTTCCTTTCCTAGTTCCTTTCACTCACTCCGTCAACATTCCCTCCGTGTGTGATCGAGATCGGATCAAGGAGTTTGTCTGCGAGTTTTCCTCATCCATGTTCGTGATCCACAGTTCTACGCGTTGCCTGCTAAAACGCGCGCCGCCAACGGCAATGTTCGTGTGATGGGGTTCCCTCCCATTGGCATCATGTCCTTGTCATCCGTGATCAAGCAGGCAGGGCACGACTGTGTGCTGTTCGATCAGGCCAATCCCGATACCCCGAACCAGGTCATCATCGACCGGATCAACCAAGAACAACCGGCGCTCGTCGGTCTTAGTTTTCTCAGTACCACGAGCTATCCCTACGCCAAGATGCTGGCGCGAGAGATTCGCGCGACCAACCAAAAAGTAAAGCTTGCCTTCGGCGGCGTGTTCGCCAGCTTGAATGCTTCGTTGGTGAAATTACAATGTCCCGAAGTTGATTTTGTGTGTCGTGGCGACGGCGAGCAGTTGCTGCTCGATCTGCTCGCGAACTTGGAGAATCCGCAAACCGTCGCCAGTTTGACCTGGATGAAGGACGGGCAGGTCGTCCAGAATCCTAACCGCCCAACGGAACGGCAGTTGGATCAGTGGCCGTTCCCGGATCGAGAGAGTCTGGAGCTCGACTATGTCGAGTCCATGCCGCTGGATGTTCCGGTGGTACTCTCCATGAGACGATTCACGACGATGCAGACCTCTCGGGGATGTCCCTGGCCTTGCATCTTCTGTGATATCCCGATCTTCAATGAAGGGAAGTGGCGTGCCCGAAGTCCACAGCATGTGGTGGCGGAGCTCAAGCATCTTGAAGCACTCGGCTACGAGTCCGTCGGGTTCGTCGATGATCACTTTTTACTCCAACCCAAACGAATCGAAGCGATTTGCAACGGCATCATGGAGGCCAAGCTGTCGATCAGGTGGGGCATTGAGGGGCGTGTCGATTCGGTCGCTCAACATCTGTTTCCAGCCATGGCCAAGGCCAATTGCGGCGCGATGATGTTTGGGATCGAGAGCGGCAGCCAGAAGATCCTCGATCGCTTGAAGAAGGAACAGACGCTGGATCAGGTGACGACCGCCGTCAAAAACGCGAAGAAGGCCGGCGTGGAGATTGTGCATGGATTCTTCACGGTGGGCAATCCGGATGAGACGATTGAGGATATGGAGGCCACCTTCGACTTCGCGTCGAGGCTCCCCCTTGATACCTTCGGGTTCAACCGGCTCTGCGTCTATCGGGGGACACCGTTGTGGCAGGAATACGTCAAACGCGGTCTGGTGAACGAAACCACGGATTGGTACAAGTACTTTAAATGTTCGGAAATCGACCCGACCTGCTTATCAGGCGAAACCATCAACCGAGTCAGACAGGCCGGAATCAAGAAGCTCTTTGGCTACAAGCTCATCCATTACCCCCGCCAGACCTTTCAACTCCTCCGCCGCTTCTTTCGGTATATGCCGATCAGAGATGTGCTCTATCTTCTCCTGAAACCGTTCATGGGTCAGAAGAAGGGCGCGACCAAGGCCGAAGTCGTCTCACGCTTGGTCGAGCACGCCGACATGAAAGATGCGGCGGCACAACTGACCCAGGTGGCGGATGAGATGCTGCACAATGTGTTTGAAGCCTCACGGCTCGAACGATTGCGGATTCAGCAAGCCGCAGAGGGGGTACGCGAGTTGCCGATGGTACAGCCCCGGTAGGTTGCACGCGGGTGTTCCTCTGTAGTTCTGGGCTAGGCATCCAGATGCCGTCACAACCATCGCCACCCAGAGGGGCACGCTCGTGCAGGTAACAGGCCTTTGCCGTAGGCACCATCCAATACAACCACTCTCCACTCAGACCACTCGACCAACAGATACAAGAGCAACCATCGGGCTCGTGCAAGATCTACGGACGCCGCGCTGCGGGAGCATGTAGAACGGGCTTGCTTATCTTCCCTTGTGTCCTGGCGAGCTCCAGTTCGATCAACTTCACCGACATTTCCAAAATTTTCGTCGCCTGTTCTTGGAGGGCCTCCTCCTTGATGGCATGGTTGAGATAGTTCTGGCAGAGATTGTACATGGCGGCTCTGTACAGTTGAAGACCCTGCGTGCGTCTGACAAGCGTGTGAGAAATTTGCGAGAAGGTTCGGGACAATTCCTCCTTCACGCCAGCATCAATCTTCTCGTTTGAGAGGTCTCGGATGGCAGCTAAGGCGTTGGTGACATTCTGGTCCGTGTCGAGTGGGGGTTCCGCGCAAAACCGACCGGCCGCACTCGCTGCATCCTTCTCAAGCCGAACCAGGACGACTCTCCGATCGGTGCTCACCGCCAACGTTCCTACACGACTTTCGATATCGTCGATCACGACCGGTGATTTGGGGCTGGCAAATATGTTCAGTCCGCATCCGGACAGTGCCAATAGACTCGTGATGAGGCTCATGCGTAGAGACAACGTCGATATCATGGTAGGGCCTCCTATGAGAGAGAAAACCATGCTGATGACGGCCTATAAGAGACGGTAATTATCGGATTCATGTTGGCTAGCATGGACGAAGTCCGGCAGAACTGCAAGAGCTACATTGCGTAGTAGTACGATGCCAACTGTGAGTGATGACATTGGCACAGATGAGCAGCTGACGCGAGGACTGCTGATGGACTCGGTGGGGTATGGGTTTATTGCTTGGGGATGAGCGGAAGTTCCGATTCTAGGCTGTCATTCCGTTCGACACAGATTCAGGAAGTCTGAATCTGTGTCGGATCAAGTGGCGTGCAGGAAGAGAGGGTATCGTGATGGCACGTTACGCCGCTTTCGCTTTTCTCTGGAGCTGGCCTTTCGCTGCGGCGACGATATTGTCTTTCGTGAATCCAAATTTCTTTTGCAGCTCCTTGAGGGGTGCGGATGCTCCAAATGATTTCATGCCGATGATCTCACCGGTCAGTCCGGCATAACTCGCCCATCCAAATGTTGACGCCTGTTCTACGCAGACCCTCGCGGTGACGTGTGGCGGAATCACGCTGTCGCGATAGGCCTGTGGTTGATGTTCGAACAGCTCCCAGGAGGGCATGCTCACGACGCGGGCCTTGATGCCTTCTGTCTTCAATTGTTCAGCTGCCTCCAGGCAGAGCGAGACCTCGCTACCGCTTGCAAGAAGCAGGACGTCCGGCTTTCCCCCAGGCACATCGGCTAAGACGTACCCACCTTTCGCCACGCCGGATGCAGCGGCATATTTGGAGCGGTCGACGGTCGGGATGGCTTGTCTGGTTAGGATCAACGCCACCGGTTCATGTTTCAACTGCATGACGACACGCCAGGCTTCCGCGACCTCGTTCGCATCAGCAGGGCGTAGGACGATGAGGTTTGGAATTGCTCGCAACGAGGCGAGTTGCTCAATCGGCTGGTGCGTAGGCCCATCCTCTCCGACTCCGATGGAATCGTGGGTGAAGATATGGATGACGGGGACTTCCATCAACGCACTCAAACGGATCGCGCCTCGGCTGTAGTCACTGAAGATCAGGAAGCCGGAACCATAGGGGCGCACTTTGGAGAGGGAGAGCCCATTGAGTACGGAGCCCATGGCATGTTCTCGGACGCCGAAGTGCAGGTTGCGGCCGCCGCGATCCTTCGCAGTGAAATCGCCGGCTCCCTCGAAGGTCAAACGAGTCTTGGTTGAAGGAGCCAGATCCGCAGAGCCCCCCAAGAGCCAGGGAACATTCTTTGCCAAGGTATTGAGCACCTTAGCCGAAGCATCACGTCCGGCCACGCCTTTGGCGTCGGCAGGGAACAGGGGCAGCTCCTTGTCCCATCCTTCCGGCAGTTGACGCTGTTGCATATCAGAAAGGTGCTTGGCGAGTTGGGGGAATTCCTTCTGATACTCCTCGAATTTTTCCATCCAGGCTGTGCGCGCCTCGTGTCCGCGCTTGCCCATGCCCTGCTGGAAATATTCGCGGACACCATCCGGAACCAGGAACTTTTCCTGTTCGGGCCAGCCATAGTTCCTCTTGGTCAGCCTGATTTCTTCTTCGCCGAGCGGTTCGCCGTGCGCCGCGTGGGTATCTTGCTTATTTGGTGAACCATAGGCGATGTGGCTATCGACGATGATCAGGGTTGGGCGGTCCGTTTCTTTTGTGAATGTCGTGAAGGCTCGTTCAAGCATGTCAAGATCATTGGCATCACCGACTCGGGTGACGTTCCATCCATAACCGATGAATCTGGTGGCCACGTCTTCGCTGAAGGCCCACTCGGTGTGGCCCTCGATCGTGATCTTATTGTTGTCGTAGATCCAGCAGAGGTTGGACAGTTTCAAGTGCGCTGCTAAGGAGGCCGCTTCGGCAGCTACCCCTTCCATCATGCAGCCGTCACCACAGAGGGCGTAGACGTTGTAGTTGAACATGTCGAAACCAGGGCGATTGAAATAGTGCCCTTGCCACTGCGCGGCAATCGCCATCCCAACGCTGGTAGCAATCCCTTGCCCAAGCGGACCGGTTGTTGTCTCTACGCCTGAGGTCCATCGGTATTCTGGATGTCCGGCGCATTTGCTGTTGAGCTGGCGGAAGCGTTTGAGATCGTCCAGTTGTACCGAGAGCTCACCCAGCCGTTCGTACTGGGGATTCACGGCCTTTACTCCGGTCAAGTGCAGCAGTGAGTAGAGCAGCATAGAGGCATGGCCCATCGATAGCACGAACCGATCGCGATTCGGCCAAATCGGGTCGTTCGGATCGAATCGAAGGATTCGCTGCCAGAGACAGTAGGCGACCGGGGCCATGGCCATCGGCGTTCCAGGGTGGCCGGAGTTGGCTTGCTGGACGGCATCCATCGAAAGAGTGCGGATGGTATTGATGCAGGTTTGATCAAGTTGTGGGTTCGTCACCATGGGCCCCCTTTGTCGAACTGTATGTCTAGAGTGGTGTCGTCAATGGTTCTCGCCAGTAATTATGTCGGCCATATCGAGTACCGGCTTGAGTGGCAAGCCGGTGGTGTCGGTAGGTGAGAGCTGTTCACTCCAGCATCATGGACACGGAGTTTGAGCCCGGATTCCGCAGTTGATTGGTTTTGATGTAGAGTAGGTGGCCAAATTCTCCTGTAGGGATAGGAGGTTTGGCATGCGCCCCCGTCAGGCTCTCACGTCACCGCTCTACCCGAAGATTCGCTTCACATTTACGGACCATCCGATCACGGTCTGGGCCGGGGCTATTCTGCTTCGGCTGTACTTCGAGCTCATCGGGCTACGCGCGACACTGACTCCGTGGCTCGTCCCGTTCACGAAGACCTCCAACAATCAGATTCCTGCCGTGGCCGTGCTGCTGGCCTGGTGGTATGGGCTTGCCTTGGGCGCTGAACGGTTCGAGCACATGACTCGTTATCGCCGTGATCCACTATTACCTCGACTGCTGGGCCTGCCTCGGTTTCCCTCACCCGATACGCTGCGACGGTTCTTTCAGAGCTTCACGTACCGACGGACCACTGAGGTGACGGAAGCGCTGATGCGGATGTCGTTGGGCGCGATGCGGCCGATTGTGCTGGGCCATACGCTGGATTTGGACTCGACCGTCTTCTGTCGGTATGGTGAGCAGGCTGGGAGCCTAAAGGGGCACAATCCGATCAAACACGGCCGGCCCTCCCATCATCCGTTGGTCGCGTGGTTAAGCGAGCGCCGCCGACTGTTGTGGGCCACGCTCCGGGCCGGTCATGCCGGGACGGCCAACGGTGCGCGGGAGTTTCTGGCGCAAGCGTTGACGATGCTGCCGCCGGGGCATCAGATCGGCCTCGTTCGAGCGGACTCGGGGTTCTTTGTGACGGCATTCCTGGCGGGCTTGGACGCGCGGGAGCTACCGTACATCATCGTGGCACGGCTCACCCCACTCGTGCGGAAACTGGTAATCCATCGCATTCCAGAGGCCGACTGGCGATCTGTCGCACGAGGGATCGCCGTTGCCGACAGGATGGTCTCCTTGCCAGCGTGGCACGGGCAAGTACGGCGGTTCGTCTGTTTACGCCAGACTCTGACGGAGCGGCCCGACGCCAGCGGACGGCGGCTGATCGAGTGTCCGGGCTACACCTATCGCGTCTTGGTCACCAGTGTGCCATTTGCCGCCGAACTGGTCACCCGGATGTACGCGGGACGGGCGGACAGTGAGAATCGGATCAAAGAGCTGAAAGAAGATCTGAGCCTGGACACCTTCTGTCTCCAGTCGTTTGACGCAACCAATGCCGCATTCCGAACGGGCTGCGTCCTCTACAACTTGCTGATGGGGTTCCGGGAGACGGTCCTGCCTGTGTGTTGGTTTGAACGGCGGCTGCGGGCGATACGGGATCTGGTCTTTCTGGTCGGAGCCGATCTGATTCCCCACGCTCGACGACTGCGGGTCCGATTTGCTGTGCCTCCAGAGGACCGGGCCGAGTTTCTTGAACGGCTCCGGACGCTTTCGGAGGGGTTGCCGATTGCGGCGCAGTTGGACTGGGATCTGAGCGAGGCTGATGCCGTGGATCATACTTCCACTCGCGCCCCGAATGCTACCGGGCCCACCGTTAGCCCGATGCTCCAGAGGACCGGGGCGTCACCCTAACCCATCTCTACTGCGGAATCCGGGTTGAGTCACGGCTGGTTGGTGGTTATCCATTGTATCGGGGAGTGGAGATCTGAATCGCCGATTCTGCCACCGTTATCAGATTCATGCCGATCATCCCCAATCCCATGACGCATGACATGGCTCGAGGCGAGAAAGGGCATGGTGATCTGTTGGACATGTCCAACAGGATTCAACGTCCTCCTTCGATCGAGGCCTCGTCGGTCATCTCAAAAATCATTTCCTTGGGTGTGGGTGGATAAAGGAGTGTACTTGGTTTGTTGTTGGACATGTCCAACAATCGGCCACCGTAGGTGACTCTTGTATCTGGAGAATCAATTTTGTCGGGAAAGAAATAGCCTGGAGGAAGTCTTCGAACTTCGTGGCTAACGAGGTGTCTGCGTGGTAAGAGGAAGGCCTGGCTGTCCCCCTCTCCGGTCGTAATGTGGAGAGGGGGTGAAGGGTAGGGAATTAGGGGAAAATGATCTGTTCAATTTGGCACTGTCGCGCAGGCACTTCCTCCTGCTTCCCATCTGAAAAATTGACGATCAGGTGGTTTGCTTGTTGTGGGGCATGCTGCAGATCTACAGTGCCCGATCGATCCTGAAACATGACGATCAAAGACGGCAGCATTGTCGTTGAACTGAGCGTCCGCTTCTTCTGTTCCGGTTTCTCCTTCGACGATGTGACGGGCGATCGCTCAGACCATCTGAGCTTGGCGGATAAGCCCGACACGGTTGCACGGGTAATCTCCTGATCGCCGGAGCACCACCGTTCGACTTCTTTTGGAAACTCCTTGTGCAGATTCCGCAAATCGTAGAGCGTCTTGGCCGATGAACACTTTCCAGACGCATAGATTTCTTCGATGCAGGCCGGGGGATCGATAAGTGCCAAGTGATTTGTCACCATGGATCGATTCACGCCGAGGAGCTCGGCGATGTGAGCCTGCTTTTCTCCTTCGTCCATCTTCTTCTTGATGAACATCGCCAGCTCACGCGGCTTCAGATCTTCCCGCTGCAAGTTTTCGATCACTTGTTGGTAATCGGTATGTGAGCGATCGATGAAGGCGGGAATCGTCGTTTTCCCGACGGATCTGGAGGCTCTGAGTCGGCGCGCGCCAAAATTCAAGATCCACCGTTTCTGCTCCGTGGGATGGGGGCGAATCGAGATCGGTGTTTTGACTCCATGGATCCTGACGCTCTGTTCAAGTTCTTCCATACTTGCTGCATCGAATTCCTGGCGCGGCTGGTCAGGGTCTTCGTCGATGTCCTTCACCGGAATATGAAGCGGGCGCCCCAAGACTTCAGCCGTCACGGTCCGTTCTCTGGCGATCGGATCCGTTGTCGGTGCGGGAGTCGTCCGATCCAGAGCCGTGAGATCCAATGTCGCGATCAGTGGTTTTTTCATTCCATCACCCCCATCGTATGAGCCACCTTTTGAAAGATCGGCTTCAGATGCAGCCATGCCTCTCGAGAACTGGTTTTCTGTAATGTCCAGATCGGCGCTCCCATCGCCTGGGCTTCCGCCACCGCCGTGCGTGACGGAATGGCGGCCATCCGGCCGTCCTCCAGTCGAATGAACAGCGAGGCAAAGGCCGTACAGAGTTGGTCGAAATTGGCGCGTTGAAAGGGCGTGGGCTCGACCAGATTCGGAAGCAGGCCGATGAATCGAAGATCTTTGTTCAGGGTGCTTTGTATCTTGAGGACCTGCGCCCGGAGTGCCGCGATGCCGTCGACTGCTTCTTGATTCAGCTGTATGGGCGACAGCACAAAATCACCCACCACCAGTGACGCGAGCACCCGGATATCGGGATTTGGATTCGTATCAATGATGGCCACATCAAATCGGTCATCCATTTCGTTGAGGAACAACCGGAGATTATTGGCAAACTGGTTGTGATCTTCTTCTCGTCTCTCGAGTTTGAGCAGATCGCCGTGTGAGGGAATCACTACAAAGGTGCCGCCTTCAATGGTGGTGACCGGTTCGGTCAACAGTTGGTTGGCCGTGATGGATGAGATGGTGGCCAACTTGGAGGTGCCGATGTTTTTCGACGTGTTCCCTTGATGGTCTAAGTCAATGATCAAGACCCGTTTCTTGAGCATTTCGACGAGGAAGTACCCCAGTTGGCAGGCAATCGCCGTTTTCCCCACGCCGCCCTTCTGATTGGCTAAGACCAATGTTTTCATCGATCGCTCTCCTTTTTCACGAGCCAGAACGTTCGCTGCTTCTTCGCGACAGGCTTTCCCGAATGACCGGCGTTGTGCATCCCTTCCATGGTTGGATTTTGGTGATGGTTGAGAAAATGCGAGAGGGCGCGTTGGGGTCTTCCGATCGCGTCAAAGTAAGATTGGTTCCTAATCATTTGACGGTTGCTCTCGCGAGTCGGACGCGTCATGGAGCGTGCGGCATTCTGAATACGCCATGCTGAGTGAGTCTGAGTAGTTCTGCGAGTCTGTGTGGAAGGTTCTTCTCCCTTACGTTTCTGATGGGAGCAGTATCCTAGGTAAGAGAAATTGTCAATCCTCTTCCGCTAAAAACCGTATGGGTCGGTGTTTGAATTGTGCAGAACATTGGAATGGACGATCGGATTTGCTTCAGCGTGCGCAATAGCTTCCGGTGAGATTGCAAGAAATAGCGACGATCGGGTTCGCCAAGCTTTGCAAGCAGCACAGGTGTGGTGGACCAAGAATTCTTCAAGGCTCCACGTGCAGTACTGCTTGTCGCTACGAGTGCCGGCCAGCTACCGGCTACGCGTCGACAGTGTTGTCGTCCCTACGCAGTGTAGGGAGCATGGGGAAGGGCCGGATGAGCTTGAGACAAGTATGGTCGTACGGTCGCTGCCTGTCATGTATAGAGATCTGCTGCGGTCCTGGAGGATCTTTGCATGATCGACGGATTCAGTAAATATTTTGCGCTCCGCCGCGTTCCATCGTACCGTCACAAGTATGCCGGAACCATCTTTATCGTTCCCGCGCGCTGCGGCCTCCGCCTGTCCTCAATGCGGACTCGAACAGGAGAGAGACTTAGAATGCTGCCGGTGTGGTTGAAACTAATCAGGCTTCGGTTATTGAGGAATGGAGGTGCGTATGACCATCAGATATCAGCGAGTCCTTCCGCTGTTGATACTCGTCCTCATGATCGGGTTGGATGGTTGTCAACGTGAGACCCCTGTCGAGAAGTCGCAGGCCCCTCAGTCCTCTTCGGTTGTCGATCAAGCGGTCCGCCAGTCAGTCGATGCTATTCAGACCCCGATGGACAAGGCTCGAGGGGTGGAACGGACATTGAATGAAGCGGCTGGTCATACGGCTGATCGAGTTCAGGAAGCAGGGCAGTAGAAGTGTTCATGAATATTGTGGGTTGGCCTAATAATTCAGGAGCGGCTCTCCTGCAACCGCCGATACGCCGTCGCAACAATATATGTCGTTCCTGTGATCCTGAATCCAAGGTTTCATGTTCAACGTTTCAAGTTAATCTCAAGCCTGATATGTGAAACCTTAGGCCGTGACGCTTCGCGAGGTATTCTGGCCATGCGGCTTCGACACGAACTATCGCGGCTCGAGCCGTCCTTCTCTTAGAAAGAACCTCTTTCCTTCGCGTCAGCTCATTGCGTTCCTCCCACAGCGAGCATAGACTCTTCACCTGACTCTGAGTCTCCTGGGTTGTTGCTTCGCTAAATGGCGGAGTACAAGATTGCGGGGCTATCCCATGGACATTCGCACGCTATTCCCACAGAAAGGAGAAGACGCATGGATTTTGCCGCAGTCGGTTGGATTGGTCGTGTTGTGCTGTGTGCGATCCCGGTGATGGTTGTGAGCCTTCCGATCGAAGCCGCCCCGCCAGGCCTCAATCCCTGTACCTTGCTGACAACAGCAGAGGTCGAGCAGGTCCTGAGTAAGCTGAAGGGAATGCCGAAAGGTGACACGCTGGCGGATGCCAAGTCGTGTACCTATGAGTTTGCCAATGGCCAGGATGAGTTTGAAATCTGGATTGGTCCCGGCGATGCATTCGCACGTATGCGCAAGGACGCGAAAAAGCCGGTGACGGTGGGCGGTTTTGGAGAGGAGGCCTTTATAGATCGGGGGAGACTCGATCTCGGCTCGCTGGAACTCACGATGAGGAAAGGGGCGGTGTTGGCACAACTTTCGATCAGGGAAGGCGCCGGCGACGAAGCGAAACTGAAGGCCTTGGCACAGAAGGCTGCGGGGCGAATGTGACGGCTTGGAAGGTCATGAGGTAGCAGTAGCCAAACGAAGGCTCTTTGTAATCCTCGCTTTTGAACGATCTGCGCGCCGACTGTCGTTGTGACCGGATGCACCGAATCGGTGCGGATCACTGATTCCTGATAACATGTTCATTCTCAATGCGAGCGGCATGGACGATGTATGATCTGGCTCTTCGAATGTTCTCTTGTGCCTCACCATCGGATCCCATCAGCATACATTTCGCTCTATCATCTGCCTGACGTTTCGGGCCATCACGGCCGGGAACATGCTCATGTGCGAACCCGCAGCTCGCGCACGCCACGGCCGATCTTGCGCCGGATGAGCGTTCTCAGTGTCACGCCACTTGCGTAGCCGACTTGAGTGGCAATCTGATCAACACTCTTCGTGCTGGTCTGCAGCAGATGAATCGCATGTTCCACGCGAAGGTCTTGAAAGTATGCGAGCGGGGATTTGCCTAGTACCGCTTGAAGGCGGCGTGTCAACGTTCGTGGACTTGTAGCGACTGCATGAGCGGCAGCATCGAGGGAGAAACCATCGGCCAATCGTCGACGAGCCCATCGTTCAAATCGTTCGACGAAAGGATCTGAGTGTGCAAGATGATCGGGAATGGCAAACGCTGCCTGTGATGGTCGCGGGTCAACGACCAGGTAGCGTGCGGTCAATGTCGCCAGCGCCGGGCTCTGGCGACGCACCAGCCAAAGCGCGAGATCGAGATGGGCCAATGCCGCACCGGCGGTGACCAACCGTGAGGCATGGACGATCATCTGTGATTCGTCGAGCACGACATGTGGGTATCGTTCACGGAAGAACGGGGCGAGCCACCAAGACGTGGTTGCGTGATGGCCATCGAGGAGGGACGAGCCGGCGAGCACAAATGTACTCGTGCAAGCAGCTCCAACGAGTGTGCCGGCATCAAACCAATTCCGCAAAAGAGTTTGTGCATCGGCCGTGTCTCGTCGTTCCAGTGCCACTCGCAATGTCTCCGGCATTTTCGCTCCGACGGCAGGGACAAGCACAACATCAGGGCGCGCAAGCCGTGTGGCCGGCCGTACCGGTACGGTGAGCCCATGACTTGTGCGCACATGAGGTCGAACGCCGATGATCGTCACATCGAAACGCGTCGATGATGTCCCCGTGGATTCCGCCAGTGCGTTCGCCGTGCCGAAGGTGTCGAGCAGTGTGGCCAATCCGGTATCGAAGACGTTATGCAGCGTCAATACGTAAATGCGCATGGCGAGAACTGTATCATAATTGTCATTCCTGCCACTAGTTCATCGACGAGGGTGACGCTAGAATGCGCACGGTACGACTCACACATTCAGAACGGGAGGCACATCATGGTACGTGTTGGACTGTTGGTGCGACTGCAAGCTAAACCGGGAAAGGAAGCCGAGGTGGCTAGCTTTCTCGAAAGTGGACTGGCATTAGCCAATCAGGAGGCTGCGACCGTGGTCTGGTTTGCGTTACGGTTGGGACCATCGACATTCGGCATCTTCGATGCATTTGCCGATGATGCAGGTCGAAAGGCTCATCTTGGGGGGGCAATTGCGGCGGCTCTGATGGCGAAGGCCGCAGACTTGTTGGCCGAACCACCAAAGATTGAACAGGTCGATGTGCTTGCCGCAAAGATCACGCAATGAAATAGTCGTGATGCAGAGCCTGATCATGAGGAGATTTGTGTAGAATTCTTTCGAACATCGGAAAGACTTAACAAGGAGGTGTAGCCATGACCTGCAATGTGGGCGGCGTTGAAAGGCCTATACGGATGGGCATCGGGGTAGTGGCGATCTTGATCGGTCTCTTTGCGGGTCTTTCCACTGGCATGGCAGGTGCGGCTCTTACCGTCGGGGTCATCCTGTTGCTTACCGGAGCGGTGGGGTTTTGCCCACTCTTCATGTTGTTCGGAATCAGCACGTGCTCTTCGGGAGCTGGGGAGAAGAAATGAACGGAACATGAGAGAGGTGTCCCTCTCGAATGGCCCGGTCAGCAGGCGCGGTTATTTCTCATCTGGAGGTCTTTGTCACGCATGGGGATGTAGGTCGGGTCTCAGGTTGTGCATTGTAGCCTCGACCCTCATCCGCCGTGGTTCTTGATGCCCTGTTCCCATCCGTAGAGAATAGCCTCCTGGTGCTGGTTCCACGATCCCATGATGCCTTCATTCCAGTTTTGTCTCGCGAGCGGTTCAAGGCGCTTCCAGTCCATCTTCTGGTTGTCGCGATCCTGGGCGAGATCGAAGCCATACTTATAGGCCAGTCGATAATGCTGATAGGTCTGCCCTGAGGTCGCATAGTGTGACTGGTAATGAGCTTCGAAAATGGATTCGTGACGTAGGAACAGGTCAGTCTCTTCATGGGATTTGTACTCCTCCGCGGACTGCGTGATGCCCCGGAGGTGGCTGGATCGCGAGTGATCGGCAGGCAAGAGACGAAGTACTACCCAGGTAAGAGGAATGATCAGGATGAGAAGCCGAAAAATGCTGGTGGCGCCCATGGAGACCTCCGGGCCGATTGATCGACTTATGATAAGTGAGTCAGGGCGAAAACTTCCAGCGCAAGTTTAACCCACTGTAATCCTGCGCGATCGCGTCGCCCCAGCCCGACAAAATCGCGAAGGGCATGACGTGCATGGCGCGACAGTTTTATCTCCGCATGTCTCGCGGAAGTTGGCATACCCAGGGGCTTACTTTCCGTGGCCACAGTGTAGTACACAAGGGGGCAATCGAGATGTGTTGAGGGGGGTACCTATGACGCAACGAACGACTCATTCGACCAAGCCATTTCTTTCAAGCCTCCCCGTCATCGTCTTTCTGGCAGGGGTGCTCCTCAGTGGAGGAGAGGCGTTCCCCTTTGGGGGCCAGGTGGTGACCATCCTTGATGGAGGCACGATTGAAGTGGTGCGCAATGGGAAAGCGCAACGAGTTCGTTTGAATGGGATTGCCTGTCCAAGAAGTGGCCAGCCCTACAGTGAGCAGGCCAAGCAAGCGACGTCGGATCTGGGGTTTAGCATGGACGTCACGCTTCAGATCTATGGCAAGGACAAGCAGGGGCGTGTTGTGGCGGATGTGCTCCTTCCAGACGACAGGAACATGAGCCAGACGTTGGTGCAGCAGGGCTGGTGTTGGTGGGATCGGAAGCAGGTTCCTCAGGATACCCAGCTGGAGGCGCTGGAAAAAGAGGCACGCGACTCCCAAAGGGGATTGTGGGCTGATCCGGATCCAGTTCCGCCATGGGAATGGCGGAAGAATGCTCGTGGCGTCACCCCGTAGCACGAGGTAACGCCTCGATTTGTCCAGCCTCCTCGTGAGGCTTGACTGACCTCGCTGAAATCCAAGCCGCACTGTTTCGCAGGCGCAACCGCAGTAAGCCAACAGACCTTCAGCTCCGGCGCTTGTTCGTTTCACGTTTCACGAAATACGCTTCACGGGCTTTGAAACTGTTCAGAAGGTGTGGCGAACCCCGAACAATAACCCGATGGTGGAAAAATCCCCGTTGGCATGATTCCGCTTCCAGGCTGTTTCCACGTTCAGCCTCATTCCTTGCGGGGCTCCTGGAACCAAATTGGTCAAGGCATAGTCCAGACCTCCCCCGACCCGCCAAGCAAAACTGTCAGAAACATTATGGGTATTGATGTTTACCCCGATTCCAGTCGTGACATAGGGAATCAGATTGCCAAAATGTCCAGGGCGATACTCCAAGTTGATGGGCAGCAGGGTGACGGTATTGACGGAGCCAGTTCCCGGATTATCGACACCATGATTTTGCCATTCCAGCATCATTCCTGCCCTGAACCATTTATTCAGTCCATACATACCTTGGAAGTTGATCACGGGGCCGACAGTGGACAAGCCCGAGTCTTGAGTTGTGAAGCTCGGCCCGACACGAAAGCCTCCTGTGATTTTGCCTTCGTCGGCCATGCCTTCATGGACCCATCCCCCATCGGCGGTATCGGAGGAATGAGTGTCAGGGGAGTGAGCAGAAGCGAGGTGAGGAGCCAGGCCGAATGCGAGAGAGACTGCCAGTATTCCTTGCAATAAGAATGGAGTAAAGCTTCTATGCATGGTGTTCTCCTAAGGTAAGCCTATGATGGAGCAAACTGTAACGGACTCCCCCCGCAGTTTCAATAGAAAGCGCGGAAGGCTCACAAGGAATCCGATCCATTTTGAGCGTGAGAACAGTGGCGCCCTAGGAGCCTGCACCAGTCACCTATCACCCTTCTGCGCGAGGCTTGGTGAGTTCCTCCAGGAGAAAAGTTCGTACTCGTTCTCGCGCATCACGTGAGGCCTGTCCGGCCTGAGCCCGCTCGTTCCACGAACCGATCAGCGTGCTATGGGCATGCGTCGGTTTGCCATCGGTCTGATAAGCCCTGGCCGGGATGGTTCCGTTGATGAAGCGACTGCCGAAGGTATCGCTCAGAGTTTTCTGTTTCTCAGGTGGAGCCATGCAGTCTGTTTCGAACCGCAATCCGTAAATTTTGGCGGTGCTCGATTTGGCGATCGTGAGATCGTCATCAGATATGCCGAGGGATGTCTTATCTGTGTCCGTGTACCACCAGAAGCGCAAAGGAAGCGCTGGTTGGGCCACCACTGCTGCAGCGACCAGGGGATGATCCAACAGGGCGAGCGGGAATGGACCCGTCAGGCAATTGCCGATGAGGCCGATACGCTGCTCTGTGTGCCGGTCTTCGATCTTCTGGACCACGCCGCGCAGCCAGTTCACGATCGGCGCGCTTCCGTGGGAGGGCGTTCCCCATTCCCCGCCGGGAAAAAAGTCGACGACGCCACGAAACCAATAGGCCTCCAATCCGTGAATCAGCGAGAACTTGCCTTTTTCGCCAAACAGCAACGGCACGTAGACGGTGAAATCTTTTGAGAGCTCCTCGGCATAGGCCAGTGTTCCTGGGGACAGTCCGGTCATCTCGTGGAGCAGGAGTACCGGAGGTTTGGCCGTGTCGTCCTTGAGGCAGAACACGGAATGGGTGATTCCTGACTGCGAGAAAGGTTCCTCAAAGCACTCGGTCCAATTCCGGGTCGGCGTTCCTTCTTCCTTGATATGTGGTGCACACATCCCGAGTTCTGTTGCTCCACAGCCGGATAGCAGCAGGGCCAACGCGATGGTCTGGAAAAAGGAATTCCGAGATCTCTCGAGCTTTCTTCTATCACTCAATCTGTTGCCGTTCGTCCTGCGCATGCTGTTTTGACTCGAGCTAGCTCGCCGTTTCTAGGGAGCGGACGAAGTTGTCGCGGCATCAAGGGCAAGGTCTCTGATTAGACGCTGGAATTCAGGATTGTCTTGTAGCAAGCGCGAGCCGGCCTGAAGCAGGTGGTCGACTTCTTCGTTGGTCAAGGCGAGATTGGTGGCGATATTCATGAGGCGCGCCTCCTCCTCCGGATCAGTTATTTCTGTCAGGCTTGCGTTGATGAAGTAAATGTCTGCGTCCGGTGCGAATATGCTGGGAAGGTTATCGGGCCGCTGCCGGAGCTGCAGGCGCCATTGCTGTATGGCGTGATTCATGAGTTGCAACGTATCGGTCGAGTAGCGATTGATGGGGATATCGATCAAGGCCCGGCTCACGCGCATGAGGCCAGGAATATCGTTGAGTTGGTATTGCGTGATATCCGGAGCGGTTTCCGCGCTCACCATAACGTAGACCAGCTTTCGAATGTTCTTGGCTCCGAGCATCTGGAATGTCGACTCCAGATCTCCAAAGAGGGCCGTTGTCTCCAAGACGCTGCGCATCCCGATATTGTCGGACAGCCCGCCATCCAGAAGATGAATATACGGACGTTGTTTCGTGTCGAGATAGGACCGGAGCTCCCTGGCGCGCTGGCGTCCCCATGCGGTGGGGCGCTCTTCCATAATCAGCGAGCCGGAGGTTGAAATCCGCATTGGCCGGCATAGTTCGTCATCGAAATAGGGCTCAACAAGAGCGGTATCGTGGAGGCGGTAGCGACCGACAAGGGGAGTTGGCTGAGTCCGAACGAATGTTGAATTGCCGTTGGTTGAACTCGAAGCGCGAGAGGAGGCCATGTCGGAGGCATGCAAATTGATGATGGGGCGTTGACGGCGGTTGGGAATCGCCGAAGGTATGGCTGTTGAACAGGGCTTCGTCCAACAACTCAGCGAATATGCGCCCGACCGAAATACGAGACCAGAGTCGAAGCGGTTTGACGGAGAGCGGAAGATTCTGGATCGAAGTTCGCTCTCCCAGTCTTTCGGAGAAGTGAAGGTCTCGAAATCCCGGAAGATGCGATTACCGTAGAGCGCGTAATATACCGCGGTGAAACCGCCCGACACGGCATTGATGATATTCAACTCATCGACCAGTCGTTTCTGACGTCCCTCCCAGGTGATCGGAGTTCGTGCCAATTCTTGCAATACACCGTAGGAGAGCGCGGACGCGCGTGCACCGCCACCTGAGAACGATGCGACGATGAACAGACTGTCCGAGCTGCCGGTCTTAGACGGAGGCAGGTTCGTCGATCGGTAGCCATAGGCTGGGTCCCAGTGGGCTAAGGGCGCGTTCATGGTTGGGCGGACATACTCGCAGCCGAGCAACAGCATGGCGCAGGCGAGCGAGAGCCAGGCACCAAACGCACGTGCCAGCATGATCGCAAGAGTGTGAACTGTCTTCATGAACGGGGGAGGGTACGCAGGCTGATGGCGTGTGTCAACTCTGTTGAGTCGGAACTTTCACCACCGAACAGCTCTTTGCGCGGCATATTTCTTTGTGAGGCGGTATGGTACTCTTCGTCTCCATGAACAAAGGCGATCTCCCCATTCCTCTCACACCCAGCGCCATCACTTCAGACTGGTTGACACAGGCTTTGCGGCATGCCGGGATTATTCAGGATGCCGAGGTGGTGGCGATCGAGGCGCATCCGATTGCGGCAGGCAGTGGCTTTGTGGGGCAAACTGCTCGCCTCGCGATTGAATACGATGAACACGAAGTCGGTGCTCCAACCACGGCCTTTGCCAAGCTGTCTTCAGCGGATCCCGCCGTTCGGCAACAATTGCGTCGGGTCGGCCTCTACGAAACCGAGACCGGCTTTTACCGGGATCTCGCTCCATTGCCGGATTTTCCTCTGCCAATCCCTCGCCCGTATCTGAGTCTCTATGACGAAAAGACCGGTGAGTGTCTCTTGCTCCTTGAGGATCTTGCGCACGCGGAGTTTGGAGACAATCTGGCCGGTTGTTCTGCCACGGATGCTCAGCTTGTCGTTCGGCAACTCGGCTGCTTGCACGCCCGCTACTGGGAGGATCCCGTTCTTAAACAGTTACCATGGTTGCGCTCCCTCGGTGACGAAGCTGAGGTTCGGATCGGTCTCTACCGGACGATGCTGCCGCGATTTGAACAGCGGTGCGTTGACATGGGGATGCCGGGGATGCAGGAGTTCGCGAGGCGATTTGGTGAGCTCCTACCGCGCTATATTGCTCAACTATCAAGCAGACCGCAGACATTGACGCACGGAGATTTTCGGGCGGACAATTTCGCCTTTGTTGCGACGCGCAAGGGAAGGGATGTGACCGTCTTCGATTGGCAGGTGGCACGGCGGGCATCTGGTCCGCGTGATTTGGCCTACTTCCTTTCCGGTTCGCTTCCGGTGGAGCAGCGCAGGGCCACGGAGGAGTCCCTCTTGAAGGTGTATCACGAAACACTCCTGGCCGATGGCGTTGAAGGGTATCGCATCGAGGACCTTAAGCAGGATGTTCAGGCCGGACTGGCTGCGCCCCTGACGACCTGGGTGATCGCCGGTGGCATGCTCGACTTTTCCAGTCCGCGTGGCGCCGACTTGTTCGCGAAGGTCTGTGCAAGGCTTGGCGCGATGTTGGATGATCATCAGTTCGGTATCTATTTGGACGGGATTTCGTCTGCCGACATGGGCGCGTCTCGGAAACCTCCCTTGGTGCAGCATGAAGTCTATTCAGCAGGTTATGATCCGATGGTTTTGCAAGGGTTGGCGAGACGGAGTGCCGAACGTGATGCCGCGTTTTTTGTGCCGCACATCAAGCCGGACATGCAGGTGCTGGATTGTGGATGCGGGCCGGGTGGCATCAGCGTCACGCTGGCATCGTTCGTCCCACAAGGTCGAGTGGTGGGAATTGATGTGGAAGCGAGTCAGTTGGAGATCGGGCGCCGTGAAGCGCAACAGCGTGGGATCGGCAATGTTGAGTTCCAGCATGCCAGCGTCTATGACATCCCCTTTGCAGATGCGACCTTTGATGCGGTCCTAGCACATGCCGTTCTCTACCATCTGGCCGAGCCGGTGCAAGCCTTGCGGGAACTGCGGCGCGTGCTGAAACCAGGGGGTGTCATTGGACTGCGCGATACGGATGGCGACGGAGACTTGTATTATCCGCTGCAGGAGGATGTCGAGCGGTTCTGGAGTCTCACATCGCGCGTGATCGAACACAACGGCGGTGATACGCGGTTCGGACGAAAGCAGCGCCGACTCTTACGAGAAACGGGATTTCAGAATGTTGTTGTGGCAGTCTCGTCTGACGTGTTCAGCACCACGGAGCAGACTGCCGCGTTCAGCCGGTACTTCGGCAGTATCTTTTTGAATCAACATCGGGCGCTGATTCTCAAGGAGCGATGGGCCACCGAAGAAGAGCTTACGGTCATGCAGACTGCCTTGCTCGCGTGGGGCAATCACCCTGACGCGTTCTATGCTCGTTGCCGCTGTGAGGCGGTGGGCTGGAAGTAACCAGCGTACTAACGAATTGCTCGTCCTGAATTCACGCCCTGGCTAGAACACCCCATTATGCAGACCATCCGAGACCCTAGTCGCACAATCTCTTTCCTCGTACCACACGCTCTCCGCCATGAGTAATCAGCCTCAACGATCGACCACGTCTGGATTGGCGCTCGCCGCGCTCGGTGTCGTGTACGGCGACATCGGAACCAGTCCCTTATATGCGCTGCGAGAATGTTTTCACGCCTCGCACGACCTGTCCGTCACCCTCTCGACGGTCACTGGTCTCTTGTCGCTGATCATCTGGGCATTGCTCTTAGTCGTGACCATCAAGTATTTGCTGTTCGTGATGCGAGCCGACAACCAGGGTGAAGGTGGAATTTTGGCCTTGATGGCCCTGGGGCAGCGCCATCGCGAAGAATCTGCGTTTCCCTTACGAATCGGCCCTGTGATCGCACTTGGGCTGCTCGGTGCATCATTGGTCTATGGGGATGGGATGATCACGCCGGCCATCTCGGTCCTCAGTGCGGTGGAAGGCATTGCCGTCGAGACGACCGCCTATCAATCCTATACGCTTCCGATTGCCATCATCGTGTTGCTCACATTCTTCGGCATCCAGTCGCATGGGACAGGACGACTGGGTGAATGGTTCGGGCCGATCATGCTGCTCTGGTTTGTCACGCTGGCTGTCTTGGGGATCAACAGCGCGATCCAGACTCCGGATGTGTTTGTCGCGTTCAGCCCCTACCACGCCGTTCAATTTCTGTTGGACCATCCGACACAAGGCTTTGCGGTCTTGGGGAGCGTGTTTCTTGTCGTGACGGGAGCTGAAGCCTTGTATGTCGACATGGGGCACTTTGGGAAGAGCCCTATCCGTCTCGGTTGGTACTGCGTGGTCTTGCCGTCGCTCGTGCTGCAATATCTGGGACAAGGCGCCTTGCTGATCCGGCAGCCGGAGGCCGTGGTGAATCCGTTCTATTTACTGGCGCCCACCTGGTTTCTTCTGCCTCTCGTGGTGCTCGCGACACTGGCCACCATCATCGCGTCACAAGCGATGCTGAGCGGAGCCTTTTCTCTCACACAGCAGGCGATTCAGTTGGGCTATCTGCCACGTATGGCGATTCGGT
The DNA here is from genome assembly GCA_019636945.1 of Nitrospira sp. GTDB lineage: Bacteria > Nitrospirota > Nitrospiria > Nitrospirales > Nitrospiraceae > Nitrospira_D. The sequence goes on along the minus strand of JAHBWO010000011.1, from coordinate 22,950 downwards.
ATACGTCGGCCTTCCAGATCGGACAAATCTATCTCCCCGCCATCAATATCCTGATGCTGATCGGTACCATCAGCTTGGTCCTGTTCTTCGGCACCTCCAGCAATTTGGCCGCCGCCTATGGGATCGCGGTGGCCGGCACCATGGTCATTTCCACACTGCTGATTTTTGTTGTCGCGCGGCGCCAATGGAAGTGGAGTTGGCCGCTGGCTGGGCTTGTGACAGGCCTCTTCCTGACTCTGGACCTCTCGTTCTTTGGCGCGAATGCGTTGAAAATCCCGCATGGCGGGTGGTTGCCGCTGGTGCTGGGTGCAGGGCTCTTTCTCTTGATGGCGACGTGGAATGGCGGTCGTCGGCTCATCGCCAAGCATCTGTGGAGCAGGATGCCGCAACTGGATGCCTATCTCAAAGAGGTGCTCGCACAGCCGCTCACGCGTGTTCCTGGCACTGCCGTCTATTTGACTCAGTTCCCGGAACTGGCGCCGCCGTCGTTCGTGCAAAACGTCCGGCACAACCATGTGCTGCACGAGGAATTGGTGTTCCTGACGACCACGACGGCACGTGTGCCGATCGTCACCAACAGCCATCACGTGCGGATCGAACCCCTCGCGCCGGGTGTACGGCGCGTTGTGGTGCAATATGGGTTCATGGAGACGCCGGATATCACCCGCTTGCTCGCAGCCTGCCGGTCCCAAGGGCTGGAGGTAGATCTTGAGGGAGCGACGTTCTTCCTGAGTCGTGTGAACTCACTGGCGACACCCAAGCCGGGTATGGCGTTGTGGCGAGAAAGGCTATTCGTCTTCCTCAGCCGCAACTCTCAACGCGCCAGTTCCTTCTTCCACATTCCTGCCGAACAGGTCGTCGAAATCGGTGTGGTCGTGGAAATTTAGTCAGGATGTTGAAAAAGTCATCCAGCTTCGTTCTCGCCTTGCTCAGAGGCTCACCGCTGCAGGGTTATTTTGAGCATCCGGGAGAATTGTTCAGTTGGTGAGCGATCAACAATGCTGACGATTCAACGGTGTTTTTCTCAACAGCTTGCTCACCGAGGGTGTACCGAGGGGCTCCACTGGTGTGCAAATGAGAGCTGATAGTGCTTTTTGTTAGGGGAGGCCTAATTTGAGGGAGGGGTAATTATCGTTTCAGCGAACACGTCCTTGGCATTCTGGAGATCAGGAATTCCAACCGGTTTTGGGTTCTTGTATAGCGTCACGGTCATGGCTGTCCGACGTGAGAGTCCCAGCACATCCAATCGTCCACCCATGTGAAAGTAGTCGTGCCCCTCTCGGAGCGTCAGCTCGGCACAGCGTCGACGAAGGTAGCGGTCCAGTTGCTCCTGTGAAGTGAACGCGCTCGTCCGATATTCCACCCGATACATATTCTCTTTGAGTTGCTCAACGACATCGCTTCCAGCATCACCTAGAGGTGTGTAATGTGCCGTTGCACATCCGGCCAGAGAGGCAATCAGCATCAAGAAGAGTAATCCTGTCTTCCAACGATTCGTTTGCATGGAGGGTCATCGTAGCGAGACGAGCCGACGAGATCAACTGCGGTGCTGTGGCAACACTAACTCAACGGTCGATGTCTAAGTCTGGGATGGGGTGAATGAGGAATGCATAAAACAAGAAGCAACCCCTGATTGACGGATTTCCATTCTCTACTGTTCTTTATTGTGAATTTCGGTTGGATCTGGGTAATAAGCGGTGTGGCGACACGACGTGTGCTCACTTCTTTCAGGCCTTCAAAATGAGCTACCCCTTTTTCTTCAAGGGTTTCTTCAACCCTCTGGCCCTGCTACGCACGTTCTTCGCGGGGCGTCGACCAGTGCTTTTCAGGCGGGTTCTTCTTACCGGCTTTGCAATGCGAGGCATTCGATCGAGCTGGGGCACCATCGCTGAGACCTGATGGGGATGAGCAGCTTGAGACTCATCGAAGTGGACAAGCTCCGGGAATCGACGCATCGCTTGCGTTGAATTATAGGACAGTACATTGTGACTCGCCAAGGTAAACGCCTTCTGATTTTCGTTCAGTACGAGTTTGGTGGACCGCATAAGCTGTTTGACGACGAACGGAGTGGCCGGAGCCACCGGAACATCCTTTCGCTGAACTGTCGTCAAAGCGCTGGACACACTTTCGATGCCTTGATCTATTCGGATAGAGACGTCTTCTGAATATTTCCTCCGATCTCCGGCGAACTTTTCCGCGAATAGTTGGAGGATTGATGTATGATCCAGCGTTCCTGAATAACAGCTGCCACTCTTCACAAACGGGGATGCAATCATCGCCGGGACACGTACGCCCGTCGTCAGGAAGGGATCGGAGTACTGCGCCCCAGCGGGGATTCCACTTTTAACCGGTCGAGGCGGAACGTGATCAAAATACCCCCCATGTTCATCATATGTGACAATCAACATCATATTAGCCCAATGGGGGCTCGTGGAGAGGGTTGCATAGATATCCCGAAGAAAATGTTCTCCCGGACCGATGGCCAACGGTGGATGATTATCGTTCGGAATATTTCCAAAGTGAACGGGTGAGTCGTTGTACTCCGGTTCGATAAAAATCACCTGCGGGATCTCTTCGGTATCGCCGTTCGCTAAATCGCCCGGCAAATCCCGGATGCTCCGAAAGTTCTCCCCAAGCACCAGGTCCATGAGACCAAAGAGCAGAAAGAATGAGAGACCGGAGTGGTAGACCCTCCAGGTGACCTCATGCTGCGTGAGCCAGTCAAGCACAAGATCCCGGTAGGGGATGATGCGCGCCTTGGTATCGTCGATCAGCGAGCAGCCTGTCCATGCCATGGCCCGATTGGGCTGAGTATCGGTTGGAAGAGGGGAAAACCAATGGTCACAGACAAGAAAGTTGCGGGCAAAGAAATTGGACATGAACACATCCGACGGGGTCATGTACCCCAGCACGGGAGGGTTCTGGACGACACTCTTGGTTAACTCCACATAGGCCTGAACGAATCCGCTCATCGTCGCTCGTTTACCCCGAAAGGCCAACTGCGTATGCACTTCGCTTCGTGAATGAGGAAGATCGCTGATGAGTGGACCATCCGTGGCCGAGAATGGGCGGTACACCTGATGATCATACAAATTCGCAAAGGCAGGATCAGTCTCATAGTTTTGCAGGCCCTCGATGTCGTTCCGGCCTCCAAACTGCGGGAGGGCCAAGTATCCCAAGACATGGTCAAAGGATCGGTTCTCCATCATCACCACAACAATGGTCTTTAGCTGATCGGGAATCGGCATCGCTACTCCCTGCAAGAAAAGGCAATGCGAATGGACAGGCGGTCGTGGAGCTCGGCCAAGGCCTCATCACAGGTCTCCCGTGGGTTCAGGGCCGCCGTGATTTCCCATGCGCCCGCTGCCGGTTGCGTGGAAAAAGCCGAGGAGGTTTGACCGGGCATGATGGCCACACGGACATTTTCCTTACGAAGGACGATCGGCCGAGCATTCATATTGGTGACGGTCGCCACTTGCAACGCCGACGAGACTTGAGGATCTTTGAGCACCAAGGCAAGCCCCACGCCCTCAGCAGGAGACTCGCACTGTGCCAAATCGCCGAACTCCTTGGACTCCCTCGCCACCATGACGACATCCGCCAGGGCAGTCTTTTTCGAAAAGAGACGGCTCGCCCTCAGCGCAAACCTCGTCGATTCTTGAACGACGAACTGAGCCGATCCTTCGGACGACGATGCGCTCGTCTGATGAGCCGGTGGGGTCGACCTCAATTCCACGGTTCCTTTTGCTTGCCATGTGACATTGACGATATCTCCCGTGCAGACGTTACGAGGGGCGGCATGAAACGACTCAATGGACGCACAGCCCGTGATGAGAGCCGCACTGAGGATCCCTGGTAGCATGAACGGAGTTCGGCGACAAAAGCTTCGCGGGATCGACAATAGATGATTTCTCCGTACATGGAAAAGATACATAGGAGATGAAGTATAGCCAAACGCTCGCTATTGTTCCACACAACAGAATGCGTACTCCGGGCGTTTGGTCTCAACTTGGGGCGGATAATGACCTTCCCCCGATTTCACAGACACCTGGATAAGGAGGAATGTGATGAAATTGGCGGAACGAATGACCACGAAGACTCGACGGCGCTACACGGACGTATTGAATGCAGAAGCCGTCCGGGTGGTGCGCGACTCGGCACGGCCTGTTGCTCAAGTCGTCCGGGACCTCGGCATCGCCGACCATTTGCGCTACCGCTGGCGGATTGAGCCACGCCAGGCGAAATCTGAGGGCCACACCAGCGAGTCACGGCGCACGGAACAGGAGGAGCTCGTGCGACTGAGGCGAGAAAACGTGACGCTGAACCAGGAGCGGAACCTTTTACGACGTGCGGCGGCATTCTTCTCGAAGGAGTCGCGATTAGAGACCGAGTGATCCAGGAGCACGACCGTCGCTATCCAATCCGCTTGATGTGCCGGGCCCTGACAGTCTCGGCGGCGGGCTACTCCGCCTGGCGTTCACGGACGGAGAGTGCCCGATCCATCCAGACGCGTCTGCTGCGTTCGGCCATTCGCGTGATCCACCAAGCGTCGCGGGCAACCTACGGCAGTCCCCGTATCTGGAACGCATTGGTTAAACAGGGCCACTGCATTGGCGAGCATCGCGTGGCTCGGCTGATGTGCCAAGATGGCATGCGGGCGAAGACCAAGAAGAAATGGCGGGCCACCACCAGTTCCAGCATCGATTCCCTGTGGCCGCGAACACCCTTGATCGAGCATTTACGGTCGAGGCTCCCAATCACATTAGAGTGGCGGACGAACTCGCAGTTCTGGGCCGGGAATGGGTTTAAACGGAATCGATTCAGTCGAAGTCGTCATAGCAGCTGCAAGAGCCTGTACGTTGGTAATAAGAGTTTTGAGGACTTGGCATTGTGCCGGTGTCATTGGCTCCTCATAACCAGGGGGCGGGTCGGTTTGATTTGTCATCATGTTCTGGAACAATACGGGAAAGTCTGTCGTATGCTGGCAGTTGGGGTTGAGGGCGTCAACCACGCCGGGTGATCGAGCAGCCAGCATTTTTAGCAGCACATGGAGTCGGACAAACCGATGTTCATCCCACCCATTAATCCTCCTTCCATTAGATGCGGGAGCAAGAAAGCGTCGCAGAATTTCATCAATCGCTTGTTCACCACGCTGAGCGACTGTGTTAATAAGGGTATCTTCCATATTCAGGTTCATCCCGCCCTCGTCCTTTTTCAATCGGATTCGGGCAACCCGATCTCGCACTCCAGGCATGCGCATGAGTGAATTGTCATTCCAGTTTTGCATCGTTCCAACGATGGCACCGATGAACCCTCCCAAGGTGCTGGCCCCCTGCTGTTCCGGGATGTCACTCCAGCGTTCCCCATATCCTTGGGCATAAGTTTGGGGAAGAAAGACCAAGTCTCGTCCTTCGATCTCTGGTTCGAGGTTCAGGCCGAACGTCGGCCACATCGGGACCAATCCGTCAAAGAGATGCATGGGGAAGTTCGAGCTAATCCCTCCGTCCGAAAACCAACAGCGTTGAAACTTTCTGTGAGAAGGTACGTCGTAGTTGATGGCATGGAGCGGAATAGCTGTGAACAGGAATGGAAAGGATAGGCTCATACGAGCTGCTAAAAGGACGGGAAAGTGTTTGGGTTCAGGGAGCTCTCGTAGACCTTCCGCTGTCGGGTCATCGGTGGAGGGATCTTCGCCCTCTCTCCCAGGCTCCATGATGTAGGGCTGCGAGTGGTCGACCATCCACTTCACGACGTTGTCCGGGAGGCACCGTTTCATCTCACTTTCTCGAAAATAGAGACGTTCACGGGTACGGTATTTGGTCTGAGTGGGGGCGGGATCGGGTAAGGGGAAAATATAGGGTCTTCCATGTGAGAGATTGGTGGAAAACATCTGCAGATCGATTGAGCGGCGGCTGAGCTCATCCGGCACCTTCAGCCAGGCAGGAGGAAAACCCGGCGCGTCCCATAGTTGGCCAAAGGTCAGCGGATCACCGTCGATCGGGAGCCCTGCAGCCTTTTGAATCAGGTTGTGGAGCCACGGCGTGAGCGCCTCGTCGGCTGAGTCTGGTTCGGTCAATCCCGTGCACAAGCCCAGATCATGGGCCACTAACTCCTTTGTGAGATCATGGTAGACACGCCGACCAACCAAGCCTGGAACGGTCAGGACAAGTGTCAGACCTGCGCCGAACCATCCCAAGCCAAGGAGACCGACTAAGAGCGCGATCAATCCCGCGCTCACGGTCTCGGGCCAGTAGGCTCGTATAAAGCCCCAGATGATCGACCAAATGCGCGAGGACGTTTTCTTGTGATTCAACGCCCCGATGAGAACCGAGAAAATTCGTCGTAAGGGACGCTGCGGTTGAAACAAGCTCAGTAATTTTCTCTTCCCGGGTACGGCCGATTGTTCTCCCAGTTCCTTCGGGAGCCCTTTCAGCAGATCGAAGCCGGCGCGTGAGCCGGTCCGTCGTCGCTGGTATTCTGCGGCAGCAGTGACTGCGGCGGCGATGGCACCCGCAGACGTTCCACCGATACTTTGAAAGCGATAGTGGTGAGAGAGTTCTGCAATGGCTTTGGGATATACCACCCCACTGGCAATGCCTCCCTTCATAACGAGGTCGCAGAATCGATCAGACGGTGGTTCTGGGCAGTGTGTCATCGGTAGCTCCATCTGGATATTTCCGAGTTAGGGCTCATCATGAGCGAGGGAGAGCGTGTCGTCATCCGCTGAAAAACTTCTTCGGTATTCTGTTTGTATAGCAAGGAACAGGCCGCAATGAAAACCGCAAGAACGGATGATCTTACCGATGGAGCACCACAGTCGGTATGTATAGTGAAGCCTCCGCGGTGAATCTCTTTCGATTCAGTGTGTATCCAAATGAATTCATTTCCGGCTGGCTTGGCCTTTCCTTGCTTCTCCAGGCTTCGCCTTCAGCAGCTGTCTCTGAAACCGGGAAAAGCTCCGAGCTAGTCATCCAGAAAGAGGCGAAGAATAAGGGGCGCTTCTGCGACTTCCTCTCGATGACCTGGAACTGAGAGATGTTCTGGTGCCAGCCGACTTACCATTCTCGTATTTCTTGCCCGTCAGTAGTAAACCGCCGTGAGCCGGCTTCTTTGAAGACGATTTCATCCGGAGCATAGATCACCTGCCGGCCGGCCTTTACCATTTTTTCGATTTGGAACGGGGTCGCAGCTAAGAATCCTTCATCACGCATGCTGGACCGTTCATAGAACACATCGTCCGGAAACAGGCTGAGATAGGTGTCGAAGCCGCCTTTGAATGTGCCGAGTTTGCGATAGGCCCACCAGGTACATTGGCGACGGTAGAGCTTGGGGTGGATAAACTTCTTGGTCTTTTCCGGCGTGAGCGTGGCTGTTGCCGGGGATTGGTAGAGGAGTTGAGGGTCGAACTCACCAATCATACGGGTCTGGTATTGGGCCACACCATCGGTGGCGGTTTTCCCAATAGCCCACGCCTCCAGGCAAGCGTCCATTTCAGCTGGATGCATGGAGTTATACAGCGCCACGATCGCCAGTCCTTGCCGGAGAATCTCTAGATTGATGTCGATCCCATTCACAAACACGTTACCGACGAACCGTCCGTACTTGTCCACGGCATCGGCCGGACCTTCATGATCCGTCACCGCTGTCTGAAATCGGCAGGGGAGCGGGGAGGCGCCGAGTGTGCTGAGGTAGCGGCCCAGTCGAACCGTGGCGGTTTCCGCCTGACGCTGGCGATATTTTTTGACCAGCCCAGATCCTTTGAGGCTCCCAAACGGCTGACCTTTATAAATCTTCCCCTTCATCGACTGCGGTTGATAATGCAGCTCAGGTGCGTCGAGTCCCTGTAGACGCAGGGTGATCTTCCCATCCTTAATCACCGGCTTCAGTTGGCCGAACGATTTGACACAGGCATCGTCATATTTCGTGGTGGGGCGGGGAACGTCATCGGTTGGGTGGTATTGGACGGCACCAGGAGAGACCGTCAGCAGAATCTTCGTCGTATCGGCATCGGACTCGCCGATCGGCCAGAACTGTGACAGATCCACTGTCCCATCGATCATCAACTTACCCATATCGTCTGTCTCCTTTCAGGGGGGATGGGGTGGTCTGTTGGAATCCATGACAAGGGTACCGTTGTCTGCTTTAATCGCACGACCGCATTCTGGTGGCAGGCCGATTCTCCTGGGGTGACTTGTTGTTCCAGGAGGGGCGTTGTTCTTATCGGAGCTGTTGCGTGACCGTACGTCCGTGTCTTGACCCTGGCTCAAGCGATGGGGTTGCGTATGACGACTGACTGAGTACCGGCCCCACTGCTGTCTGTTGCGACAGGGAATTTTTGTCAGCAGTCAGACTGACCACGATCAATAAGAGTAACCAGCCGGCACTCAACCATAGCGATGTGTCCATCGTATATTCCTCTCGTGAAAGTTCCCTGCTTGTTCTTGCCTTCCTCGTTTCTCAGCTTAGTACCATCCCTGTACAGCAAGGAACGGACCACATCATGCATGTGGGGAAATGTCGTGAATTCTCAAGTATTGTGTGGTTATCAGAGACATCGAAGAAGATGCAATGAATCTCTTTTGACTCAGTGAGTATCAGAATGGATACAGTGTGGCCCCAGTAGAGAGTACGGTTTCAGTTAAGAATTACCGATGCGAAAACAGTCGGAGGGGTCGGTTCGACAGCATCACTGTGTCAGCCGATCATGTGTGGAGCCTGTCAGATGGCGGCAAGGCTGCGTCGAGCCTGGCACGGTGCGTTCGCAATAGGGTTTGAGCGTGGGCCACGGTGCACAGAATAAAATTAATCCTGTCGCCGGGAGTCAGTTGTGCAGCAAGGGGGAGATCTGCCGAACTCACGACCGCAATCTTGGGATAGCCTCCGGTGGTCTGCCGGTCGGCCATCAAGAGGATCGGTTGCCCATCTGAGGGGACTTGCAAGGCTCCCATGGCAGTACCGTCGGAGATGAATTGATCCGAGTCTGTTCGAGCGATCTTTGGTCCAGCCAAGCGATAGCCCATGCGATCGGATTGAGGGGAGACGGTATAGGAGGTTTCCGTCAGGGCCGTGATCGAATGGTTGGCAAAGAAATCGTATTGTGGACCAGGAATGATGTGCAGGGTGACGGAGCGTTCATAGTGCGGGTGTAGCGATCCGGGGAGTCCCGTGCCGATTCGTTGCGTAACAGATGGGCCTGCTTGTCCACCATACAAGACATCTCCTGATTTCAACGGTCTCCCATGATGTCCGCCTGTTTCACTCGCCCAATGGGTCGAGCGGCTGTCCATTACTAGCGGGACTTCGAAGCCGCCTGCGACGGCAAGGTATGCCCGCGCCCCGGCTCGTGGCAACCCGAAGTGGAGTCGGCTGCCGTGGGGAATCAGGATGCATTCCCACGTCGGAGCGTTGTGACCATCGATGGTCGGGGAGAGGTCGGCCCCCGTGATGGCCACGACGGTATCCTGTTCGAACTGGAGTTCCGGTCCTTTCAGTGTGCATTCGAGTACTGCCGCCTGGTCTGGGTTCCCTACCAACCGATTCGCCACAATCGTGGAGAAGGAATCCATCACTCCCGAGACGGACACGCCACAGTGCTGACGGCCATAGCGTCCCAGGTCTTGCACCGTGGTGAGCCACCCGCTCTTGAGGACAAGAATCTTTGCCGGGTGGAGTTCCATCATGGCGAGAGCGGCTTGGCGATGTGAATACCAGCCGACTCAATCTCCTGTCGAACCAGACGGAGGAACGTAACCGCGTGCGGGCTATCTAGGTGAACACAGAGGGTGTCAGCCTGGATTGGTACTGATTGCCCATCCACGCTTGTGACAGAGCCTTTGAGGATCGCACGGAGCTGCTGCCGTACCTGTTGGGAAGATTCAATCATCGCGCCGGGCTCGGTACGAGGCACGAGCGTTCCATCCGACCGGTAGGCTCGGTCGGCAAAGGCTTCCTCGATGACGGTCAGTCCGGCGGTTCGGCCGCTCTTGGCTAGCTCCGATCCGGCCAGAGCGAACAGCAGCAGGTGAGGATCGAATGATGCGATGGTTCGTGTAACGGCCTCGGCCACCCTGTGATCTCTTGCTGCCAAGTTATAGAACGCGCCGTGCAGTTTGACATGGGCCAACGTCAGTTGTTCCGATGACAGCACACCAGCAAGAGTGTTCAACTGTGTGGACAGGAGCGATTCAACCTCCTCTGCCTGGATCTGGCGATCGCGGCGTCCGAAATGTTCTGTGTCAGGAAATCCTGGATGGGCGCCGATGGCGACGCTGTGCTGGGAGGCGAGTCTCGCTGTTCGGCGCATGAGATCGGGCGTCCCTGCATGAACGCCGCAGGCGATGTTGGCGGATGTAATCAGTGGGATGAGTTCAGCTTCACGAGCCAGCCACTCAGGGGTGGCGTACTCGCCCACGTCACTGTTCAGATCAATGGTCGTCATGCTCGGTCTCGCGGCTCAGCTGATCGAACTCATCCCGTACAATCGGTTTGAATCGAACGCTATCACCTGGCTTCAACAAGAACGGATCGGTCCTCGCCTTCCGATACAGAGAGATCGGTGTTCTCCCGATGAGCTGCCACCCGCCTGGAGTTGCCGTGGGGTAAATCCCGGTTTGTCGATCGGCGATACCGACAGATCCGGCCGGGACCTTCGTACGTGGAGTTGCACGGCGAGGCATGGCCAGCTGTTCAGGCACGAGTCCCAGATAGGGAAAGCCTGGGCTGAATCCGAGCATATAGACACGATAGGGCACCGAGACGTGCAACGCGATGGCTTCAGCTGGTTGTAGACCGGCGAAGGTTGCGACCTCTTCCAAATCCGGTCCCCAGTCCCCGCCATACAAGACGGGAATCTCATGGAGAATGCCTGGTGGTTCAGCCTGGCCTGGTTCTCGTCGCGGTAAGGCCTTGAGTCTCTTGGCCAACGTGGCTGAATCCCATTGGTGCGGATCAAAGTGAACGGTGACCGATCGATAGGTTGGGACGATATCGTGAAGACCCTGCCAATGCTGATCGATGACCGCCTTCGCGAATGCAACAACCCGGGAGTTGGTTTCCGGATTGATCTGGTTCCCGAATTCGATTGTGACTGCCGAGTCGCCAAGCGGCAGGATGCGAAATGTCGCGTTCGAAGCTCGATGCGCACGTGTTGGACGATTGGCTGGAGGCATGGGAGAACGAATTTACGTCAACGAGTGTTGGCCCTGGCCAGAATGGATTGTGCTATTGCAATGCCGGAGAGTGCGGCGCCTTCCATGAAGCCCTGCCATTCGTAGAACGAGTTGGTGTGTTCGCCGGCAAACAAGAGATTGCCGACTGGAACGCCTTCCAGACCTGCCATCGTTGTGAATTGGCCTGGCCGGTAGCAGGTATAGCTGCCTTCCATCAGAGGATTTGACGGCCAATGTTCGAGATGTGCGCGGTACTGTCCGTGTATATCCTTGGACGCAGCTCCAAGTGTGCCTGGGTAGACTCGATTCAAATCTCGTAAGAACTCCGTGACTTCTGTTTGGACTGCACCGGGGTCCAGTCCGGCTCCACGGGGCCCGCTCGAATAGTCGGTGAGAATTCCGCGGTTGTCTGATCCCAAAGTCGGGTTGGTTTCCCATGTCGTTTGCACGTGGAGGAGATCCGTATAAGCCGTTCCGTTCCCGCCGAGTGGTCGCCAAGGTCGGCTTGAGAAGCCGATCATCATTTTCGCGTTCGTTCCATACCCCAGTCCTTGAATGGCGGCCCGCTGCGCAGGAGGGAGTTGCAGGCTGGAATCCAGGTCAATCTGGCGAAGCGTCGTGAAAGGGATCGCCAACACAGCGACATCATGCGAGACGGTCACAGTGCGGGAGCCTTGTTGAAACGTCAGCTCAATTCGTTCATCGCTCAGCTTGTGGACGCGTAGGAGTTTGGTGTCGTATAGGATTTGTCCTGAAAGCTCGCGGGCCAGTCCTTCGATGATCCGGTCATTGCCGTCGACGACATGATACCGTTCGTCACTGAACACCCCGAAGGGAGTGAATTTTGAGCGGCGGTCGGCATGAATGAACAACAAAAACGAGAGGCAACTTTGGTCTCCCGCTGTAAGTCCATACTCAGCTTCATAGGCGGCGATGATCGCAGCCTTCGCAAGCGGTCCTGCAGGGACGCCGGCTCCGTTGTGACCTTCCAGATAGGCCAGTAGACTTGTACGGTCGAGGATCACGTCGTCGATGGTATGGGAGGTCGCCGTCACTTCTCGCGAGAGACGGTTCAGGTCGAACCGCATCACCGAGATGAAATCACGAAATTCCGCTACGACCGCGGCTTCAGAGTAACGTTGCCCATAGAAATGGTAGAACACTGCACCCGGCTCTTTGTTGACATCTTCCAGAGCAAGGCGGAATCGTTTCGCATACCCCAGCATGGTCTTATGCAGATTGTCGATGAGCTCGCCGCCTCGTTCTGCAATCTGGCCGGGGAAACGATCTCGTAAGGACCAGCAGCGGCCGCCTGCTCGATCTGCCGCTTCATAGATCGTGGCTCGAATACCACGGCTCTTGAGCGTGTCGGCGCAAGTCAATCCGGCGAGTCCGGCGCCGACGATGCCCACGGAGAGTAAGGAAGGTGATGGCTTGGCGGCCGTCGCACGTGGAGGAAGTCCGGTCATCGTTGCCATAGCCACGGTGGCGCCTGTTGCTCCGGCTCCGAGTAGAAACTGGCGACGCGAGATCGACTGTGAGGTGCTTCGTGACCTCAATTCTTGGATCGCTCCAAGCGCATCACGAGCAGAGCACTGCCGGCGTTCAGCCAAGAATGCGGCGGTCATCACGCGAACCAATGAATGGAACGATGCAGTTCGGGCCATTGGGCCATCTCCGGGTCGGACAACGACGAGGGTTGTTATCTTACAGAAATGAGATCCGATGCGGAAGGAGGAGAGCGAAGGGAATAGGACATCAGCCGTCCGGTTGCACAGCACAGGGCTGTAACTGGGCTCAACAGAATGAGAGAGGCGGTTCAACAAGGAGGCAGTGGCGGGAAGGAGCTTACCAGGCGGGACCCGCTGGTGCGATCATGGAGGAACTCGCAGTTGGTCCTGCGAGCCTCACGGCAACAGTTGTCAGCTCTCTCGCTCGCTCTCGATCAATACCGGGCGGGAGAGTGTCAGCCTTTGAGGCGGTTCCGTCAAGACCAGAGGCGTCTGTTGGAGCTCATCCGCCACCGGATGGGAGCCCATGTCGATCGATCCTTTAAAAAAGGCACCCTCTTCCATTGAGAACGACGGCGCAGAAATGTCACCAAGGACAACGGCTGGCTTGAGCAGTTGGATTTTGCTGGTCGCGGTTACGTTGCCATGGATCTTTCCTCTGGTCACGATGGTTTCGGCAACAATGGTCCCTCGGATCGTGGCATTCTCACCGATCACCAACATCCCTTTTGCATGGATTTCACCCTCGATCGAGCTGTCGAGCTGAACCGTACTGTGAAAGTGGACGATGCCCTTGAACGTGACGTCCTTTCCCAGCACGGTGAAATGTCCGTTGTCGGAATCGCCTTCTCTTTTTTTGTCCCACATGATGATCACTCTTTCGCAGTGAGTTCAAAAACTAGGTAGTAACCATACAGGAGTCAGCAGCAAGAATCAAAGGCTGATTTGAGGGGCGTACGGCTTAAGAATGAGAGGAAGCCTACCTTTTACCGGATGGTGGATCTTGAGGTTTGGCTTTTTCTGAATTACTTCCTGTAACGGATTTAATCGTCTTGCCAATTGCTGGTCCGATTTTGGGGATCTCTTTTTCGATGTTCCGTGCGGCGCTCCGTAGTCCTCGTGTGAGATCGTCGACGGTGAGACCTTTTCGTTGCTCAACCTGTTGTGAGTCGGCTGCTTCGGCCAAGGTTGCAGTCGAGAGGCCTATGCTGAGCCACAGAAGCCATCCGGTGATCCATCGGCGCTGCATAGCCTAATTCTATCAGATGAAAACACGGCATCTCGGTTTTACGTCGATGGCGTATTCTCCTGGGATCGCGTATGATCGCGTCGGACGGTTATGGGCGAATACTCGGAGGAGCACTCTACGATGGATGTCGAGGTCGCAGCTCGTCGGTTGGTGGCAATCGGCGCTCTCAGTGCCGGATTGGGCGTTGCAGCCGGCGCCTTTGGGGCGCATGCGTTAAAGGATATATTGGATCAGCATCTGTTGGATGTCTACGAGAAGGCAACCCGCTATCAGATGTACCATGCGTTCGGCATGGTTTTATGCGGATTTGTGGGAAGCATCTGGCGCGATGCAGGCGCAGCGAAGGCCGGGTGGCTGTTTTTGGCCGGAACGCTGCTGTTTTCGGGGAGCCTCTATGGCGTGTCGCTACTAGGAATCCGCTGGTTGGGGGCTGTGACGCCGGTCGGTGGCGTTCTCTTCATCGTGGGCTGGGGCATTCTGGGATGGCGAGCCTGGCGCGTGACCTCCTAACTGTTTAGTCCCACTTTGTGATGGGTTGGGTTGACGAGAAAGCGTTGTGGTTCGTTTTGCCAGTTCTTGATGATGTATTCATAGGGTGTGAGTCCTTGCAGTGCTTTGAGTCGTTTGGCGAAGTTGTAGGCATTCATGAAGTTGTGCAGGTGTTCTCTGAGCTGCTGGTGATTTTCATAATAGGAGCGTTTGACGGTGGCCTCTTTTAACGTTCGGTTCATGCGTTCGACCTGACCATTGGTCCAAGGATGATTGGGTTTTGTCAGGCGATGCTCGGTATTATTTTCGAGGCAGATGCGAGCAAAGATATGAGGGAATGCATGCCGATCTGTTTTGCGGTTGGTGAACTGGATGCCATTGTCGGTGAGGATCGTATGGATTTTATAGGGCACGGCCGCGATCAGGTTGCGTAGGAACTGGGCCGCTTCCATCTTTCCGTACTGCGCATGCAGCTCGGCATACGCGAACTTGCTGGTGCGGTCGATCGCCACGAACAACTAGAGTTTCCCTTCCTCTGTTCGTACTTCGGCAATGTCGAGGTGGAAGTACCCGATCGGATACTTCTTAAACTTCTTCTTGGCAGGTTTTTCTGCATCCATCTCTGGCAGACGGCTGATGTCATGGCGCTGGAAGAGGCGATGCAGGGAAGAGCGCGTCAGCGCAGGAATGCTGGTTTGCAGGGCATACAAACAATCATCCAGTGGGAGCAGGATCTGCTTGCGAAAGGCGACACACGCGGCTTCCTGGTCTGGTGTCAGCACCGTTGAACGCGGCTGTTTCGGCCCCATGGGCGCATCATCCACATCTGTGCGCTTCTTCCACTTTGCGACCGTCTTCGGGTTAATGTCGTAGCGCTCGGCCAGTCGGTTCAGGCTCTCTTGACTATGTTGGATTGCCCGACGCACCGCCGCCGTCGTGGTGGCGCTCCCGTGCAGTACTTGTCCCATAGCTCCTCCTTCGGTGGTAGCGCAGAATAATCTACACCATCACAAAGTGGGACTAAACACCTAACCCGCAGGATTCATGAATGCGTCTCCTGCAATCAGGTAATTGCCGATACACTACGGCGACAATATTCGTTGCTCGTCGTTCGTGAAGCGTGAAGTGCCTTAGTCCGGGACGAGATACGCCTCACGTGCGACGTTTCACGAGAGTGTGATCCACGTGGTTGCGCCACAACCAGCCCGGGGTCGTGCAGGCTACGGCTTACAGGGAGCGAGGCGTTTTCCGCTGATGGGACCCCATCCGCCGGTATTGTCCACAAAAGACCCTTCGATCTTCTGATCGTCTTTGATAAACAGTAGACTGTCTTCTTGAATGTGCCCGTTCTGTTCCCAGCGCAAGTAAATGGTATCGCCGAGAATGATGCTTTCGGCCGGCGTAGCTGCATTGGCTGAAGCGCGTCCCGGTGGGGAGAAGATGATGGTGGATTTCTGCTCTCCATGGATTTGGTGATTATGAATGATCCACTGCCAGGTTCCGCAGAGGCGTGAGTGGCCTTTGGTTTGTCTAATCCGATCCTTCCAGCCATGGATCTTCCACCAGGCTGTGATGGCCAGGTGACTCGCCTCAAATGCCGTCCGTTCCGCCGCCAAGCGCAAGCCGACGTGTGGTGGTTGCGTTGTTCCCTGGGCTGTCTGAGCGTCTCGCGCGTCCTTGGTCAGCCGGAGCAGGTCGGAGAGTGATGTCGTCTGGTTTCCGGCCCGCAACCAGTCTTGTCGTGTTGCAGAAAGTGAAAGGATGGGAGTAGACGGTCCTGTCTCCTGACGAAGGGCGTTGGCCACCTGCCAGGTCCCCAGGGCTTTCATCAGTTCAGCGACAGACTGGGACAATTCTGGCACCTCGAGTTCCTTGACCATTTTGCTGGGGAGTCTGGCCCCCAAGGCTCCGGCCGCATCTTTCAGCCCAAGGGCAGGTCCGACCGATGTCGTAAATAACCGCAATGCGCCCTCGTCTGATTCGAGGAGCGCGAGCTGGTCGGCTTGCTGCGTGACCGCGTCGGCCAACAACTGCGGAGGTGCTTGTCCCCCTGCCATGGTTACCGAAGGGAGAAGGAGCAGACCTAACAGGATAAGGAGGACGTCGGTCTTGTTCCGGTGGTGTTCGCGATCATGTTGACGCGGATTCAGCTCGTTTGCCATATAGATGAGTGTGTGTGGAGAATCGTCAAAGAGAGAGCGGCACTGACTCATGTTCCTTGGAAACAGGACTTCAGAAAGCTTGCCGTACGTTCCCAGGCGAGGGATGCACTGTCGGCATCGTAGGCACTTGGTTTCATCTCGTTGCAGAATGCCTGTGAGGCGTTGGGGTAGCACTGGATGTCGACCCGCTTGGCATACTCTGCAGAGGCGCTCCGTAGTTGTTCGATCTCGTCCTGTGTGGCCCAGGTGTCTTTTCCCGCCTGATGATAGAGAACCGGGGAAAAGAGATTTTTCATCATCTCGTTTGGCGTCACCATCTTGCCATAATATGAGACGGCGGCGCGCAAGCGTTTCCGGTGGCAGGCGAACCGCAACGCATAGGTCCCGCCCATTCCGTATCCGACGACCCCATGGATGTTCTTCTTGGCCGTTGTGCGGGTATTGAGGTATTCACAGCAGGAATTGATGTCTGTGATGACCTGGTCGTCGTTCTGTCTCTCCAGCAGTGCGGCCGCCACCTCATCGTTGGCGGTCACCATGCCGCCCAATCGACCGTAGAGATTCGGAATAATCACCATGTATCCTTCACAGGCCAGGCGAGCTCCCAGGTCCTTCATCTGGCCGGTCAGTCCCCACCAATCATGTAAGAGGACAAGCCCTGGATACGTTCCTGCTTGTTGCGGCCAAAAGAGCAGGCAATCGACTTGGTGCTCCTTCGGCATTCTGCTTTTGAAATAAGGGTCCACCATCTGGTCGCTATGAGTGGGGATCGGCACGCCACTGGGGAACCGAGCCGTTCCTGTTCCGATCTGTTCGAGTGAAAATGGAGTGACTGGTGCTGTAGGCATGGTTGAGGTTCTGCTACCGGAGCGCGGTTGTGCCGGACATGACGTTACTATATGAAGCCGGTTGCGGGAATGTCAATTGACTGCCGGATGACGTGGCTCTACAGTAACCATGGTGCGACGTATCATGAACAGAGACCGCATTGGAGTGGGATTGATCGGGGTCGGCCGGCATGGAGCTCGGTATGCCCAACATCTTGTTCATGACCTCCCGCTGGCTTCTCTCCAGGCCGTGTGTCGACGACATCCGGAACAGGGGTTTCAGCTCCCTGGTGCCGAGTCAGTCAAGGTGTACGGTGAGGCTCAGGCGCTCATCGCTGATCCGTCGGTCGACGCGATTGTGGTTGTGACTCCCCCTCTTCACTCACTGGAGATCTGCCGACTTGCGGTGCAGGCCCGCAAACCGCTGTTGGTCGAGAAGCCGCTGGCGACAACAGCCAACGATGCCCGAACAATGGTTGCTCTGGCTTACGATGCCGGGATTCCGCTCATGACGGCCCAGACCCTTCGATTCGATAAAACGATTCAGCAGATGAAGCGTTTCCAATCCTCTCTCGGGCGCTCTCTGGAGCTCGACGCAGTCTTTCAGATCGAGATCCGGAAGACGGCTCCAGACCATGTTGCGGGCTATGGGAAGCGAGGGGCTTTGCTGGAGATCGGTGTGCACATGCTTGATCTGGTTCGGTTCCTGACTGGTGAAGAGGTCCAAGCCGTGCGCTGCACGATGGATCACATCCCGCCGATTGCGCCGGAACGAATGGCTTCAATTCATCTTACCACCACCGGGGGAACGATCTGTCGCATAGAAATCACCCGAGTTGTGGATGCGCGTGCGGGACGAGCTCTCTGGGTTGGTTCACAGGGACGGGTAGAGGCTGACTGGATGCGTCGCCGAATCTTCGTTGAAATGAGTTCCGGTGAAAAGACAGCCGATATCGACATCTCTCCATCCCTGACCGTTCTCGATACCCTCTCAGCGTTCCTTCAGGCGGTCAACGACGGCACACCCATGCCCATCACGGGAGAAGACGGATGTCGAGCCGTGGAGATTGCTGAAGCCTGTTACCAGTCGGCCCAACTCGGTGGCGCTCTTGTCAGCGTTGATCGTGAGGCGTGAAACGAATCTCGCCTCTGAATTCGGACACTTCACACTTCGCGCACGACGCTTCACGAGATACACTCGTGTCGTGACGTGGGTTAAGATTCTGCCACGATGTGGGTATCCGTTTCTTCGATACCATCGATCGAATGGATTTTCGTAATCACCACGTCGGAGAGTGCTCGCTCGTCCTGGACGCTGATAAAGACAAAAATATCCGGGCGGCCGAAGCAGGAGTGAGCCTGTTCAACACCCGGGATGCGCTTTAGTGCACCGACCACATCCTTCGTTCGACCTGCTTTGACTTTGATGAGAATGTACGCTTTCGTTGCCATGGGATTCTCCTTGTAGGTTTAGTCGTTCGTGAAACCTGAAGTGTGAAGCGTAAGATGTAGCATATTAGGGGGCTTGCTCGTCGTTGCGAAAAACGAGATATGTTTCACGAGACACACTGTTTACCGTTCTGTGGGGCCCGGCATGGTGCTCCGATGATAGGTATAGACCTCGTCAAAGACCAATCCTTGTGCCGTGAGGGCCGATCGGCCGTCGCGCACGAGTTGCATGAATTTCCGAAAATCATCCAGCGATAGGTTGAACTGTCTGAGCCCTGCGGTTAATTGTTCCCGTTCGTCGAGTTGGGCTTTCACATCGGCATCCGCGAGTGCTTCCAATATGTCTGCTGTCCACCCGCTTGTACGAAACTGTTGGAGGCCAGTTGCGGCTTGTTCACCATGTTTGTCGGCCAAGGCCCGCCGGGCGAATTCCTGAATCGAAGCATCCGTTCCCTTAGCAAAGACGGATTGCAGCTGGATGACGGTCTGGATGACGCGATCGGCTTCGCGTGTACCCTCTGGCGGTAGGACCGCAGCCTGCTGGAGGGTGGCCAGTACCGCCATGGCTGATCCAACATACGGGGATGTCTGCTTGGTGTTTTGCCGCGGAGTGCCGGTGGTTCCATCATTAGCGAAGACAGAATCATGATGTGCCGGAAGTATGACCAGCCAGAGTGCGAAACTAAAGCCCAGGATCTGACGGGAGAATGCATAGCATGGTGGGCTGTCCACCTGAACCGATTGTTCGTGAGACGGCCAGCGGCGCATGGGTGAATTATACAGAGCCGGTCGATGTGGTGCTAGCCCACATTCTCCGCGTGAATCATCGTACGTGAAGCGTATCTCGTTTTGGATTAACGTGCCTCAGGCTTCACGAACATCGAGCGACGGGCATCGTCTGCAGCGGCGTATCGGCAACGGTTCTATTGAAACCCTTAGAGAGACTCCCTATAATGAACACATTTTGGCTGCGGCTCAGATAGGGAAAGGCGTGGAGTTATGCTTGCCAGGGTTACGAGCGCGGCGCTGGTCGGTCTTGACGCCCATCTCGTCGATGTCGAAGTCGATATCTCCGGTGGGCTCCCCCAATTTTCGGTCGTCGGGTTGCCGGATGCCACGGTGAAGGAAAGCCGAGACCGTGTGCGATCCGCACTCAAAAATACCGGATTTCATTTCCCTGCCAAACGTATCACCGTCAATCTTGCCCCTGCCGGGGTCAAAAAAGAAGGGTCAGGGCTCGATCTCGCGATTGCACTCGGCATTCTTGTTGCGGAAGAGGTGATCCCGCAGTCGATGCTGGATCATTCGGTTGTGGTCGGTGAATTATCGTTGGACGGCCGTGTGAAGCCCATTACGGGAGCTCTGTCTTTCGCGCTGACCTGCCGAACCGGTTACGATTTGTTGCTCCCAGCTGACAATGGGGCTGAAGCAGCATTGGTCAAGGGTGTCCGTGCCTATCCCGTCCACACCCTTCCCGAAGCCGTGGAGTTTCTGAAAGGGAATCAGGCTCTTGTTCCAAGCGAGTCGCGCCAGGATGTCTTGGGGGCGGTCAGCACAATGGAAGACGAGGACTATGCCGATGTTCGTGGGCAGGACCATGCCAAGCGAGCGCTCGAGGTGGCAGCGGCAGGGGGACACAATGTGTTGATGGTTGGTCCTCCTGGATCAGGAAAAACCATGTTGGCGCGCCGCTTGCCGTCCATCCTGCCGTTGTTGGAATTGGATGAGGCGATTGAAACGACCAGAGTACACAGTGTGGCGGGATTGCTTACTCCGGAACGGCCGTTGCTGGCCGTTCGGCCGTTTCGGTCCCCGCATCACAGTATCTCGGACGCGGGGCTGGTCGGAGGAGGGACCATCCCTAAGCCTGGGGAAGTCTCGCTCGCGCATAACGGGGTATTATTTTTGGACGAATCCCTTGAATTCAAACGAGGTGCGCTCGAAGGGTTGCGGCAACCATTGGAAGATGGGTATGTCGTTCTGACAAGAGCCAGTGGGACGCTCAAGTATCCGGCGCAGTTCATGCTGATCGCGGCGATGAATCCCTGTCCTTGTGGGTACTATGGAGATCGCACTCGGTCTTGTATCTGTTCCGGTATCCAGATCCGCCGGTATCGTGCGAAACTCTCCGGGCCCTTGTTGGATCGACTGGACATCCATCTGGATGTTCCACCGGTGCCGGTTCGAGAACTGCGCACGGAACTGCCTGCATCGGAAGGCTCGGCGGTGATCCGATCGCGTGTCGTGACGGCGCGCGATCGACAGCGACGGCGGTATCGAGCGGAGGGGATCTATACAAATGCGCAGTTGAAGCCACGGCTCGTAAAACGGTATTGTGGACTGGAGCAACCCGCTCAAGAGTTGCTTGAGCAGGCGATGGCGAGGCTTCGACTTTCCGCGCGGGCCCATGGGCGTATCCTACGAGTCGCGCGGACGATCGCAGATCTGGCCGACTCCGAGAGGATCGAGACCGTGCATATCGCAGAGGCCATTCAGTATCGTTCGTTTGACCGTAATCCCGACGTGTGAGGCTTTCGTGGCATCGGTAAAAGTGTTTGTCTGGTGGTTTGTCGTGGGTGCCACGATGGCGTTGTCCGTCATCATGGTGCAAGGAGGCGTCAGAGAAGTCATGCAGGCCCAAGGGTCTGTGTGGGAGTTGAAGCTGGTGGAGCTGCTGACGACGGTGATGGGTGGAGGCCTGTTGGGCGGCTGTATCGCGTTGATCCTCGATCGGATCAAGAAATCGTAAGTGCAGATGATTTGTGGCTTGCCTTCACGTTGTAGTTCTGAATGTTGGACTGCTCACCACATAATGGAACTTCCCCCTGTTTGAAGCAGACTATCCTTCGGCCATCTGTAGAACGCTCTCTATTTGCATGGGAATAATCATCCCCTTGGGACCTTTGGTCAGCCATCTGTCCGGGGGACGGGGCTCTAGCATTAGGACGAGCGGGTAGGCAACGAATGATGTGTCCAGGTTTGGCGTTCAACGGATCTATGAGGGATCAGCAGCACTGCTGGTAGCGACGATTGCAAAAATGTGGAACTTAGAGATAAAAGGGACATGGCTTCAAGCATGGGGGCAAGCACTTGAAACCTGGATGTATCATCCCAACTCTATCGAGGACTATGGACATCGAAATTGGTTCGAATCTCTATAAGAATTTTAACGGGACGATCGAGGTCGAGGGGATACCGCAAATTCAAGTGGCTCGCCATCCCTCGACCGGTGCCTTGCTGGTCAATTTTGCGTTGTTCGACTCGAACGGCCGGATGTTGGCCAAGATGGTGGATAGCACACTGATGTTTAACGAGCGGCGCGCCTATGAGGTCACAAAGACGGACAAGCGCATTCTGATGAAGGAAGCGGATTCGGGGAAAGTCGTCCTCCAGCTCGACGTGAAGGACGCTCAGGGCATCTCATTGGCTCAGGGCGAGTTTCATACAATGAAAGGCCATCTCCTGCAAGTCACGGCGACGGAATGGAAGGTCGAGAAACAGCGCAAGAGCGGGCAGACACACGACAGTCAAGGAGGCGTGGTGTCTATTGGCTAGAAACTGAAGTCGCGTCCCCCTCCACAATCGGGGTCACCAGCAAGGCCCCATTCTTCATATCGACCGAAGCGGTATTTCCATCCCGCAACTCTCCCTTGACCAACAACCTGGCGATCGGCGTTTCCAGCTCCTGTTGAATGAGCCGTTTCAGCGGTCGTGCTCCGTACACCGGATCGTAGCCGCGTTCGCCTAAATGTTTCAGCGCGGACGGCGTGATGGCCAGCGGGATCCGACGTTCCGTGAGTCTGTTGCGGAGCCGCTCCAGCTGGATTTCCACAATCTTGATCAAGTGTTCGGTTCCGAGCGGATGGAATACGACGAGTTCATCGACTCGGTTCAAGAACTCCGGGCGGAAATGTTGCCGCAGTTCACCCATCACGACCGTCCTGACTTGATCGTAGGAGCCTCCGCGTTGCTGAGCTTCAAGGATGTGTGGACTACCGATATTCGAGGTCATGATCAGGACAGTGTTTTTGAAATCGACCGTACGGCCTTGCGAGTCGGTCAGCCGTCCATCATCGAGCACTTGCAGCAGTACAT